>JBOHWL010000098.1:0-28554 GCA_050736615.1 Binataceae bacterium (SeqCode) | reverse complement strand
GGTTGTCATAAAAGTGGGTCAATGGAAAGAGCCTGGTGCCACACTGGCATTTCAGGCTACCCACGAGTGCGGGGCTTGCGCGTGTCGCCGATGCGACACCAGGCGTAACGCAGTGAAGCCGAGCAAGCAAGTCCGCGAGCTGCGTTTAAGATTTACTGGCGCCGTTAACCGCGAGTACGGAGTTTGCGCGTGTCGCCGACGCGAACCGTGACGCCGCTATGATCGAAATAATCCAGCAACGCGATGGCGAATTTGCGCGACGCACCCAGCAGGTCGCGATAGACCGCCGCGGTAATCTCGCCGTCAGCCGCCAGTCGTTGCGTCAGCGCCTCGCGCGCCGCGGCCAGCGCGCCATGTTCGAAGTACAAGTCCGTGGCGACTTTCACCACGCGCCCCTCGCGCTCCATCGCGCTAATCACGCCGCGCAGGTGCGCAAATTCCATCGGAGCGATTTTAAGCACGTCGGCGAGTTGCTTGAGGTCGGGCGGCTGAAAACGCGCCTCCTTGAGGGTCTGCTCGATGCGCGCGCCAAGCTTGCCATCAAGTCCGCCGAGCGTGACCTGATGTGACTGCAAACGGATGACGCTTTCTTCGCGCACGAGGCCGGAGTCGCGACCCAGGCGATCGAGCAAGGAGCGAAAAGCGCGCGCGCCGACCGCGTAGGGAAGTTGCGCTCGCAGCGCTTCCATATCGAGGCCCGGGGCGAGTGGTTCCTGCCGATGATGCTCGGCAACCGCCGCAATAATGAAGCGTTTGAGCTCCTCCCATTTCCCCGCAGTCGTATATCCTTCCTCGTCGCCGAGCGAAAGCTTGACCAAACCGGCGCCCTTGAGCACCTTCTCAACTTCAGGCACCGGCGTGTTGAACAGTTGCGCCAATTCCGCGATTGGCGTGGCGATACTCTCCTGCAGGCTAAGCATGGCCTGGACCGCGGCAATGCTGAATTCACCATCGAGCGCGGCGAGTCCTTTCACATACAGCTCCAGTGGCCGGCGTACGCGGCGACCAAGCGGATTCAGCACCACTCCGCCGCCAAGGGTGCGCAAGTTGGTTTCATCGCGCACCACGAAGCGGTCGCCGTTGAGCGCGACCACGGGCTCGTCAAAGACCAATTGCACCAGGCCGTTTTGCTTTGGCGCGATTTGACCGGCGCTCTCCAGTACGATGGCGCGACCGATAGTCTCGGCGGTGCCGATAAAGAACCGCACGCGCTGATTGTTGCGCAGGGGACGTTTAGCGGCCGGGCGCAGCTCAAGCCGCGCATCGATTCGCTGGGTGGTAAAGCGCAACCGATCATCGGCCAGGACGACGCCGCGCCCGAGCCGTAGGCGCTCGGCGCCGGTCAGATTGAGCGCGACGCGTTGGCAGCGTCCCGCATTCTCGACCGTTTCGTTATGGACCTGGATAGAACGCACGCGCACCTCTTCGCCACCGGGCAGGACGCGCAATTTTTGCCCCGCATGCACCCCGCCGCCCATCGCAGTGCCGGTCACCACGGTGCCATGACCCTTGATCACGAAGGCGCGGTCGAGCGGCAAGCGAAAGAGCCCCGTCGCACGCCTGGCCTGGAAGCCTTCCAGCAGCCGCGCGATCTCCAGCCGCAACTGTGGAAGGCCAGCGCCAGTGATTGATGAAACCGGCATGATCGGCGCACCTTCCAGCTTTGTGCCGTCCGCCAGCAGCTCGATTTCCTCACGCACTTCGCCAAGCCGCTTCTCGTTGGCCAAATCCGCCTTGGTGATGAGGAAAATACCACGACTCACGCCGAGCAAATGCAGAATATCCAGATGTTCTTCGCTCTGCGGCATGATGCCGTCGTCAGCCGCCACCGTGAAAAGCACCAGATCAACCCCGTGCGCCCCCGCCAGCATGTTGCGGATGAAGCGTTCATGACCGGGCACATCGATTACGCCGGCGCGCGTGCCGTCCGGCAGAGTGAAGTAGGCAAAGCCCAAATCAATCGAAATACCGCGCTCTTTCTCCTCCTTGAGGCGATCGGTGTCTTGCCCGGTGAGCGCGGCGATAAGTGCGGTCTTGCCGTGATCAATATGGCCGGCGGTACCGATAATGGCGTGAGAAACCTGATAAGCCATGGGCGTGCGTTCAAGTTTAGCTCGCGGCGCCATGCCCCCGGAAGCTTGTCAGTTGGGGGAATTCGGTCGCTTGCCCCCGTCTCATCCTCGCGGCTGGTCAAGGGTGATCATCATCGGCCGCGGTGTCGGTCATTTTGGCGCCCCCGCGACCCATCGGCCGCTCAGGAGGACGGGTTGTGTCGCGCGTGGTCTGGCGCTCCATTTCGGCGTCGAGACAAGCTCCAATCAGGATCGCGTAGGCGGTGAGATACAGCCACGTGAGCAATACCACCACCGCGCCCAGGGCGCCGAAGCTTTTGCCGTAATTGCCAAACTTCGCCACGTAAAAGGTAAAGCCGGCGGAACCGGCAATCCACAGCGCGCTTGCCGCGACCGCCCCCCCACTGACCCAGCGCCATTTGACCTCGCTTCGCGACGGTGCGAAGCGATAGGTCGTCGCGAGCGCGGCCGCCAGCATCGCAATCAATATCGGCCAGGGCGCGATGGCTCCGATGGTCTTGGTCGCTCCGCTGAAGGGTAGGAAGCGCAAAGCGGCGGGCCACGCCGCAATCAGTAGTAGCGCGATGATCACGAAGATGCCGGCGCCCGCCATGATGAGCATCGCAACGAGCTCAAAATGAAGTACGCCGCGTTTTTCCCGTTCTTCGTAGGTGACGTTGAGCGCTTCGATCAGGCTCACGGTGCCACTGCGCGCGTAATACAAGGCCACCAGGATGCTGACAATCAGGCCGATGCCCAATTTCGAAGGGCTGGTGCTGACGATTGAAGTCAAATACGTGGCAATCAGGTTTTGCGCCTCGCCCGGAATCACGCCGCGGATCGCATTGATTTCGTGCTGGATAGTGGCGGGATTCGCCAGCAAACCGTAAATCGCGACCAACGCGGCGAGCGCCGGGAAAATCGCCAGCATTGCGTAAAAGGCGATTCCCGCCGCGAGCAGCGACAGGTTTTTGTCATTGTTGGAGCTGTAGACCCGCTTGGCTAAGCTCCACCACCACGCACGCGGTATTTCCCGCGGCGAATCGGCGCTATGACCGTGATGGTCGGCCTCGAGCTCGTGAGCCATTTTCAATGAAGCAAAGTGGGAAGAACCGGCTGGGGCCGGCCAAATTACGCGGTCTTTTGCCTGGCCACCGCCACCATCATCAGCATGAATGCCACCCCGGTGCACATAACGAAACCCGCAGTTATCAGAAATGACAACCACCAGGCCAGCCAGAGGTGGATCACCAGGACAATACCGCCTAGCAGGAAAAGCGTTCCGTAGGCCAGCGTCACCAGCAGAAACGCCATTCCAACCACCTTGTCGGTTTGCTCTTCAATCAGCCGCTTCAAGGTGACTTCGAGCAGCTCGATTTCCGTTCGGCCAATCCGCGAAAGATCATCGACGGTTTTGGACAGCAATTCACCCCAATTCGCATTCTCCGCCAATGTCGTTGGTGAATTGGCGCTATCGGTTTCGCCAGCCATGTCATTCACCCGCGAATCGCCGGTCTAATCGGCCCGAGGGCGTCGATAGCCGAGAAGAAAGCCAAGTACGAACGCCAGTCCCATAAGCGCAAGGACGCGATTTTGCACCAATCTTGTGGGGCTTAGGTCCGCTCGCGTTTCATGGACTTTCTCGCGCAGTTGGTCCACGTCGTCGCGCAACTCATGTTTTTCCTGCTCAAGCTCGGATTCTAGCCGATGTACATCTTCGGTATTAGCCATAACGAGTTGCAGAAAGCATTTGTAAATTACAAACGAAACGGCGGAGAAATCTCAGTCGTTTTCTTTATGCGAGGCGAGCAAATTCTGTTCCTTATGGACACAGGTGGGAAATCGACTGCGGCTGAATCCCTGAGAGAGGCTTTTTTGCCTGCCCCGCTGCTATCCGGCGACGACCGTTGACGTGACTTGGCGCTCGCCAAAGCTCCGGGAATATGGCGTAGGGTAAATAGCCCAGGGTCCGTGAATTTTTGTCATTCTGAACGGAGGCCGCCATTAGCGTAGCCGTAGGCGGAGCGAGCAAACGAGTCCGCGAGGTGCGTTCGAAATAAGTGAAGAATCCCGAAAAAACACAGGAAAAGCAGAAGGATCCGGGATTCCTCGCTGTGCTCGGAATGACAGAAAAACAAAATCTTCACACACTCTCAGGATGACAGCGCTATTTGCGTAACTTACTTACAAGACGCCACAGTATGGCTGTGTTCGCGCAAATAAATTCTGTTGATGGGCCGTTGCCTATGACAGTGGGCGGGCAAAAAAAGTCGAGGTTTACGCTTCAACCTGGCATCGGCCCGCGCGCTTTTACTGGGGTTTGCGCCGCATCATCCCCGCGCGCCGGCATTTCACCACGGTCTCACCGCGCTGATTGACCCCGCGATGCTCGAAGATGACGACACCCCATTGCGGGCGCGACTTGGACTCGCGCACCTCGATAATTTCGGTTTCAGCTGTAATCGTATCGCCGATAAAAACCGGCTTGGGGAATTCGGTCTTATCAAAGCCAAGATTACCAACCGTGGTGCCGAGCGTCAGGTCGCCGACCGAAAGTCCCACCACCAGGCCTAACGTAAAAATACTGTTGACGAGGCGCTGCCCGAACTCCGCCTTTTTCGAAAATTCGACATCGAGATGAAGCGGCTGAACGTTCATCGTGAGCGTGGTGAAGAGCAGGTTGTCGGTCTCTGTCACGGTGCGGCTGGGCTGATGCTGGAAAACGTCGCCGACCCGGAATTCTTCGAAGTACTTGCCTGCCATGATCTCCTCGCGCGGTGCTGAATCTGGACCTCAACGCGGCTCCGCGGGCGGGCGCGTCCGCAAGCGTTAAAAATGTAACTCTCGCCCGCTCGATTCCTCTTTTTTGCAACTCGCGGACTGGTTGCTCGGCTCCGTTTCGTTCCACCTGATGCGCTTCGCTCCCATGGCGTACCCGCATCGCCGCGCCACGCGGTCCCGCTAGAGCGTACTGATACACAATAGTGGCCCAAAGCGCGAGTGCCGTGAATGGGTTGGTGTTAATCAGCGCTTGGCGCTTTCGTCGGTATGCTCAACCGTGAGGTCGGGCGACAGTTCCTCAAGTTTACGGCCTTTAGTCTCGGGCGCATACGCCATGATCAAACCAGCACCGATGAGCGGACCAACCCCGAACAGAGCCGCCGCATTGCCCAGGCTGCCCATGTAGTCCGATAACAGCCCGGCGGCTAATGGTGCCAGCATCCAGCCCAGTTGGCCAAAGACCTGCACCGTCAAGCTATAGCCGGTCGCGCGCGCCGTGGTGGGAAACAATTCCGCCGAAAGCGCCGAGGTCGCGGTGCGCGCACCTTGATAGGTGAACATGGTCGCCATGATGCCGGTCAGAATGGCCTGATGGCTGTTGCTGTGAAACAGCGCGACCATCGCAATGCCCGCGCCGACGAAAAACATCGAGGCCGTGGCGCGCCGCCCGATATTGTCCATCAAATAGCCGCATAGCAGCGTACCGCACATCCCCAGCAGGTAGGCGATTACGATCGCGTCGCCGACCTGCGAGGAGGTCCAACTATGATCGCGCTTGGCGTAGAGGCTGAAGAACGAGATGGTGGGGCCGCCAACCACCCCGATACAATTACATAGCAGCGCGACAAGGATCAGGCGCGAGCGATAAGGGCCGGCCGACGGCTCCACGCATCGCCGCAATGGCTCAAGCAGCGGAGCACGTGCTCGCCCCAAGACTTTGCGCGTCCGCTCACTCTCTGAAAAGCGCGCCGTCTCGCGCATCCCGCGCCGCAGCAACGCCACCAACACCAGCGGAATAATGCCGAGGAAATACATGCCGCGCCATCCCCAGCTTGAGTTCGCCACGACGCCGTAGAGCAAGCCGGCGCAGGCAACCCCGATAAATGCCACCATGTGCATGACCGAGATCGCGCGCCCGCGCATCGCGTCAGGAAATTCCTCGCTGATGACCGTGATCGCGACGCCGAATTCGGCCGCGAGAAAAATCTGTGAACAGGACTGGAACAGCGTAAACGTCCCCATTCCGGAGGACAGCGCGGTGAGCAGCGTAAAGAATGCGTAGCACAGCACCGTGACCGACATGATCGGCTTGCGGCCGTAGCGATCAGCCAGCGTAACGATAAAGAACGAAAGGATGCCGCCGAAACGCACCGTCGCCGCGATCGCGCCGATGCTGGCGTCATCAAGATGAAAGCTGCGCGCTATATCAGGCGTGCATAGGTGGAAAATCGTGATGTCGTAGCCTTCAAAGACGGTCGCCGACATCAACATCGCCAACAGCAGCCACAAATAGCGCTGTGGTGCGGCGATTCTTTGATTAGCTGTGCCCGGTATCGGCTCGACGGTGCCTGGGCTGGCTGGCTTCATTTTGCGCGGACGCGCACGCTAACGCGCGCCCGTTTAAGGTGTCGCAGATTGGACGTTGAGCGGCAAGCGTCAAGTGGCGCAACGCTTCACACCAAGGCAGGTTGCCCTGGCCGGGCCATAATTTCAGCGATTGGCCGTCAGTTTGCCCCCTCCGCCATTCGGACGATCCGGGAACTCACCATCACTGACTCTGTTCTTCTTGGCGGGCTTGGTGCGATTCGAGTTTTCCGGAGAATCGCCCTTATGCCGTAGCTCAGCCGCGCGGCGCTCGTTGGAATCCAGCACTGCGTCGAACAGCCCCATCGACTGGACTTGTTTCAACAGATGAATATTGGGGATCACGCAATGACCGCCGATAAAGCCGGGGAAATAGCGAGTGCGTGGCAGAAAATCGACTTCCTCGAAAAAGTCGATGGCCTCGGCATAATCCGCCCCCACAATTTCCGCATAGCGGTTAAGCTCTTGGGCAAACGCGATCATCACACCAAAGTATGAGGTTTCAGCCAGTTTGGCCAATTCCAAGGTTTCGACCCGCGCGATGCGGCGCGTTTTCATTCCGGCCGACTTGAAATGCTCCTCGGCGGCGGTCAAGGTGCTCGCGTCAGGCGCGGAGAGAAATTTCGCGTAATGCAACATATCCTCGGTCATCCGCACGTGCTTGCCGCGCACTGGACTGTAAGCGACCGGGGTGTGACTCTGTGAGGCGATAGAACGGGTGGTGCCCGGCACCACCGTACTATTGATGATAGTCAGGGCCGGGCTGAAACGCTTTATATACGATAATGCCGCCGGCTCGAATTGCGCGCGGGTTTTGAACGGAATGCAGACATGCATTACGCCGATCGTGTCCGCAAAAGTACGCGGTTCGATATCGTGACGAAGCACCGCCTCCTTGCGCTCGAGTACCTCAGCTAACGCTCCGCCGACCTCACCCACTCCGATGACCAGAGTTTTGCCGTGCTTCACAAAAACGACCTCCCAACGTGATGCACTCTAATCAGACGAGTTGATGAGCGAGCCTCGAAACCATTTCCACTCATCGACCCGCCGGCTGCCGCTAAAACGGACGGAAATCTTATGACGCGCCCGTTACGGCTTAACGAAAAAGCGGTTCCGAACTGATTCGGCGGGCGGTCGCGCCCGCGCTATCCGCACCTTCAATCACCGGGACGTCATTGTCCACGGTCAGGGTCATGGCCGACCGGCGGCGCCACCAGGCGGCGATTTCCGAAGGCTGCGCGTGCCAGGCCGATTCAATTTCACGCAAATGCTTGAGCAAATCTTCATAATGGCCGAGGTTGGCGCCCGCCCCCGAGTAGTCGGGATGCGTAAGCACGAGAATCATCCCTCCCAGTGACGCAATCCATTGCACCTTGAGCATCCAGACCGCCAACGGACTGCGATGCAGCACGTGGATGAGTGTATGGTCCTGCGCCAGGGTGTATGGCATTTCGAGCATTTCACCCAGATAAAAGGGGAAGATACTGCAGGTACCACCCGCCTGCGGTTCATAGGGATCCGTATCCGAAAAGCTCGAATCGAAGTCAAAATCCATGGTCGCGATCCACTCGGCCCGGCGCAATGTGGAAGGCGCACGGAATCCCCGCATATTATGTTCGCGGGCAAGCCGCTCGAGCCGGGGCGTCAGCGCCAGAAAATCCTTGCGGCTGCGGAAGAGCTTGCCGTCATGACTTAATCCGTGCGCGCCGAATTCGAAGCCGCGTGTGCGGAGCCGTTCGACCACGCCGAAATCAATCGGATATTGCGCGAGCGGCAGATTCCACGCCGAGCGGAAGCCAAGTTTCTCTTCGACCTCGGCCATGCGCTCCATCTGACTGAAGCCGAGCGGGCTGTCCACATCATGGGTCAGCACGATGGAACAATTGACTCCGCCAGGCCAGAAGCCGATGTGCCAGCCGTCGCTCACCTGCATGATTTCGAGCGCCTGGCGCATCCAGTCACGCCAGAATTCAGTCAGTGCGCTTTCGCAGGGCCAATTGGGAAACTTCTGGCGCCGCCGGGCGCGAATCGCTAAGGAATTGAGGCGATGGCGCACTCGGCGTGGAATCAGACCCTTGACGCGGTAATACGCCTCCATCGCACTGGGCGGGCGCCGCTCGTTCTCCGGCAAATAACGCTCAAATAAATAACGTTCCGCAGCCACGGCCGACATACCGTTAAGCGCATCGAGTGAGTCGCGCCAGCCCGCGGGAAGCTTCCAGAAGGAAAAAGCGTCATTACGTCCGCATGAGGTATCAGTGCCAATCACGGTCGGGCGGGTTTTGAGACCGGTGGCTGATTCGATACTCAGGGCCATGGCGACTCCTTTCCACAAGATTAGCGATCCGCGTTTGGCTGCCGTGTCGCCGCTGATAACGGCACCTTACCCACACCGCCCCTTTACGGCCGCGCTACCGGTTTGATCATAGTCGAAAATGTCTGATTAGCCCATTTCTTCATGCCAGATAACGGTAAAATGCCGCTCCCGCGAGCCGCGCAAAGGACAGCGGCAGATATCGCCACGCTCGCGCCATAAGCTTACGTGAGCCAACCAGAACCTCCGAACTGACATGGCGTGGCGCCACCGGCAAAAACGCATAGGCGACAGGCGTGGCGACCGCGCCGACTTCTTTTTTGAAACGCGCCAGACCGCTATTGCGCACGTCGGTGCGGCCCAGGTCAAGGCAAGTGGCGTTACCCGCGTAAGCCTGAATCACGTTCCAGACCAGCAGATGATTGGCACTCGCAATCGCGTCGAGCCGCCGCGCACTCCATTTCATGTAGATGCGGCCGCGCTCCCGCAACAAGACCGCCCCCGCCAGATCGTGACCATCATGTGACGTCAGCCAGACTTCGAAATCATTCCCTTTGCTGAAAATCTTCCGCAAGGTCATAAACAGGCGCACCGGCTGGGCGGGCAAGCCAAGGCGCCGGCGAGTCTCCAGTTGCAACTCGTAAAAACGCGCGACCAGGCTCGTGTCGTCGCCGCGCTGGATTGTCAGGCCCGCTTCACCGCCGCGGCGAATCTTGCGTCGGAAGTCGCGGTCGAATGAGCGCTCGATGTCGCCCAGAGGACGCGCTAGATCGAGCGCCCAGCCGGCGAAGCAATCCACCGTACACCAAGGCGACGGCGCGCTCACACCTCTGAGTTCGCAGCCATTGCGCGTCGCTGGATCGCGCCCCAAGGCGTCCAGCAGAGCGCCCAAGGCGTTCGTATCGCGCGCCAGTGGCGGGCACACGTCGGAGAACGGCAAGCCGACAAACCGCGCCGCCGAAAGCGGTCGCCGCGTGCGAGCCAACAGGCATGCCGCCGTGACCTCGTCGTCCTCACTCAGTGCCGCCACCCATGGTCTCAGCCGATAGGTCTCGACCAGCCCGCGCACCCATCGCTCACCATGATAAAGCGTGACATCGTCCAAACGGGCGAGTGCGGCGCTCCATAGCCCGTGCGCCTGTTCGAGTGGACAAAGAATAAATTGACTATGCCTGGGGGAGTCCATAACCGCCCGCGCCGAGGCCACCGCTGGTGGTCCATCGGAGGAGCTTTCCGAGCATTCATAACTCAATCTTTTCGCAACGGCCATCATCGCCACGCCACCTATGCCTGCTGGTTTGAGGTTCGCAGCACGTCCCGTTTGAAGGTGCTGGTGGCCATGCGAACCGCCTCGCGCGCTTCCAGCCACAAAAAGACCGCCGCCGCTGGCGCCGCGACGAAGACGATCACGGTGGGCGCGTGGATTCCGAGCAGCGCGGCAAACACTTTGCCCGCGAAAGTTGCCGCCATGCAGAACGCCGCCGTGCGCAGCCCCGGCAGCATCGGCCGCCATAGCTCGCGCAGCCGCATCGACACCAGCATGCACGCAAGATATTGTCCGGCGTAGGTGATGAGCAATTCGACCGCACCGACCGACGCGCAGACCGCGATCAGACCGCCGCCCAATTCGACGCTCACCGTCACCGCCGCGACAATCAGCAGCAGGCGCACACCGTTCAAATAGAGGTCGAAGGAGGGATAGTCCTTGGCAAAATAGACCGAACCAATCCCCAGCCGCAGCCCTATAAACGCCAGCCCGCAACTCAGCACGCGCATCGGCGAAGCGGCCGGCAGCCATTGCCGTCCGTAAATGCTGCCGAGGATTTCCGGCGCCGCGATCACCACGCAGCCCGCCACCGGCAATACCATCCGGGCCACGTAATCGACGATAGTTTTGTAGGCCGCGGCAAGTTCCTGATCATCTTCCTGAATACGCGAAAAGGCGGGAAATGCCACGCGGCCAACCACCTTGAACAGCCGATCCGGGATGAAGCGCAGCAGGTCCCACGCAATCGAGTAGAAGCCCAGCGCCTCGCTGCCGAGCAGACGGCCCACCAGCAGGAAGTCGGCGTTTCCCGCAGACACAATCAGCACACGGCCGCTGCAGACGCTCACAGCGAAACGGGACAGATCGCGCGCGGCCGACAGCCGCGGCACGCCCAGCGGCACCCGCGGATCGGCGATCCAGATGGTCGAGGCGTGTAGGGCAAAGCGCACCGCGAGCCCGCCCGCGAGGCTCAATTCCGGGTATCCATACCAGAGCAGCACGAAAGCCCCGGCCAAAAAACCGATTTCGCCGACGACGTCCGCCAGCGCGATCGCGCCAAAGCGCAAGGCCCGTCGCAAACGGGCATTGGCGCCGTTCGAAGTGCCTTCGAGGATCAGCGGCACGCACATCAGGCGGATGCCCAAGGTGAGTCCGCCCATCTCCATCACACGCGCGATGAGCGGCGCGAGCAGATAGAGTCCGGCGACGACGATAAACGTGATGAGGACGTTCAGCCACCAGGCTGTGGCTTCGTGTGCGCGGCTGACTTCCTTGCGCTGAATCATCGCGTCGGGAATGCCGAACTGGCACAGCACAGTGGCGAAAACGCTCACCACCACCAGTACCTTCAGCAGGCCGAAATCCCCCGGGGTGAGCTCGCGCGCCAGCACGATCATCCCGCCCACACGCAGCACCTGCACCGTCACTTCGGCCAGCACGTTGTCGCGCACGCTGCGTGCGAACGAGGCCCAGAGCGAGCGTTTAAGTTCGATGGCTTCGGCGGCTGATTCGCTCTGAATCGGCGCGGTCACATCCCCTCCCCGCGCAGAAGCGCCGGAACCGTGCGGGCCAGGATGCGCAGGTCGCCAGCCAGTGACCAATCCTCAAGATATTGCACATCGAGCCGCACCATCTCATCGAAGGAGACCCGGTTGCGCCCGCTGACCTGCCATAAACCGGTGATTCCGGGCGCCGCGTCGAGCCGGCGGCGATGCCAGTCCTGATAGTGCTCAAGCTCGTACGGCAGCGCGGGGCGTGGACCAATCAGGCTCATCTCGCCGCGCACGACGTTGATAAGCTGCGGCAACTCGTCGAGGCTGAAACGGCGCAGCAGGCGGCCGACCATCGTGATGCGCTTATCGCGCACCAACTTGAAGACCCGCGCCTTGTGGCCCGCACCGTTGCCGTTGGTCCCATTGGCAACGCGCTTGAGATTGACATCCAGAGCGGCCCCTTCACCGTTGCGGATCCATTGGCGCACGTATTCGCGATGCACGCCGTCGTCGGCGGTATGCCGCATCGTGCGCAGCTTGAGCAACTCGAAAGGGCGGCCATGGATGCCAATCCGCGACTGGCGAAACAGCACCGGACGCCCGTCGGTGAGCAGAATCGCCAAAGCGGCGAGTCCCAATACGGGCGCCGCCACGATCAACATCAGCGATGCCGTGATCAGATCGAAGCCGCGCTTGACCAGCAGATTCAGCCCTTCGATATTCGACCCGCGCGGACCCATCAGCGGCACCGCCCCCAGCATGTCGACCTTGAGCCCGGTGGCGAGCGAGCGCAACATCCACGGCACTATCCACCAACGAATCCGCAGGCTTTCGCAGGTCCGGATGATTTCTTCCTGCTGCTCGCGGCTGGCGTCGGGAGTGGCGATGGCGACTTCCAGCAGCGGATGGACGGCGGCCAGTTGCGCCAACGCCGGCGCCGCGCCAATCACCGGATAGCCGCGATACTGGCGCCCACACGCCGCGCCATCGACAAAGCCGGCCGGTTCGTAGGGGGTCATCTCGTCGGCAATCTGATCGAACAGATAATGAGCGACCGGATTGAAGCCAATGATCGCCAGCGGAATCGCGATTTTGGGATTCGCGTAGAAACTTCGAATGTAAGCGCGCGCGAACATCCGCGCGATCATCACCGCCGGAATACTTAACACATAGGCGAGCACCACGGTGATGCGCGAAACCGCGATATGGGCCAGGAAGCCCACGAACAGCGTGAGCAACGCGGCGATGGAACAGGCCTTCACGATCGCCAGGGTCTCCTTGAGACCGCCCGCGCGCATCCGGTACAGGTCGCACGCACGAAAGACCAAGATCCACAGCGCCGCGATGCCGATGACGCATAACACCAGTATCGGCCGCTCAGCTTCGAACAGGCGGGTCTCCATCGCACCCGCCGGATCGTGAATACAGAGGGCGCTGGCGAAGGCGGCGAACAGCGCCACGCTGTCCGCCGCCGCAAAGAACGCCTTCTGTTTTTGAAGTTCGCCGGCAAACACAGGTTAGTCACCGCGTGGGGGGGGGGTTGACGCGGCTCCTTTGCCATAATGCCGGCCGGCGAACAAGTCTGTTCCAGTCTTACGCGGCCGGCCGGGCTCAACGCCCTCCAGCGCGTGCCGCACCACCTCGACCACGCGAACCACCTCCGCGTCGCTTAGGTGCGGATGCATCGGTAACGACAGCACCGTGTCGGCGATTGCTTCGCTGGCGGGGAAATCGCCGTGTTTGTAGCCCAATTCGCGGCACGCGGGCTGCAGATGCAGCGGCAATGGATAATGGATGCCGCAATCGACGTTGTTCGCCAGCAGCGAATTGCGAATGGTGTCGCGCTTCTGGCTGCGGATGACGAACAGGTGATAGCAGGATTCCGCGCCCGGAAATTGCGCCATCACGCTGAGCCCGCTTCCACGCAGCATCTTGCTGTAAGTGGCGGCGATTTCACGGCGGCGGCTGTTCCATGCCTCCAGCCGCTTGAGCTTGGCGCCCAGGACCGCCGCCTGAACCGTATCCAGCCGTGCGTTATAGCCGATGTCGGAGTGCGCATAGTGGGAAATGCGGCCGTGATCGCGCAGCCGCAATGCACGCTCGGCCAACTCATCGTCGTTGGTCGCGATCGCACCCGCTTCGCCCCATGCGCCCAGATTCTTGCCCGGGTAAAAGCTGAAGCATCCGGCCGCGCCCAAGCTCCCCGCGCGCACCCATTGGCCGTCCCTGGAAAGCCGCGCGCCATGGGCCTGGCAGGCGTCCTCGACCATTTTCAACCCATAGCTGGCGGCGATTTCGCCCAATTCGAAGGCGGGCGCCGGCGTGCCGTACAGATGTACCGGCAGAATCGCCTTGGGGCCGTTGGGTGAACTCCAGTGCCCCGCTTCGAGATAGTTCCGGAGCGCGCTCACGCTCATATTGCCGGTGTCCGCATCAACGTCGACAAACACCGGGCGCGCGCCGGTTTGATAGATCGCCTCGGCGGTGGCGATGAAGGTCATCGGCACCGTAATCACCTCGTCACCGGGGCCAACGCCCAGCGCCAGCAAGGCCAAGCGCAGGGCGTCGGTGCCGCTGCCGACGCCGATCACGCGACGCACACCGATATAAGCGGCAAAATCAGCTTCGAAAACCGCCACCGCGGGACCACCGATATAGGCGGTATTGCGATGTATCTCGGCCATCGCGCGGTCAACATCCTCACGAATTTCGTCATTCTGCGCGGCCAGATCCAAAAATTTTACCTTCATGACTTCTCCTCTTCTCCCCGCCCCTCCAGAATTCGGCGCACCCGCCCCGGATTGCCTATCACCACCGCGCCTGGCGGCACGTTATGCGTCACCACGGCGCCGGCTCCGATCAGCGCGCCTTCTCCTATCTCGACGCCGCACATGATCACCGCGCCGCTGCCGATCGAGACCGCGCGCCGCACGATGGTCTGTTCCAGCAGCCAATCGGCCTCGGCCTGCGGCGCGCCGCCGGCATTGGTGGCGCGCGGTGCGCGGTCGTTGATGAAGACCACGCCATGACCGACAAAGACTTCGTCCTCGATCACGACCCCGGTACAGATGAAGGTGTGGCTGGAGATCTTACAGCGTTCGCCGATGCGCGCGCCGCGTTGCACTTCAACAAACGCGCCTACCCGCGTATCGGCGCCGAGTTCGCAGCCGTAAAGGTTGACAAACGACGCCAAGCGAACGCGCGGACCAAGGCGAACGTCGTCCGCCACACATACATAAGGCGGCAACCCATTTTCCATCGATCGCTCACTCCAGGAGAGCGGCCACGGTCACGGCGCGACCGCCTTCGCGCAACGAAAGATTCGCCGCCTCCAGCACGCTGACCACGCGCAGCCCGTCCAGTCCGTCGGTGGTGGGCGTCGCGCCGCTGCGGATGCAATCGACGAAATGATCGCACTCCGTGCGCAGCGGCTCGGTTTCCTCAATGCGCGGAATCTGCACGTCGCCATAGCGGTAGGAGTATTGAAACTCGCCGAAGGTGTCGTAGTAGCGCTGGACATTTACGCCACGGTCGTAAATTCGGATCTTTTCCTGCGGCGCCGTGTCGTCATAGACCAGCATCTTGCGCGAACCCACAATCGTCGTGCGGCGAATCTTGTTGGGATCAAGCCAACTCACGTGGATAAAGGCGATGACATCGCGCGCGAAACGCAAAGTCAGCAGTGCCACGTCTTCGACCTTGGGATTGTAATGACCCTGTCCCTGGCAACTCACCGCCTCGGGCATCCGGCCCATCAGCATGAGGATGATTGAGATGTCATGGGTGGCGAGATCCCAAGCCACGTTGACATCGTGCTGAAAGAGCCCCAGGTTGGCGCGAATCGAACTGATGTAGAACACGTCGCCGAGTTCGCCCGCTTCGATCAGTTCACGCACTTTGAGTACCGGCGTGCTGTAGAGAAAGGTATGTCCGACCATCAGCACGCGGTTGCGATCACGCGCCACTCCCACCAGCCTGGCGGCGTCGGCGCGAGACATCGCGAGCGGTTTTTCGACCAGCACCGATTTGTCGGCCTCAAGCGCCCGCAGGGCGAGCTTGTAATGGGTGCTGACCGGCGTCGCCACCACGAGCCCCTCGATCGCGGGGTCCTCGAGCAGGCGCTCGAAGCTGTCGGTGGTTTCGACTCCGGGATACAGGTCGGCAATATGATTGCGGCGCTTGGCGTCGAGATCACACGCCACCACGCGGCGCGTACGCCGCGACTGATACAGATTGCGCACCCAGTTCGGTCCCCAGTAACCCAATCCCACCACCCCGAGGCCACCCAAGCGGGCATCGAGCCCGGTGCTGCCATTTTTCGTGTTTGCCGGCTTGAGCGGCCGAACTCCATCCACCAAATTTCCAACGTCACTCATTGCCTGACGAGCTTCCCAGTTTTCTTCGCAACCGGATTGGTTGCAGCGTTGAGGATTACGCCGGCCACCGCGCGGTTGGCCGCCTGCAAGGCGGCATTCGCCGTCGCCAGTTCCCGGCGCTCGGTATGACCATAACGGACCACCAGCAGAATCGGATCGTCGGGTCGCGCCAAAGAGAGCATGCGCGCATCCAGGCGCGTTACCCCGAGATCGATCACTGTCGCCTGATAATGGTTCAGCAAATTTTCGAACGTGCCGAGCAATTCGCGCCGCTCGGATTCACCGCCGCCCAACGAACAACTTGCCAGCTCCAGCCGCGGCCAGCCGGTAGCGCGCAATTGCACCGCGCCACCGAGCAGCATTTCGGGCGTTTTGCTGGCCGGCGTGCCGAACATCCGATGGAGCGCAGGACTGCGCAAATGCGCGTCCACCAGCAGCGTGCGGAGTGCCAGGCGCTGGCTTAGGTCCAACGCCAACGAGGCCGCAATCGTCGAGGCCCCATCACCGCGGCGGCAACCGCTCACCAACAGGCGCATTGAATGCTCGATCACCGCCAGTGGCGCCAGCCGCTCACTGAGCCGGCGGATTTCCTCGGCGCGCGCCGTGGCGCTCAACGCCACCGGCACCACCGGCAGCGGCATCACCGCATTCGAGGTTTGGCGAGGCTGCTCGCCCGCTTCCGCCTCGCGCGGCCGCTCTTCAAGGACCGGGTCGAACTCACTGCGCGGCCTCAGATCCTCGGGCGACAGATGCGCTCGCGGTGTGGTGCGCCTGATCGCGTCGTAGTACTTGCTCACGCGCTACTCCTGTGGCGTCGTCGCATTCGGGGGTAAGTGAATGATTTCGCCCGGATAAATTACATCGACGTTGGCAAGTTGCGGATTGGCATGTATCAGCTTGCCAAGCTGCCCTTCGGAACCCAGATATCTGATCGCGAGGAGTGCCAGCGTATCGCCGTGTTTCACCTTAATCTGATGCTCCTCGGCCTTCCCGGCCGCGTTCGCCGGATCATCAGCCGAAGCCATCGAATTGCGGATCGAATGAACCGGCGCAACCGACCCGGCGCTGGTTTGGATCGGCTTGACGGTGGGCACCACCGCCGCGCTGTCGCCAGCTTCCGGGCCGCCGGCACCATCGAGAGATACTCCCGTGGCGGTCCGCACGTCGCCGTGGTTGCTCCGAGCTTTGCCGTTATGCGAAGTGGCGGGCGGCGGGTCCGTCAGGACATTGCTCGACGCCGCCGCGTTTTCACGCGCCATTTTGGACGACGGCGGCTGGCTTGCGAAAGCATTGGCCACGGCGTCATCGGAATGCGACGGAGCCGACCAGAACCAGGCCGCGCCCGCCACGAAAATCGCCACCGCCGCCAGCGCCAGGGCCGCGCCCGCCAGTCGCAACGGCGCGCCCCAGCGCGGCTTGACGGGATTGAACTGGCGGGCGGTTGTAAACAGATCCTCGAATTCGGTGACCGCGGCGTGCGCGACGGGGTAATCAATCTGGCTGGCGCCCGCGGAATATGCCAACAGCATCGCGTTGTGACACAGCACGTTTATCCGTCGCGGGATGCCCCCGCTGTGATCAACCAAATATTCAAGCGCGCCGCGGCCAAACATCCGCTTGGCGTTGCCCTCATGCGCCGCCAGCCGGTAATCCACATAGGCAAAGGCTTCTTCGCGGCTGAGCGGATTGAGCATGGCGCGCGCGCCGATCCGTTCGTTGAATTGGCGCAGCGAATGCGCGGACAAACGCTTCATCAACTCGGGCTGGCCCACCAGCACGAAATGAAGCTGTTTCTCCTCGCGCTGGCCCGCGTTGGAAAAAAGCCGCAACTCCTCCAGCGCTTCATCACTGAGTCCCTGGGCTTCATCGACGATAATGACGACACGACCGCCGTCTTCGAGCTGGCTGAGGTAACGATTGAAGGCGTCAATCGTGTTGAGCCGCCCCTGCTTGGAGTGGATCCCCAACTGCCGCATGATCACCCGCAGCATCTCGTCGAAGCCGAGTTTGGGATTGGCCACGTAGCCGGTCCGCACCAGGTCGTAATGACGCATCAGCAACGAGCAGATAAGGGTGGTTTTGCCGGTGCCCGTTTCACCGATGAGTACGGTGAAGCCACTCGGCTCGTGCAACAACCCCCATTCCAGCGCCGCCAGCGCTTCGCGATGCGCCTTGCTCATGTAAAGCACCTTGGGCGACGGCGTGAACTGAAACGGCGGACCGTTCAGACCGAAATGCTGGTAGTACATCGTGGTTACGCCTGCTCCACCATCAAGCCCGACGGCATCAGGACTCCTCGCGCAAAACCGCGATTGTGTTCAGACCGCAGGCTTCCGCGATCGCGGCGGCCGAGTAGATTTTGGGATCCCGCTCCTCCTCCCAATAAGCCGCCCCGAAGCCGACGCCGGCGCCAAGCACCAGACCCGCGATCAGGTTCAGCCAGACGATCGGAAACACCGGCCGATCGGGCTGCAGCGGCGGTTGCGCGACACTCACGTTGAGAATCTTGTTAAGGTTCAAGCCTTGCGCCGTGCGCGCCTCTTCGCTCTTGCGCACGTACGACAAATAGGCTTCCTGGTCGGTTTGCACCTTGCGCTGCAGACGGCCCATCGCGACGCCGTTATTGACCATCGCGATCAAATCAACGCGCGCCTGCTTCAACTCCTCGGTTAACGCACTTTGGGTCGCGTTCAGCGCGGCCGCATTGGTTTGCGCGCTATCCAGATTCTGCGAGACCGTCACCCACACTGGATTGAGATTGGTGCTCTTCTCCTGCACCACGAGGTGGTCTTCCTTGGCCAGAATCTTCTCAGCGGCGTCTAATTGCGCGTCGATTTCCTGGATACGTTCGCTATTGGGCTGATAACGCGTGAGTAGTTCGGCGCGCTGAGTCTTGAGCTGCATCACTTGCGGCTTGAGCTGGGCCAAGGCTTCGTCCTGCACCGAGCGCACTTCCTGCCCGATGCGCTGAGGAGTTGCTTTGAGCTGACCCTGCAACTGCGCCACCTGCTCGTGGGCGGAGGCCAACTGCGCGCCATTGCGTTCATACTGAATCTGCACGTCGGAAATGCGATTGACCAGCGCCTGCCTCTGGCCATCGAGGTCGGTGATACCGTGCGCGATTTCGAACGCACGCAACTGGTCCTCGGAGGCGTAGAGGCGCTTGCGCAATTCGGTGGCTTGCTCTTCGAAGAACTTGTGCGCCTGCGGATCGTGCGAGATGTCCGCGTGGTAAATCATGTATTCGTTGAGCAAGCGGTCGAGAAATTCCTTGGTCCACGCGGGGTCATGCCCCTTAAAAGTCAGCTCGATCAGGTCCGACCGCTTGATCACATTGGACTTGAGATGGTGCTCGAGTTTGATCGCCCAGATATCGCGCGACGTCAGCTCGGGTGTGCCGTGCATCAGGTGATAGCCGGTGGTCGGGAGGTCGATCGCCGCGCCGACGAAGCTCATCATGCGCCGCGCGTAATTCTGATAAACCGCCGGCACGGGTACGCTCTTTATCGCCTGCTTCACCAGGTACTCGCTGGTGAGCAGTTGCATCTCGGAATTCAGATCTTCCTCGGTCACCGGATTGGCTACGACGGCGGCGTTCTGCGGCGTGTTGTCACGCAGATCGGAGGAGGCCAGGTATTGCGCGCGATTGTCCTGCACCAGGATATCGGCGGTCGATTCGTACACCGGCGGCCACAAAAACGTCGCCAGCACCACCAGTCCAAAGACGATCCCGCCCGCCCACAGCACCGTCTTGCGGCGCCGCAAAACCAACCCGATCCAGTAATTCAAGTCTTTTTTGTTCATCGGGACAGACCGCCCATTGGGCACATTACACGTCGACCGCGACGGTACATTCGCATCTCAGCCTTACCCGCTAGAGGGGCGCACTCGCCGACATGTACGGCTCAACCGGCAGCATGTCGCGGATGTACTGCTTCACGAACAGATCGACGCTGCCGATGCTGCTGCGCGGGACCACCAGAATGTCGCGCGGCATCAACGCCAGGTCTTCGCCGCCGCTGGGATCCTTAACCGCGTTGGCGAGGCTTATATTGATTGAACGTGGAATGCCGCAGGCATCACGCCGGATCACCACGGCCGTCTTGTTGGCGACATCCGTTTCCCCGCCCGCGTCACTGATCGCCTGCAACGCCGTCATGCCGGGTTCCAGCGGAAACTCGCCGGGCTTGTTTACCTGCCCCTGCACGTAGACTTCGCGATCAGGCATGCTCTTGACGTGAATCACCGCGCCCGGGTTGCGCAACTCACGCAGATAATCCTTGTCCAGCGCGTTGGCCAATTGCTCCGGCGTCTGGCCCGCCGCCTGCACATCGCCGACCAGCCGCAAGGTGATTTTGCCGTCAGGCCGCACCGTCACGTCGTCGTTGAACTCCGGATTCAGATAAAAGCCGACCTGGAGATCGTCGCCCGGCTGAATGATATAGCCGCGCTGGTCGTTCTCCGCCGCCTTCTCGATCGCGCCGTTGGCCATGCATTGGTCGGGCGACATGGCGGAGGCATTCTGAACTCCGCCGGGCGCATCGCCGTTATTGGATTCGCTATTTGCCGCGCATCCGCAGATCGCCAGCGCAAGTAATGCGCCACACGCGAGCAAGCCCATGCGCTTGGCCCGGGCCGCAGTTCCATAGCCAGCGAAAGCATCCCCGCGTCGTCGCGCTTGTTTAGTCATTGCATTGAATCCGTAATCCGAGGCCCTGGTCAGTGGCTATTCGCCGAACCCAGCCGAGCCGCGCCTTGTCTATTTCCGCTTCAACGCCAGCTCAAGCTGCTCTTGCGCACGGCATTATGCTGACAAGTCGCGTATTGGTGGCAATGTCCATGCCATTGGCAATCGTTGACGAAATGCTCCAGTATTCATTCGTATTGACGGCGCTTGCACAGACGATCGCCGCGCACGGCGAGGCTCCAGCCGTGCAACATTTACAAAGTACAGGGGCTATTGCCGCTTGATTCATCCGATCCTGACGCACCGCCGCTTTGCATATGCGGATTCTGCGCATTGAGGCATGCATGAGCGTGCGTAGGTGAAGAATTTCAACTGAGAAAAAGTGACCGCGCCGAGCTACGAATTTGAGTTAAAATCCGCAGTCGGACGTTTAGCGCTTCAAGCTGGCGCCTCCGCATGACACCTTATTGGCCTTGCTCCGATTATTTGCTGCTCGATCGTATTTGACGATGATCTATCATCTTTCATGTATCGATTACTGCTTAATCGCAATTCAGACTACTGACTGTTTCATTCCGATCTTTCAGCCATCGCCAGAGCCGATAAACTGAAAAGAGAGTGGTTCATTGCGTCAAACATTCATACCAAGACTAGCGCAAGAACTCATGATGCCGAGTGGCGTTTTTCACAGTCGAAAACGTAAACTATTCACTTTGGCTGTCCACGTAATGACTAATTGTCGCGACTCGCGCGTAATCGCGGAGTCTGAAACCCGCCTGATCGGCCATCGGTAGGGTTTAAAACCACGCCACGCGCGTGACGCGCGCGAAGATTGAAAGCTGACGGTCCGGGTTTTACTCGATTCAGTAAGGGCGCTCTGGCGAAAGTTGCCTCGTAAATGGCATACTTTCCAACCCAATGCGGAGAGGTGGCCGAGCCCGGTTTAAGGCGCACGCCTGGAGAGCGTGTAAACTCGGAAGGGTTTCGGGGGTTCAAATCCCCCCCTCTCCGCCATGCTTAGAGTCTGTGAAGATTTTTTTTCTGTCATTCCGAGCGTGGCTAGCGGAGCCGCGCTGCGCGGCAGACTCCGTTCAGAATGACAAAAATTCACAGACTCTTAAGAATGACAGAATCGCCGCTTGGGCGGAGCTTGCTTGGTCACGTATGCGCGCTCAGCGCCTCGCGCGTGGACCGGGCGCGAGTCCCACGTGAAGGACCTTGTCGAGATCTGATCGCTCGCGCGCCGCTCAGTCGCGTCGTGCGGAAAACAAGATAGTCTCG
Source organism: Binataceae bacterium (SeqCode) (assembly GCA_050736615.1). Classification (GTDB taxonomy): domain Bacteria; phylum Desulfobacterota; class Binatia; order Binatales; family Binataceae; genus JBOHWJ01. The sequence continues at coordinate 6,696 of JBOHWL010000098.1, read as the reverse complement.
TTGGCGGTATGAATCCGGCCGTCGGCGCCAGCGTGGGCTTGGGCGGCGCTGACGATCGCATCGAGGATCTGGCGTTGCAACTCCGGCGTCTTGCTCGCCAGCATCGTGCGGAACGGCGCTGAGACTTCGCGGCGAAAATTCGTGAAAGCGTCGGCCGAATCGAATTCGAAGTTAACGATCATTCGTTCGACTCTTATGTCCTTGAACCCCGCGGTCTTAAGCGCTCCTTCCAGAATCGAGGTGTCCGCCAACCGTAGCGGATCCATTCCGCCCGGCGCCGCGGCGGGTAAACCGGCCAAATTGCGCACGGCCTCGGCCGCGATAGTTATCATCGGCACCTTATCCGGCGTTGACCAGACCGCCGTGGCCAAACGCCCTTGGGGCTTTAGCCGCTGATGCAAACCTTTAAGCGTGCCGGTCAAGTCGGGCATGAACATCAATCCCCACCGGCAGGTGACCGCGTCAAAATCCCGTTCCCCGATCGCGAGCGACTCGGCGTCGCTCTGTCGGAATTCGATATTGCCCAACCCCATCGAGGCGGCGCGTTCGGTTGCAATCGCCAGCATCCCCGGGGCCTGATCAATCGCAATCACCCGGCCCGAGCCGCCGACCCGGCGCGCGGCCGTGACCGCGGGTTCGCCGTTGCCGGTCGCGATATCCAGCACACGGCCGCCTGAACCGACGCCGGCCAATTCGATCAGCCGATCACTGACGTGCTGTGCCGAGCGCTCGAACACCGGCCACCATTTCTTCCATCCCGCCGCCGCGGCGTCCCAGTCGCGCCGCTGATTATCCTTAAAGCGCCGCGGATCAAAATTCTCCGGACTCATTTTGCCCTCCTTGAAATCGCCACGCGGACGGTGCCGCAATGTTGTGCGCACGCCGCGAGCAGTGGCCGCGTTCGTTTGCCAAGCTTTAACGGTGACGTATCACAAGCCCGCGCGGACGCGCCATCACTCGCGGATATTCCCGGGCCAAACGCCGGGCGGCTTCAGGTGGAACGCCTTCATCGGCAAGTATGAGCACTGGCGCGGCCGGGTCGGCCGGAAGCGCGCGTTGCGGTCGAGCCCCGTCTCCATTGCGGCGCAGGTAATATTCCACGACATCGACGGCATAGCCGGGCGCAACGGCGATATTTTCACCTGGAGGGCGCGCAGCCAGGCGAGCAGCCTCGCGCCACTCCGGACCGTGCGGTTTGCGGCGATAGGCGGCCACGTGAGCCACGGCGAGCACAAGCGCTAACGCGAGAGTCCCCGCGCGCACCAGATTGCGCGCCCGCCCCACTGCCCTACGCTTCCACCATCGCGCCCACAGGTTGGGGATTTCCCAGACCCCAAACGCCGCCAGGATAAAGAACGGCACGAAGGAAGATAACAGGTAGCGTTCGACGAACGCCGGCCGCACAAGGTAGGAGAAAAGCAGGACAATTGTAGGAGGCGCCCACATCCATAAGAGACAAAAGCGCGCGGCGGCTCCACGCCACGCGCCAATAGCTCCCGCGATGGCCAGTAGCGCCAATACCGGAAACCCGAAACTGCCGGTGCCCTTGTTGAATAGCGCAATTGGCTCCCACCAGGGCGGGCGCGTGATCCAATTCAGCGCGCCATGCGCCGCCGCATGCGCGGTCGCGCCGATCAATGTCGGCAGCGCGGGTGCGAGCAAAGCCAATCCGAGCACGACCGCTCCCGCCAATTTGCACACCCACCGTATCGCTTGACGGAAATCCGCGCGTTCGCGCCATAGGCGATAGACAACCCATAGAGCTTCGGCTGTGAATGCGAACAGCGCGCTCGGATGGGCGGCGAGGCTGATTGCCGTAAAGATCGTCACGCCGGCATAATTGCGCCATCCACCGCGCCGCGCCGCACGAATAAAATATGCGAACTGCGCCAGCACGGCCAACAGCATCAACGGATACATCCGCGTTTGCCGCGAGTACTTGATGGTCACCAGGTTGACCGCGAAGATCAGCGCGGCGGTGGCGCCAATCAGTTCGCGCTGGGAGGAAAATTCGGCACTGGGCGGCCTCCCCGACTCGCGTCCGCGCGGATCTTCAGATGACTCAGCGGCCTCGTCGCGATTAGCGCTATCGCCGCGCTCCACCCCTTGCAATTCACGCGTGAGGATGAAGACCAGCACTATCGCGAAAGTGCCCAGCATCGCTGAAAGCGCGCGCATCGCGGCCAGGCTCTCGCCGCATACAGCGATCCATCCGTGGAGGACGAGATCGGGCAGGCCGATATCCGCCGGGTTAAGCCGTTGATGCAAGCGCAGGACCTCGCCGGCTGACGACGCCGAGGCGGCCGCCCACGAGGCCCCTTCATCCGCTGACATTTCGCGAGCGCCTAGATCTGCAAAGCGCAGGTAGGCGCCAATGGCAACGGCGAAAACCAGGAGCAGGCAGGCCAGCCAGCTCGAATTTGCCGCTATCGCGTCATGACCTTTCAGGCGCGGCTCGGGAATCTGGCGCGGAGCATTCGAAATTTTTCTGGACGCAATCAGAGGCCCTTCTTCAATTTGGGCGCGGGTCTAAAACCCACCGTGCGCGAGGCCGGGATGGTCATTGCGGTATTCGTGCGAGGATTGAAACCGGGCCGCGCGCGCCGGCGGCGCACCGAGAAAGTGCCGAAGCCCGGCACCCAAAAACGTTTGTCCCGGCGGATCGCGCGAGAAATCTGATCAAACGCCAACTCCAGCGTCATCGCCACGACATTTTTCGGCTGACGCGTGGAACGGGCGACTGATTCAATCAGTTCAGCTTTCGTCATGCTTTATATGACGGTTTTTTCCAGTGCGCGCCATACCAATCCCCAGCGCACGCCTTGATCGCTAACGATAACCTCGGACATTTCGAAGTGCCCCATCACGCGCTCGAGGATCGCGGTGCCGGCAAATATCACGTCGGCTCTGCCCTCTTCCAGACCGGGAATTTTCCGCCTCTCGTCAAGCGCGCTTGCGCCGAAGCGAGCGAGCACCCGTAGAACTTCGGTTTGTGGCAAATGATGCCCATGGACGGCTTTGGAATCGTAGATAGCGAGTCCGAGCGCCACCGCACAGACGGTCGTGACCGTGCCCGCGATACCGACCATCACATCGGGCTGGAATTCCCACTGTATCCCGCGCAGCGATTCATCGATAGTAACGCGCAAATCCGCGCCTTCGCGCGCACTCGGTGGATCATGCCGCACGATGCGTTCGGTCAAACGCACCGATCCGATTTGCAGGCTGGTCAGGTCAAGCTTGCGTCCCGGCTCACAGCGAATCAACTCGGTTGAGCCGCCTCCGACATCGACGACCAGCATTTTCGCGGCGGAGTCAAGCTCGAGTCCCTTGATTGCGGCGAGATGGCACAAGCTGGCTTCGGTCTCACCGGAGATAATCTCCAGATCAAGGCCGGCGCGCCGTTTCACCTCCGCGACGAACTCGGCGCCATTGCCGGCGTCGCGCAAGGCGGACGTCGCGGCAGTGAGAAATTTCACCGCACCGAGTTCGCGTGCCTTTTCAGCGAAATCAGCAATCGCTTCGGCCGTGCGCGCGGCGGCGGCGGCGTCGAGCATGTGATGGGACTCAACCCCGCGGCCAAGCCGCGTAATCCTCGACATCTCGGCGAGCGGACGGACCGCGCCATCCTCGGCCTCCGCCACCAGCATCAGGGTGGTGTTGGTCCCAACATCAAGCGCGGCGAGGATCATCGAAATTTGAAAAGCATAACGAAGACATTTGTCAGCGCGCCGGCAGCGCTTGATCGCCTGAGGCGCCGTGGCTCTGAGGATACGCTGGTCCCAAGTTATAGCGCGCCCGCCATTGATCGAAAAGGCGCAAGGCGCGCTGTCCGATTTCCATTTTTTTCTGGCGTCCGCGGGCGGCGACTGCCAAAGGCGGCATGAGTCCGTAATTCGCATTGATCGGCTGAAAATCCTGGCGGTCGCTATCAGTGATATAGGCAACCAGTGAGCCCAACGCCGTTTCTCGCGGCGGAACCACCGATGTCATCCCATCCAGCATGCGCGCGGCATTCAGGCCTGCCAGCAAGCCCATCGCGGCCGATTCAACATAGCCTTCCACGCCGATCATTTGACCCGCCAGAAAAAGGTTGGGGCGCGAGCGCAACTGTAGGGTCGGCAGCAGCAGGCGCGGCGAGTCGATGAAGGTGTTGCGATGGAGCGAGCCCAGCCGCACGAACTCGGCGTGAGCGAGTCCCGGGATCATCCGCAACACGCGGCGCTGCTCGCCATAGGTCATCTTGGTCTGGAAGCCGACCATGTTATAAAGACGCCCCTCATGGTCGTCCTGGCGCAATTGCACCACCGCGAATGGGCGCCGGCCGCCGCGCGGATTGGTCAATCCCACCGGCCGCATCGGCCCAAAAGCGAGCGTACGCGGTCCGCGCCGCGCCATCTCCTCAATCGGCATACAGCCTTCGAAATACACCGGCTTTTCAAACGGATGAAGCGCGACCTTTTCTGCCTCGAGCAAGGCGCCGACGAAACTATCGTACTGCGCTTCGTCCAATGGACAGTTGAGATAGTCGTCGCCGCCCTTACCGTAACGCGACGCCCGGAAGGCTATCTCCAGGTCGATTGATTCGGCGGTTACAATCGGCGCGATGGCGTCATAGAAATACAGGTGACGTTCCCCAATGAGCAGATTGAAAGCCGCACCCAAAGCCGCGCTGGTGAGTGGGCCGGTCGCCACGATCGTTGGTCCCGCGGGCAATTCGGTTACCTCTTGCCGGACGATTTCAATCCGCCGATGCGTGCTCAGCGCGGCGGTTATCGCGCCGGCGAAATCGTCGCGATCAACGGCCAGAGCCGAGCCGGCGGGAACGGCGGCGCGATCGGCCGCCGCGATAATCAACGAACCGAGCCGCCGCATCTCCTCCTTGAGTACGCCGACAGCGGTTTCCAATGAGGCATTCCGCAGCGAATTCGAACAGACCAATTCAGCCAGCAGACCGGTGCGATGAGCTTCTGTCATGCGCACGGGGCGCATTTCGAACAGCCGCACCTCAATTCCACGGCAGGCCAGTTGCCAGGCCGCTTCGCTGCCGGCCAAGCCGCCGCCTACAACGTTTACAACTTCATCCATGCCGAATCGCCGAGGCTAGGAAGGGCCGTGCCGCTTTTCGCTTCAAATCGGGCAGCGGCCGATCAGCCAACATCATATTTGCATCATGTGGTTTCGATTGCCGGCCAGCTCAGACATTCGCCGGCGGCGCTGTCGCATTGGGCGTCACCGCCGTAGTTTCAACCGGCACTTGATAGCCGCATTCCTTGTTGGGGCACAACCAACGCGCGCCTTCGCGCTTGGTCACCTTCTCAACCAGGTAGGGCGACCCGCATTGCGGACACGGACGCGGCACCGGACGGTCCCAACTGGCAAATTTGCACTTGGGATAGCGGCCGCATCCGAAGAACAGTTTGCCACGGCGGCTGCGGCGTTCGAGAATTTCGCCTTCCTTACAATCCGGACAAGCGACGCCGGTGTTAACTGGCTCGGATTTCAGCCGTTTGATCCCGTCGCATTCCGGATAACCCGAGCATCCTAGGAATTCGCCGAAGCGTGACCGGCGCCGTACCATGGGGCGCCCGCATTTCTCACACACCTTATCGCTGACGGCCGGCGCGGCCGCTTCCCGCGGTATGATCTTGCCTTGATCGTCGCGGATGAACTCCTTAGTGTTGGTGCACTTGGGATAATTCGAGCAGGCCAGAAACTCGCCGTTGCGTCCCCATTTGATCACCATGTCGCCATCGTCGAGCTCGCATTTAAGTCCGGTGACCAAGCCGGTGCGCTTGATCGCGGGCATTTTTTCCTTTGCCTCGCCCAAGCTCTTTTCGAACGGCCCATAGAATTGTCTGAGAGTTTTGACCCAGTTTTCGCTGCCCTCTTCAACCTTGTCGAGCTTCTCTTCCATTTGCGCGGTAAAGCCGACTTCGAGGATATCGGGGAATGCCTTGACTAGCAGATCGCATACGATGCGGCCCAAGGTCGTGGGCCGCAGCCGCTTGCTGTCGTCCTCTTCGACGTATTCGCGGGTCAGGATACTGGTCATAATCGAAGCGTAAGTGGAGGGACGCCCGATCCCCTTCTCTTCCAACTCCTTGATCAGCGTGGCCTGGCTGAAGCGCGACGGCGGTTGGGTAAAATGCTGCTGGGCGTCAAACGGCGGAGCGAGGAGCTTCAGCCGCTCGCCCTCTCCAAGCTGTGGCAGCGTGGCTGCTTCGTCGTCATCGGACGTGACGTCGTCCTGACCCTCGAGGTAGACCCGCATGAAACCGTCGAACTTCATCACTTGGCCGGTGGCGCGAAAGATCGCATCGGCCGGATTATCCGCGGCAGCCTTAAGTTGCGGGTTCTCGCGCGCAAAGCCATCGCCAGCGGCGGCGGCCGAGCCCCGCACCTCGATATCGACCGTGGTGCGGTCGTAAACCGCCTGATTCATCTGGCTTGAAACGAAACGGTTGAAAATGAGGGTGTAAAGCGCCAGCTCGTCCTTGCCCAAATAACGGGCCAGCGCTTCGGGGTCGCGTTCGAGCGCGGTGGGGCGAATCGCCTCGTGCGCCTCCTGCGCGGACTTGCCGGAGCGGTAGGTGTTGGGCCGGGCCGGCAAATAATTCTTGCCATAACGCTTGCCAATGTGATCGCGTACGGCCGCCAATGCGTCATCGGAGACCCGCGGCGAATCAGTCCGCA
>JBOHWL010000097.1:0-9723 GCA_050736615.1 Binataceae bacterium (SeqCode) | reverse complement strand
GTGTTGAAAAAGGCATGATCATCACAATTGCACGCGTGACTCCTCAACACTGTGGAGAAAAAATGGCTTCTTCCCTCAATCTTCTCCCCCGCTCTTTTGGCGGGGGAGAAAGAGAGGGGGGTGCAGGCAATGATTTTTCAACACCCTGCTAATGCGCCGGTGGTGGAGATGCGGCGGTAGGGGGCGCGCGGGTGACCGATGAGCCGTCGAGATATTCGCGCCCAGCATAGCGGGTGAGCATCAATTGCATCGTAACGGTGCCAGTGGGTAGTCGCAGCCGCGAGGTCATCGTGAGCGGCCGTGGCGTGCCGTGGGTCGCGCCGCCGTCGGCCAGGGCTTCGCGCAAGATCCGCCCGGTCACCCCGGACATCGCCGGCTCACGCATCAACGCGGCGATCGTCGGCGCGATATCAGCATTACCACTCGGGTCGGGGTCGACGAAGCCGCGGCGGAAATCGGGGCCGTAAGCGGCGCAGAAGTTGTGCAGGTCGCGCCCCCCGGCGGCGCCATGCATGCCCATGCCGGTGGTGAAGCCCTGATGCGGATCGGTTAAATCGGCGCTGTCGGAGTAAATCACGCCTTCCACCGGATGGACCAGAGCGGACGATTGATTCGGGCCATGCCGGCTAGCATGTGGACCGCCGAGCGTCACGCCCGGATTATGCGGTCCGGTGAGGCCCCGATTACTTTGGTTGGGGAAGGCGCGAAATGACAGGATCAGATCGGGCGAACGCGCTGGATTATAAAGCCCCAGCGCGCGTTGGCTGAACGTGCCCGCAATCGGGTTATGGTTATCGTCGGCTTTGGCGAAAATCGGACCGCACCATGGCTGCGCTTCGGCATAGTTCACGATCCGTTGCGAAAGATCATGACGCTGGCCGCGGGTTTTGAACCGCGCGCGTGAGAGATAGAGCAGATCGGCGCCGCCGTCGCGCGAAATCACCACATCATCACTATCCAGCGCTTGTTTGAGGCCTGCCGCGACCAGTAAGGCGGCAAGCGTGACGTTGGCGCGGATCGTCGAAAAGCCGTGGTCGGATACGACCATCAGGTCGGTTCGCCCGTTGACGCCGTAGGCCTTAAGCGCGGCGCGGATCCGGGCGAGATCGTGGTCGCAGGCCGTCAAGGCGTGCAGCGCCGGAGCCGTGCCGAGCCCGGCCGCATGCTGGACCAAATCCGGGTCATGCTGCCAGAACACGATGAGTGCATTTTTGCCTTGCAGCGCTTGGGCTTTGGCGGCGGGCAAGGCTTTGCTGATGACGAGATCGGTGAACCAGGCGTCGCGCGCGGCCACCGACCGCCAGTTTTTCCAGTTCAGTTTTGCCGGCTGCTCGGGCGGGAGCCTGGCTGCGGACGGTTCGGCTAAGTCGTCGGCGACGAATAGATAATTGTGACCGTCCGCGGCGCCACCGGTCCCGGCCACGCTGTCATCAAACAAAAAGGTCGGGCCGGCTTTGCCGATGATTGCCAGATAACCGCCGCCGCGCTCAATTCGTTGCGCCACGGTTTCAAGGCCGAGCAGGCGGCCGTCGAAAGCGCGCGGCCCGTCGAGCGCGGCCAGCGTGCGGGATTTTTCCAGCTTGACATTTCCGCGCATCAGCGGATTGCCCGTTCCGAGCCGCCGCAGGATTGGAGCGAAATACATGTCGTCGGCGTAGATGCCGTTGCCGCCCGGTCCGGTGCCGGTGGCCAACGCCGCCGCGTTCGCCATCGTCATCGTGGGGAAAATCGCATGCTGGTGCGCGAAATCGGCGCCGGCGTGCTCCAGGCGATAAAGATTGGGTGTCCACTGGGGAGTGACGAAGTCCGGGCGCAAACCGTCCCATACCATCAGTACGAAAACCCGTCCGGATGTATTCACCGTGCGGGCGTTCGCTTTAAACCCGAGCAATAAGACGACGCCTACCATTAAGGCCGCGGCCCGAAGCGCTTTCATTGCAGTCGCCATGTTATGCAAATGACGCGGGTCGGAAGCAATCAGGTCGTCCCCGGTATGCGGGCTATGGCCGCAGTCCGCGCGACCAAAGTTGAGTCGAGCGGATCAGAGGCGCGGAGGTCGCTTGCGGGGCTGGCGGGCCTCGGCCGCGAGCCCTATGATGCTGATTGAGTCATATTGAAGGGAGCTTGGAAAGCTGAGCAAAGATGGGCACGGAAAGACAACGCGAACTGAGGCGGCGGCGCAAACGGCGTGAAAAACGGCTCAAGGCGAAAATCCGGGAAGCGCGCGGCCATAAGAAGAAGAAGCGCGCTTAAGCTGGCGATGGGCCTGCGCGCAACCCGCTGTCACACTCGGAGTTTGTGAATTTTTCTGTCATTCCGAACGGAATCTGGGAAGCGAGGAATATACGCGAAGCGATTATTCTTTTATGACCGAAAAACCCATCGCTCCGCGGGAATCCATCGACAGCGCCTTGCTTCGCCGCGGCCGGCTCGGGATGACAAAGGGGACGCCACAAGTAGTAGCCAACAATTCACAAAGTCTCCGGCTATTATGCCGCGTCTGGTTTTGGACCGCCGCGAAGGGTGCGTCGGAGGTTGATCATGAACTACGAAACCTTGCTTTACGATGTAACCGGCGAGATTGCCACGATTACGCTCAATCGTCCCGCGCGGCTCAACGCCTATAATACGACGATGGGCCGCGAGATCGTCGCGGCGGTGCGTGAGGCTGAACAGGATCGCGCCGTGCGCGTGCTGATCCTGACCGGCGCCGGCGAGCGCGCCTTCTGCGCGGGTGCGGACCTGGCGGGCTTCGCCTCGAATATCCAGGAGCGCGAGCATGGCAATGCGACGCGTGAGGAACGGGGCGGGATGATTGCGTTCCCGAGCATGATGCAAGCGCTGAGCAAGCCTTCGATCGTGGCGATCAACGGGTATGCGTTGGGCGTCGGCGCCACCATGACGCTGCCCTGCGACATTCGCATTGCGGCCGAGAACGCGAAGATTGGCTTCATTTTCCCGCGTGTCGGGGTGGCGCCCGAACTCGGCTCGACCTTCCTGCTGCCGCGTTTGATCGGCGCGGCGCGTGCCGCGGAGATGTTCCTTACAGGACGCCATTACAGCGCCCACGAATGCCTCGCGATGGGGCTGCTGAGCCAGGTCACCGCGCCCGGCGACTTGATGGGCAAGGCGCACGCACTCGCCAATGAAATTATCCAGGGCTCGCCGACCTCGCTGGCGTTGACGCGTCGCGGGCTTTATTTGGGCCTGACCAGCAGCCTCGAGAGTGCGATGGAATTCGAGTCGTTCGCGCTCGAACGCTGCTACGCCAGCCCCGAGCATAAGGAATACGTGAGCGCTTTCATGGAGAAGCGCAAGCCGGACTTAAGCCGGATCAAGCGCTGAGGCGCATCAAGGAACCTCCGCACAGGCTGCATTCGCTCATTCTGGTTGCGAAGAATTCCCGGAGGTTTTACATCTTCGGAGGCTTTCTTCGGGGTTTTTCTCCGCTCATTGATGAGCGCATCTCTGCGGGGCGCGCAAGTCCGCGAGCTCTCCCAAATAGGACTCGTGATTGTGAAGGCGGTTCGCGGGCTCGTATTTCCAAACGCAGCTCGCAGACTCGCTTACGTTGGCGCGGATGCGATTTCATCTGGCGAAAGCTCGCGGGCCTGACTAAGCTCGCGCATGACCGGATCAATGGGGGAATCTTCGCAAGCTGTGGCGTTCGCGCCGCCGCCTGTAAGCGGGTGGCCGCGGCGTTACACGGTGGTCGTGCTATTCGCGCTGGCGACGGCGCTATGCTACGTCGATCGCGTCAATATCTCGATCGCGATTATCCCGCTGGCGCAAGCCAAAGGTTACGACGCGGCGCAACGCGGACTGATCCTTTCCGCGTTTTTCTGGGGCTATCTATTCCCGCAAATGCTGGGCGGATGGATGGCCGACCGTTTCGGCGGCAAGCGGGTGCTCGGCACCGGGGTCGCGCTCTGGTCGCTGGCGACCTTCTTCACGCCGCCGGCGGCGTTCGTTTCCTTCGGCGTTCTGCTGATCTTGCGCGTCTTGTTGGGCGCGGGCGAGTCGGTCAATTTTCCGGCGGTACACAGTATCGCCGCGCGATGGACGATCCCGGCGGAGCGCTCACGCGCGATCTCGCTGCATCTAAGCGGCGTTTCTTTCGGCACCGTGGTCGCCTTGCTGATCAGTCCGGTGATCGTGCTGCGGCTTGGATGGCCATGGGTGTTTTATATTTCCGGATTACTTGGCTTGCTCTGGATAGCCGCCTGGATGGTGAAGTCGGCGGACGGGCCCGAGGGATGCGCCGGAGTCACGCCCGGAGAACTCGCGGTGATTCAAGCCGACCGTGGGGAAGTTGCGCTGGCGCCGGAGATTCCGTGGGGTCCGATTCTGCGCGAGCGCGCGGTGTGGGCCATCGTGATCGCCCATCTGTGCAACAATTTCGGTTTTTATATCATCCTGCTGTGGCTGCCAAGCTATCTCAATCACACCTTTCACGTGCCGATGAGGCTTTTGGGCGCGTTCTCGATTATTCCCTGGGTCGTCGCCTTTATCGTCGGCAACCTCAGCGGATGGATCGCGGATCGCCTTTACCGCGGCGGCGTCTCACTGACCACGGTACGGAAGACGCTGCAAACGACCGCGTTTGCGCTCGGCGCGGCGCCGCTAATCGTGCTGCCAGCGGTTCATTCGCCCTATCTCGCGATCGCGCTGGTGACGATCTCGATCGGCGGCACTTCGCTTTGCACGGGCGGCTTCGGCGTCAATCATCTCGACGTGGCGCCACGTTACGCCGGCGTCCTGATGGGGTTGTCGAACACCTTTGCGACCTTGCCCGGGATCATTGGGGTCGCGGCGACTGGTTTCCTGTTGCAGGCGACCGGCTCCTTCGCCTCCGCCTTTTACATGACCGTGGCGGTCTATCTGATTGGCCTAACCTGCTACGCTTGGCTGGGAAGCGGTGAGCGGAAGCTGTAGCGTGTCAAATTAAATTCCGGAGCGGCGCGAGCGCTTCAAGGAAAAACACGATTATGCCGATCGAAAAAAGCCGATCGCCAATCTACCGCTGGGTTATCGAGGCGCTGCTGATCATCACCGTGATCGTGCAGATCATGACCTGGCTCGCGCCCGCGCCGATCCTGGCGCCAATGCTGAAATCGCTCAATATCAGTCTGGGCCAGGGCGGGCTTATCATTTCCGTCATCGCGCTGTGTATCGGCATTTTCTCCTTCGTCGGGGCGCTGGTGACGGAGCGCCTGGGCACCCTTCGCACCCTGATCCTGGGCGTATGGTTTCTCGGAGTCGGTGAGATTCTCAGTGGCTATACGCATACCTTTCTGCCGCTGCTCGGATGCCGCGTGCTCGAAGGCATCGGCTACGGCATCATCATCGGACCGCCGACCACGCTGGTGATGGAATGGTTTGGCGAACACGAATGGCCGTATATCAACACGATCAACGCCTTATGCGCCTATATTGGGTTGACCGTCGTCTTCACTATCACGCCGCCCATCTACTATGCCCTCGGCTCGTCGTGGAACTCCCTGATGAAGGTATATGGCGTGAGCGTGGTGGTCGTCGCGGTGTTGTGGATCATATTGGGCCGGCGGCGGCAAAGCGAAGCGGTGCAGGTTGCGGAGGTACGCGCGCCCTCGAGCTTCCCGCAAGTCGTCAGGATGCGCGAGGTCGTGCTGGTCGCTATTGCGCTCTTCGGCGGCTTGTGGGTGTTCCAGCTTTACACCGCCTTTTTGCCGGAATTTTTCCACGTGATGCGCGGGCTGAGCCTCTCACAGTCCTCGAACCTGACGGCGGTGCTGCCCCTCACCGGCATTTTCGGCGCGTTGGCGGGCGGCATCGGTACGTCAGTGGTCGGTTTACGCCGCCCGTTTCTATGGCCGATGGCGGTGCTCACGCTGATTGGATGTCTCGGGGCGGTGCTGCTGGTGGATATCAACCTGATGCGGGTTTCGCTGGTACTGGTGGGCCTCGGCGCGTCGGGCGGCTTGGCCGCGACCGGCACTCTAATGATGGAATTACCGGGCATGACGCCGAGTAAAATGGCCACCGCGTTTTCGTTCGTATGGGCGGTAGGTTACATCGGCGCTTTTATCTCGCCGTTTCTGGGCGGCGCCGTGGCCAGCCTGCTCGGGTTGCGCGATGTAATGCTGGTCTTCCTCGTGCTGCAACTGCTGCCGCTTATCGCGTTCTACATTCTACCCGAAACGGGTCCGGGTCGCCGCCGTCCGCCACTTGCCGAACCAATCCAACAAGCGGCGCAGCATTGAAGCGGTGCGTCGTCCGCGCGGCAGGCGACAAATTGGTTTGACAATCGCGTCAGATTGAACATAAGCGAATTAGCGAGGCCACCCTCGAGATGAGGAGTGCAAGCCCCGCGGGTACTTGAATCCGCGCGGCGGAATGGAACGGAGGATGCCGACATGACGAAGAGTCCGCGGATGCTCGAAGGCTACCGAGTCCTCGATTTCACCCAATTCGTGGCTGGGCCCACGGCCACGCGGCTGCTCGGCGAGATGGGCGCCGAAGTGGTCAAGCTGGAACTCGCGCCGGAGGGCGAACGCGTCCGTGCAATGGGCATGAAGCCGCGTCAGCCCGAACATGCCGCCTCCAGCCATAGCACCTATTACATGCAACATAATCACAGCAAGCTGAGCCTCGCGCTCGATATGAAGAGCCCGCGGGCGCGCGAACTGGTGATGGCGATGGTGCCGAAGTTCGACGTGCTGGTGGAGAATTTCGCGCCCGGCGTGATCAAGCGGCTGGGCTTTTCGTATGAAGACGTAAAGCGCGTCAATCCGAAGATTATCATGTGCTCAATTTCGATGGCTGGGCAGACCGGTCCGCTCTCCACCAAGGCCGGTTATGATTATATCGGCCAGGCCTATGCGGGTATTACCGATGGGATCGGCGAGATCGGTCATGCGCCGTCGGTTACGACGATGGCGATCGGAGACATTTCGACCGGGGTGGCCGCGGCGATGGCGATCGGCTTCGCGCTGATTCATCGCGAACGCACCGGCGAAGGCCAATATCTCGACGCCTCGTTGCTCGATACCTACTTCCATATGCATGAGATGAACGTCCCGAAGATCGCGCTGGCCGGAGACAAGGTGCGGCCCACGCGCTCAGGCTCGCAGGTGGCCGGTCCCGGACCCGCCGGGGTTTTTCATTATCGCGACGACCAATACATCATGATTCTGATCGCGGCTCATCAATGGCCGCAGGTGGTGCGCGCGATCGGACGTCCAGAGCTGGGCACCGATCCGCGTTTCCAGCGTGCGCGCGCGCGTTACGCCAATCGCGTGGAATTGCAGAAAGTTATCGAGGAATGGCTGGCGACGTTTCCGACCCGCGACGCCGCGCTGGCCGCCCTGGACCGGGAACGGGTGCCGTGCGCGCCGGTGCTGACGGTGGGCGAGGCGATGGCCCATCCGCATCTGAACGAACGCCAGACCCTAAGACGCGTGCACGATTCGATTTTAGGCGATCTGGCGATCCCGGCGGTGCCGGTGAAATTTTCCGCCTGGCCGGATCGGACGGAGTTGCGATCGGCGCGGCTGGGCGAGGACAACGAGCGCGTCCTGCGCGACTATTTGACCATGGACGGCGACGCGATCGCGGAGTTATACGCGGCCCGCATTCTGGTCCGCGACCCCACGATTCGGTAAATCCGCGGAATCAAACCCGAACGCGGTAGCTGTCAACGCAATTTCCAAGTAGCCATATGATCCGCCCCCGAAATTCAGGCGGATCCAAGAAAACTATGGCTTTGCGCCTCAGTGCCTTCGCGCTGGCGGAATTTCCGGACAGCCAATCCTGTACCGCGCGAACAGGATCGCTTACCGATCCTTTGATGGTGCGCCATAAGAGTATCGACGTGTTTTCCATCGAATCTTGGTTTTCCGAATTCGACAGTAGTGGCTCGCCTTTTGAACATTCCGAGAGGCGTCCCTTTGGTTGCCTGCGCAAAAAAGGTCCAGACATCGAAATCTTTGATTCCGTATTCGTATTTGGGAAGTGCAAAATGAATCGCCGCCCCTTGACATAGTGCAGAACAGAGAAATCGGGTTTGATACGTCCGCTTCATCGACGATTTTCTTCCGAAATACTGGTCAACGTCATGGTGGGCGATTTCCGCGAGACGCTTTAAATCCTCCCTTCGGATGGTTTGCAAGCAGTAATGGCTCGGAGTCTGATTGCGCATCCTGAGAACCTCGCTGCGGGCGGGAAAAGTAATGCCTGTCGCAAAGCAATTGTTCTCCATGCCTCTTGCTCCCTCATTCTTTAATGGACCTGCCAGATTTGTCTCGCGAAATCGGCTTTAAGGTTTACTATCGTCCGTGTCAGCCAATTGCAAATCGCAAAAAAACGTGCGGAACCGGGTCGTCGCGCGGGTGTTGGCCAACGGCGGGTAGTTCAAGGCGCCGCGCGCGCTCAAGTTGATGGCGCAGTTTGGCTTTACGCGGCAGTTGAGCGGTCGCTTGGCTGGGAGTGCGCCCCGAGCACCTCGCCGCACTCAATGGCTCTGGCGCCGACGGCCAGCGCCACGGGGCGATAACTGAGGATACGAGCTATCTCGGTCACGTGGCGCGCACGCGCGCGCTTTTCATTCAACCGGCTTCATCTTATGATTCCTCAAAACCGGTCTATCAGGGTTTGGTGATGGGACTGATTGAATCCACTGTGCCAGGGAGCGTCGTGCGCATTACCGACCCCTGCGCGCGTTGTAAAACCGCGGAGGGCGTTTGGAGTGTGGCTTGGCCTGATGTGCCGGCCGACGCCTTTCATCTGCTGTGTACACGATGCATGTGGCGAAAATTTCACGAGATCAAGGGGCCGGTGCGCGGCGCGCTGATCCGGCGCGTCTTCTTACGTGCAATTCCGCCGAGCCCGCGCTGAGCGCGGCTGACAGCCGATCAAAAGGGCGCGCGGCGCTGGCTGCGCTGCGGCAAACCATGCTCGCGTGCCAGCGATGCGCGACGCTGGTAGATTCGCGTTCGCGTGTTGTGCCGGGCGCCGGCGAGGTCAATGCAAGCGTGGCTTTTGTGGGGCTGGCGCCGGGGCGCTTCGGCGGCGACCGCACCGGTATTCCTTTCAATGGCGATCGCTCGGGTAATTTGTTGCGCGCGATGATCCGCATGGGCGGTTTACGGCGCGTTTTCATCACCAACCTGGTGCGATGCAATCCGCGCGACGGCGCCGGGCGCAACCGCGATCCGAGCGCATGCGAGATCGCGAACTGCCGCCGCTATCTTGATTCCGAACTCGCATTGGTGCGGCCGCGGCTGGTCGTATGTCTGGGACGGATCGCGTGGCGCGAGCTGGCGGGCGCGGGCACGCCGTTTAACCCGCGCCAGCCGCTCATCGCAAGCGCGCGCGGGCTCGCGCTTTATCCGATGTATCATCCGGCCTACGTCGTTCGGGGGGCGTACTCCGCCGAAGCGTATAGTCGCGATTTCGTTCATCTGGCGCGAATGCTGGACACGGCGGAAGGCCGCGGAGGACCAGTCACCGGTTCGTAATGATTTCCAGCCATTGCCGGGCAATTGATCGGACGGCGGTCAACGGCAATGCTGTGTTGGTGAATGTCAGCCAGGAATTCGTCGCCGCCGGTCTAAAGCGCGCCCACTATATCACCAACGAGCGGGTCGAAACCGCGGTTTATCTCGCGCTCGTGCTGGAAAAGCCGCTGTTAATCGAAGGCCCGGCGGGTTCCGGCAAAACCGAGGTGGCCAAGGTGCTGGCCGC
>JBOHWL010000096.1:0-12646 GCA_050736615.1 Binataceae bacterium (SeqCode) | reverse complement strand
CGGCGGCCGGAGCGAGGCTCAAACCGCGCGTCTGCTCCGCGTAAAGCCGCGCGTAAGTGCCGCCGCGGTGCAGTAATTCCGTATGCGTGCCGGTTTCGGCAACTTTGCCGTGGTCGAGCGCGATAATCAGGTCGGCGGTGATCGCGCTACGCAAACGATGCGCGATGAGGAACACGGTCCGGCCTTCCATCAGGCGCTCCATCGCCTCGTGAATCAGGTTTTCGGATTCTGAATCCACCGCCGAGGTCGCCTCGTCGAGGATGACAATCTTCGAATCCTTGAGGAAGGCGCGAGCCAACGCTAGCCGCTGACGCTGACCACCGGATACCTTGACCCCGCGCTCGCCAATTACGGTGTCAAGCCCGTCGGGTAATTGTTCGACGAACTCGCGCAGGTTGGCCAATTCCAGCGCTTGCCACATCTCCTGCGCGTTGGCTGCGGGCCGCGCATAAAGCAGATTGTCCCGCACGCTGGCGCTAAACAGCATCGCGTCCTGGGCGACCAGGCTGACCGCTTCGCGCAGCGACTTAAGCGTGTAATGGCGCACATCCCGGCCGTCGAGCATGACGCGGCCGCTCGTCACGTCGTAAAAGCGCGGAATCAAGTTGGCGATCGTGGTCTTGCCGGCACCGGAACGCCCAACCAGCGCCACGCGGTAACCACCCGGTACGTGCAGATTGAGCCCCTTGAGCACCTCACGGCGCTCGCCGCCGTTGCGCGGCGCGTAACCGAACGATACGTTGTCGAATTCAACGGCTCCGCGGCGCACCGGAAATGGACGGCTTAGGGGATGGTCGGCAACTTCGGGTTTAAGGTCGAGGAAGTCGAAGATACGCTCGATCGCGGCAGTCGAGGCCGACAGGACAATCGACAATTGCGCGAAACGTTCGAGCGGCAGATAGAGGAATCCGAGGTAGGTGAAAAAGGCCATCAGGGTGCCGAGCGTCATCGTGCCGCGCATGATCATCAAGGCGCCCACCCACACCACCACCGCCGGGGCACACCGCGTCAGCAACTGGATGAGCATCTCCTGTTTGGCGGCGAACCGCACCTTGTCAATCGTACGCGCGTACAGATGCTCACAGCGATCGTGGAACTGAACGATTTCGCGCTCTTCACGGCCGAACGACTTGACCGTGGTGGCGCCAACCACGCGTTCATGCACCTCGCCCGAAATCTGCTCGACCGTCTCTTGCATGCGATGGCTGACCGCCTTGATGCGCGGCGAGAAATAGCGCATGAAGGCCACCCATAACGGGGCGATAGCGAGTGCAACCAGCGCCAGACGCCAATCCAGCGCGAATAGCGCCAGAATCACCAGCACCAGCGAAATTGCATCCATCCATACGTCAATCAGCGCCGAGTTCACCAGCTCTTGAGCCTGGGCGACGTCATTGAGGACGCGTGACACGATCCCGCCTGACGGATTGCGATCAAAAAAACTATGGGGAAGCTGCTGGAGATGAGAAAAGAGCTTGCAGCGCAAATCGAAGATGAGACGATTGCCGGCGATTCCACCCCAATAATTGCGGTAATAGCTGGCGATCGATTGCAGCACGTACAACAGCAGCATCGCGATACTGAGCGCGGCGAGTTTGTCCGGCGCCGTCGCACCCAGGCCGAACAGATGGCCAGTGCGGATACAGAAATGGTCAATGATAAGATCGATGCCGTCGAGCTTGGGCGTGGTCGTCAGCAGCACGTCGATCACGTATTTGAAAGCGAGCGGGAAGGCCAACGGCAGGGTGAACTTGCCGACGCCCATCAAGGCCGCGCCGACCACATAACGCAAGTAAGGCCGGATGCAGGCCAGGAATCTGCCCAACGCCGAATGCGAGAACTTTATCTTCTGAGAATCCATGAAATCTTCTGAACTTTCGAGCCTTTGGCTGAGCTTCCTAGGCTACCATTACGCAACCGCCATGCCCCGCCCGCACACATGCCAAGTGATGCAATGACTGATTTTCTTCCCGCGCTCCTAGCGGCCACACCCGAGATGGTAAAGGTCCCTAACCGATATCGAACGGCTAACGGAAAACGTCTATTCGCCAGAGCCCGACGAGCGCCGGCGGATGCGGTGTACGTGTCGCGCCGCTCTTGTCGTGATGGCGTTGGGATGGCGCTGAATGCGGGCCTTCGGGACTGCGGATGAAACCCACCTCCGGCGCGGGAACTCGGGAGCGCACGCCGGCCGCCCGCGCTCATGCGGTACGCCCCGGCGCCGCGACGATTATCGCCGCGATCGTCATCCTGCTGATTTACCAGGGCTATACGCTGTCGATTGTCGGCGTCGCTTCGCCCTGGATCGCCAAGAGCTTCAAGCTCAACCAGCCCGAACTCGCCAGGCTGTTCGCGTGGATGGGCTTGTCCGCCTTCGGAGCCATGCTGCTGGCGCGGCTGGCCGATCGGGTCGGCCGTCGCCGGATTATTTTGGTCAGCCTGGTGCTGGCGCCCCTGTTTTGTGCCGGAGCCGCCCTATCGCCTCATCCGCTTGAGTTCGCAGGCTTTGAAATCCTGATTTCGGCGCTCCTGGGCGGTTCGGTCTCTTCCGCTATCGTGCTGTTGGCGGAAGAGTTGTCGGTTGAAAAGCGCGCACGCGGGCAGGCCTTTGCCGCTTTTGCCAGCGCGGTTGGCGGCGTTCTGGCCTATATAATCATCCCCTTCCTGTTGCATTGGGGATATTCGTGGCGATGGCTGCTGGCGCCCAGCGTGGCCGGGATATTTCTCGCGATTCCGGTGTCACGGATGCTGCCGGTTGATTCGCGCTGGGCGCGCGACGCCTCGACCGGCACCGTCGCGCGCAGCCACTTCTACGACATCTTGCACCCGCTGTATCGCCGCCGCGCGCTGACACTGCTCGCTTGTGCCGCGCTTGACACCATGGCGGGCACCGCCGTCAATGGCTGGCTGTATTTTGAAGCGGTTTCCATTATCGGCCTGCCGCCCGAAAAAGCGAGCACGCTGGTGGTGATCGGAATGGGTCTCGGCATGATTGGTTTCCCGATTGGGGCGTGGACCTCCGAGCGCTTCGGCCGTATCCCGACGGTGGTCTATACAGGCGCTGCCGCATGGCTTGGCGCGCTGGCCTTCTATTGGGGACCGCCGCGCTTTGTGAGCGTGCCGCTGCTATGGCTGCTGGGGGCATATTGCTGGTTCAAGGTCGCCTCGGGCGTGATGACGGTGGGCGCCAATTCCGCCGCGACCGAGCTTTTTCCAGCGGCGTTGCGGACCACGATGATCGGCTGGCAGGGCATCACCTCGGCGGTCTTTTCGATGCTCGCGCAGATTTTGATCGCCGCGCTGATCGGACCGCTGGGCGGCCTGACCAGGGTTATCCGTTACCTTGCCCTGCTCGGCTTTCCGAGTGCCGTGTTATTCGGCTTGTTCATCGATGAAACGCGTGGACTGCCGTTGGAAGTGGCCGCCAAGGAGGAGGCGTGGGCGCGGGTTCAACACGCCAAGGATACGCCCGAAGACCGGCCCGGCGCTGGCCTGGGAGCGAGCCGATGAGGGTTAAGGCGTGCGGTGAACTCGGCGGCATTTGCTTGTTCACAATTCTGACCTTGCTGATGCTCAATGCCAACGTCAGCGCGGCTAAACCCCGCCACCATCCGCCGCATTACCAGCCGACGCCCAGCCCAACCGTCGCTCCTTCCCCAGTGCCGTCAGCCTCACCAACCGTCAGACTGACCCCCGCGGTGCTGATCGCCGGCGGCACCGGCACGGTTAGCACACCCACCGGCGAGAGCCCGGCCGTGCTCGACACGGCGGAGATCTATGATCCGGTGTCGGGTCAATTCCTGCCAATCCGCCCGATGACGGCGCATCGCGATCGCGATACCGCCGTGGTTCTGCCCCACGGGCAGGTGATGCTGCTGGGGGGCGTCGATACCGTGCTGGTGCCGCTGGTTTCGTTTCCTGGCCCAACCATGCCATGGATTCTGCATTCCACCGAAATCTTTGATCCAGCGGACGGCCGCTTCAAAGTGGCGGCCGACATGATTACCGCGCGCGACGAACCCACCGCGACCCTGCTGCCCGATAAGCGGATACTGATCTTGGGCGGCGGAGGCACTGCGGCCGAGATCTACGACCCGCACACGAGGAAATTCACCTCGACCGGCGCGCTCGCCAGTGACCGCTATGGGCAAACCGCGACGTTGCTGCCCAACGGCAAGGTCCTTATTGTTGGGGGCGGCGTCAGTCAGGCTGTGCTTTACGATCCCGCCAGTGACAAGTTCAATCCCGCCGGCGCTATGAGCGAGAATCGCATCTATCACACCGCGACCTTGCTGCACGACGGCCGCGTGCTGATCGCCGGCGGCAGCCTCTACGCGCGCAGCGCCGCGCTCAAAACCACGGAAATCTACGATCCGGCCACGGGTAAATTCAGCGCCGGGCCGGATATGCACGAGCGCCGCGCGGGACATACCGCTACGATGCTTTACGACGGCCGCGTGCTAATCGCGGGCGGACACGACGACGAGTCGGCCGAGCTTTACGATCCGGTCAAGCAGGTTTTCGTGCCGGCCGCAAATATGAACGCCAGCCGCTACGGCCATTCCGCCACTTTGCTTCCCGATGGCAAGGTTTTAATCGTGGGTGGCTGGGATTTAAACTACAAGCCACTTAAGAGCGCCGAACTTTACGATCCCGCCACCGGAAAATTCACCCCGACCGGGAATCTGAGACAGGCGCGTGCTGGCCAGACCGCCACTTTGATCTGGGTGAAATGGCCGGTGAGCTGGATTCTACCAACGCCAACACCCACGCCCACCGCCACTGCCACGGCAACACCCACCGCGACGCCCACGGCAACGGCGACTTCCACCGCAACCACGACGGCGACAGCAACTCCCACCTCAACTGCGACCGTCACCGCCTCATCATCCGCAACACCCACGAGGACGGCTGCAAAGTCAACGCCAGGGGTAACCCCCGCCGCACCTCATAGGACGAGCGCAACGCCCGCTCTAAGTGTCAAGCCGAACGGTGGTTTCGCCGCGTCCCGCGAGTAGCGCCGGAGCGCGACCGCAACCATTACCCCCGCCGCAACTGCGACCGCCAACGCGCCCGCGCGTCAGTGACCTTCGTTCCAGGCGGTCGACGGCCAGATCAATCTCAAATCACGTGAGAAATTGGCCCTGCGGCTATGCGGGGCAGCGAGAGCATGATGTGCCGCAATCATTTCAGCACCTCGATGCTGACTGGGCCGCGACGTCCGAGCTCTTCCAATGTCGCACCCTTGGGCGTGCGCCTCAGCATGAAAGAAACCGAACCGTCGGCGACCCTAAGATCCTCCACCCTGATCGATTCGAGCCACGGCGGGATAATCGGCGCGTCGACCACCACCCGCTTTTCGAAACCCATGACGCGCAGACCCATTACGGCCTGCAAAATCATAAAGACACTTGCTGCCGACCATGCCTGCGGATGGCAGGCCACGGGATAGGGCACCGGTCCCAGCCGTTGTTCACGCGGAAAACCGCAGAAAAGCTCCGGTAGGCTGCCGCTGCCAAGATGCACGGAAGCGTCGAATAGTCCTTCTAGGATGCGCAAGGCGCCCGCACGATTGCCATATCGCGCCAGCCCCATTGCCGCGATGCCATTATCATGCGGCCAGACCGAGCCATTGTGATAGCTCATGGGGTTGTAGCGACGTTCGCCCGTGCCGAGCGTGCGCACGCCCCAGCCGGAAAACATATCGTCGGCCAGCAGGCGTTCCGATAACGCGGCCGCCTGATCGTCGGCCAGCAGGCCGGTCGCCAGGCAATGGGCGGCGTTGGAGGCCATCACCCGGCATGGCCGCTTGTCGCCGTCGAGCGCGAGCGCGACGGTGCGCTCTTCATCCAGCCAGAAATCACGGGAGAACGCCTGTTTCAGGGCCGCGGCGCGCGTGGCCAGGGAATCGGCGAGATCGGGCTGGCCCAAGCGCGTCGCCAATTCACCGATAGAACAATAAGCGGCATAGACGTAGCCCTGCACCTCGGCCAAAGCGATCGGCGGTTTGGCCAACTCGCCGTTAGCATGCGAAATCGCGTCAAAGGAATCCTTCCAGCCTTGATTGGCCAATCCGCGCGGAGTTTCGCGCAAATACTCGACATAGCCGTCGCCGTCGCGATCGCCCCAGCGTTGAATCCATTCCAGCGCGCGTTTGACAGTTGGCCATAATTCCTCGGCGAACGCGAGATCGCCAGTTTCCGTCGCGTAACGTCCCAGTAGCCATAGGAAGAGCGGAGTTGAATCCACACTGCCGTAGTAGCGGCCGAAAGGTACTTCGCCGGTCGCCGCCATTTCGCCCTCGCGCACTTCGTGAACGATTTTGCCGGGTTGCTCGTCGCGAGTGTCGTCAAGCTTGTTGCCTTGCAAGTGCGCAAGTGACTTCAGCGTGCTGGCGGCGATGTCCGGATTGAAGCTCATCACCGACATAGTCGTGAGCAGGCTGTCACGGCCGAACAGCGTGGCGAACCATGGAATGCCCGCCATCATGAAGCTGCACTTGCCGTCGTGCGTGATGATCGAGCTGAGGTCCGCCGTCGAGCGGCGCAAGAGCCCGTCGAACATTTCGTTGCTGGCGGAAAGCCGCGCCCACTTGGCCTGCGAGGCGGCCAGTTCCGTCCGGCGCGCCACCAGCGCGTGATGGAAATTGGCCGGGCTTTTCCGGCTCGGACGGCCGCGTTCGCGCTCGTAGCCGCTGGTCACCCGCACTTCCAGGCCGACACTTTCATCCGGCTCGAGCTCGAGCATGTAATCCGCGTGTGCGTGGTCCAGATTGCTGGGCGCGCCGTCGAAAACGATTTCGGTAACCCGCGTGGCGCCGTCGAGGCCTTCATAGACGAACCGCAGGCTGTTGCGGCTGAGTTCGGGCTTGAGCAGTTCACCGCGGCGTTTGCGTTTGACGCCGCGTACTTCGAAGACGTCAGCGAAATCCGCGCCGAGCGAAAGCTCGAGCGGCAGTTCGACCGGCGCACCGGCATAGTTGCGCACCACCAGCCGATGGAACAGTGCGGTGTCCATCAGCACCCAACTGCGCTCGATTTGGATCAAATCGCGCCGCAACTTGATCGTGTCGCCGCGGACGCCCAAATCGGGATTGGTCAGATTGACGCGGAACTGCGCTTTATCGTCGCTCAAATACGAATTGAGGAAATGCGGCGTTTTACCCGCGATTTTGATTTCGAACCGGCTGAGATAGCGGGTGTCATGAGTAAAGAAGCCAAGCGCTTCAAGCGGCGATTCAAGAATATCGCCACCCGCGTCGAAAACTGCGAAACTTTGGCCGTTTGCAAGCACGCGTGTTGTCCGGCGCGAGGCGAGTGACGACGCCAGAATATAGAAATCGGTACCGACCTTGACGACCGGGCGGGTTTTGGCCCCACCCGAGACACTCTCGCGGGCTGAAGCATGGGGAATAACAATACGGCTTTTCACGAACCGCCGATCAGAGCTTAAGCCGCCCGGCGCAATTACCGCTCGGTCGCGGCGACGGCACCGGCCTGGCTCGCCGCTTTGGGTTCACTCCGCTCTATCAGCAAGCGGTAAAGCTGCTCGTACCGATCCACCATCCCCTCCACCGTAAAGCGGTCTTCGAATTCCTTGCGACAAGCCTCGCGCGAAATTTTCCCCACACAATCCACTTCCGCAGCCAGTTCGTCAACCCGTGAGGCGATAAGACCGGTGATTCCGGGTCGGATGATTTCCGGCACGGAACCGCAAGGGCGGGCGATAACCGGCGTGCCACAGGCCATCGCCTCAATCATTGCCAACCCAAACGGCTCCGGCCAGCTAATCGTAAACATCAGGGCAATCGCATGGCCAAGGAATTGACTCTTTTCCTTTTCGCCGATCTCACCGATGTACTCGATGTCGGGTGGGGCGAGCAGCGGCTTGATCACGGTTTCGAAATAGTCGCGGTCGACCACGTCAACCTTGGCGGCCAATTTGAGTGGTATCCCGACCTTGCGCGCCACCTTGATCGCAATATCCGGGCTTTTTTCCGGTGAAATCCTACCCAGAAATGCCAGATATTCGCCTGGACCAGGGCTGAAGCGCAACATCTCGCGGGGCAATCCGTGATAAATCGTGCGAACCCAGTTCATGAAGGGCAGCGGCGTTCGCTGCGAATCACTGATCGAGACCAGCGGCACGGACGTGTAGCGCTGGTAAATCGGCCGCAAATCCTCGATGTCGAGCCGCCCATGCATCGTAGCGACAGTCGGAACCCCGCTCAGCGCAGCGAACGGAAAGCTCCAGTAATCGATGTGCGAATGAATCACGTCGAAGCGCTCGGCCGCCCCTTCGTACACGTCGCTCAGCATCGGCAACTGCAAGAAAGTGCCGAGTTGCGGTTTACCCACCAGCCGCAGCGCCTGCGGGCATCCGGGCCACAGATTGGCGCCGGTTTCGGAATCGCCCGAAGCGAACAGCGTCACGTCATGACCGCGGCGGACCAATTCTTCGGTAATATAGGAAACCACCCGTTCAGTGCCGCCGTAAAGCTTCGGCGGAATCCGTTCATAGAGCGGCGCCACTTGCGCGATACGCAGCCGCGCGGACCCGATTCCGTTATAGCGTATATCGCCATTAATTAATTTTTCCAATGTCATTACTCCTTGCCCGCGGACATGCCCCGCCGCGACTCCGCAATCCCGGTCAGGGATGAAAAGTAGGATTCATCGCCCCGCAAGGCGTATGACCGAGCTTCCCGCTTATAATTAATCATCATCGGCCGCACGCGCTTAAATCCAAGCTCGCCCCATGACGTCCCCGGCCGCCGGCGCATGCTCCGGCGGACAAACACGCGGGCCGTTCATCGCTGGAAGCCATCTTCCATGGATTCATTCAGACTAGAGATGCTGAGGCCGCCCACGGGCCCCGATCACTGTGCGACGCATTTCAAGCATTACCACTGATACCATCATATTCGCGGAGTCGAGGAAATCGTCAGCTCAAATCGCCTGGCACGAGGCGGCTCGCTGCCAGTTTCAATCCCCCAACCAGCTTACGCGCGCCGGATGCACACTCATCACTATTGGTGGGTAGCCGTCAGCCGCCAAATCTGGCGGTCGAAGCCGGGTAGGGTAGCCTTGATGAAGGCGTTATGCAGAACTTCGATGATCGCCTGCCAGGTGTTTGCGCTCGGGTTCTTGAGTTTGCCACTGCGATCGACGTGGGGCGCGACCTTGTGCGCGCATTCGTTTTTGAACAAATCGCTGGCGGGCTGCAAGATGAATTCCTTAAGGTCGCTGAAAAGTGGCTTAACGTAGCCATGCACGCAGCCATGCCGTACGGCCAATTGCGCATGGATCGAGAGCAGATCCGCGGCCACATCAAAATTTTCCATACGCTCGTAGCAGATTGTTCAGTGACGGCAACTGGGTATTGCGTATGGCACGATTAAGGTTGAAATCGGCGGTCTTTTCGACTGAAGGAAATCATAAGTGAGATGGCCTTTTTTGCACAATAGTCAGTTTGGCAAGCGTGAGCCTGCCGGTGAGTAGCTCCACGTGCGCATGCCGGAGCGTTGCCTGATAGCCAACCAGTGGTTGATTGATAACATCCCGGATGGGCGGCCGAATAATTCGTCGAGAAAGAATAAAATGATCGTCAGCAGCGCCGCAATCGCCGCGATGCCGATCAGGACCGCCGTTCCAACCCGCCAAGCCAGGTGATGGCGGCCAGCCGAATTTGCCGTATAGCCATCAGGCCGTGTGATTCGACTGCGTAAATTTGCGCGCTCGTTGAATCCAAACGGGACACGGCTGAATCTCGAGACGGCACCCTCTGAACGCGAGGCTCCTCCTCGCCTCGCATTACGAAGGCGGGTTCGGGTCGAACCGGCCCCGCCTTCAAGAGCATCGGCAAAAATCACCAACTGCGGAATACCACATTGACATCCACCCGATTAGTCATTCGGGTAGCGTGATTCAGTAATATTGTTTGCTTCGCGCATTCAACGAAGTCCGAACGTGCGGCGACTCGGCGCCGAGTTCATCGTCGTGATCGCCGCCACGCCCGCACCCTGGACTAGCGCGCACATACCGTTGCGAATTTGCCTTGCTTGGCTATAAGATACGAATTGCCAGCAAGCGCCGATTCATAAGGCATATGGTGGTCAATCGCTGGCCAGGCCGGTCCGCTGACGCGCGAAGGGTCGCGTGATTTTGTCTCCCTCAGGTAATCGCCCGAACTTTTGCGTTTTTTTGGCATCGACACCATCAGTGCCAGAGTCGTCGGAGGTGCCACTTAGCAACGGGATCGACGCTCAGCGCGTGATGCGGATGACCGCGAGCAGGAGTGAAAGAACTTGTGCTTGAGAAAATTCCGAGGATTTTGATCCGCAGCACTTTGCATAAAAGCTGCCTTCCTCGCTCAATTTTTGCGCTCTTTGGGAGCGACCGGAATGAGGGGAGCAGGACGAAAATCCGCCTTCATCCAGCCAGGCCGCAATGCTCCGGGGACGGGCGCCACCCGGGAAGCTGGCGGAACGTCCGCTATCCGGCGCCACCAACAAATCAGGTGACCATGTACCGGGCTTCACACCGGCAGCACTTCCTCCGAGGCATGGACAAACATGAAAACCGACGAAAGTGTCAGGGAGCATCGGGTTCCTCTCGTTGTCTCACGTTTGAAGTTGCGGCGTAAGAGCCTGAGGACCGGCCTGATGCCTGCGCGCGCAGCCGGTAGGCTGGGCCGCACGGGACGAACCGCACTTTCGCCGGCGGCTCAAGTGATGTGGAAGATGATTGCCGGAGGCACCGAACCGGGCCGTGCCCGCGGGCTGCTGATGGCATGGCCGGGATGGGAGTATATCTCCCATCAGATTTGGCCAACCACCGATATTCCCGGTGCGCCGTACGGGGTTTTGAGCATGCGCGTCGGCCACTATGCTGGTGAGCCGGTGACATTGCCGGGCGGGATCGTCATCGCGACCGACACGCTGGTGGGCGAAATTCATTGCAACAACCAGGCCATGCTCCGTGTCTCCACCAGCGGCCGGGTCAATCCGTTCGCCGCATGCCGCGAGGATTTGCGCGCGATCGCCGCGTGGACAACACGTGACGAGCTGGGGCGCCAGGTGTTGGCATTGAACGGTATGACGATTCTTGCGCGTGGCGCGGCGCGAATGGGCTTTTCGGTGCGGGAGACGCCGATCACTTTGCGTCTCCGCTTCGAGCGCATGTTCATGACCGGATTACTCCTGCTCTACACTCCGGATGGATTGGCGCGATTGCGCCGGGGCCGGACCGTGGGGGAATATCCGCAGACGATCTGGATCACACGCCAGGAACTGCTCAGGCGCTATGGTGACCGCGAGCCGAGACTGCTCATGGCGCAGGCCGAGCGCGAAATGGCCGAACCGGTGAATAGCGCCGGCGCCTGAATTTTCCGCTTATTTTCTCGTCGCGCGCATCGTCAGCCACGGCAACCAACTCCCGGCCGGGCGGGCGGCAAACGAGTCGCCCCGCGTGACCAGCACGGTCGCA
This sequence comes from Binataceae bacterium (SeqCode), assembly GCA_050736615.1. GTDB lineage: Bacteria > Desulfobacterota > Binatia > Binatales > Binataceae > JBOHWJ01. Next base: position 1,160 of record JBOHWL010000096.1, on the reverse strand, counting down.
ATCAGCCGCTGGAAGGCCGCGGCGATTGCTTCATCCCGCACCCGCGCCGGGCTGGTCTGGGCGGCGACCGCAAGCTCCGCAAACGCGCGCCTTAATTGAATAAAGCGCGACTGGCCGATGAAGTCGAGCGCAAGCCCGTCGCCGAGAAAACTGGCGATGACGCCGATCCCGCGCGCATCGCGGCGCATCATGCGCGCTTTTTCAGCAGACGCGCCACCGTCGCGTTCCAGCGCGTATGCCTCAATCAGACAGGCAAGTTCGATTCGTCCGGCGCGGACGCGCTGAGCCGCCAGACGCGCCTGATAATGACTGAAGCGCGCGGCGGATAGCATGCGGCGCCAATCGCGCAAGGTCAGCGAATTGTTGATCACGTGCGCCGCCAGCCATGAACTGTTGCGCGCGATAATCGCTTCGGCGTATTCGTCGGCCGCGCCAAGACTGGCTTGACGGGCAAGCGTCAGCGGCGTGCTATTGGCGGTGCCCCCGTGGATAGTAATCCAGCCGCGCCGCGCCGCTTCGATCAAAGCCGGGTCAGCGGGCGCCAAGGGTAAAATATAAGCCTTGTCAGCCGCCGACAGGAGGTCCGCCGGATCGTGTTTGGGTTCCACTTCGATCCAATGGCCCTTCTCGCACGTGACCGGCGCGAAAACCGCGACTGCGAGGCATAGCGCGGGATTATAATCGGCGACCAGCATCGGGGTGAGATGCGCGTGTTCGATATCCGCGGCCAAGGCGCGCGCGCGCTCCCATTGGATCGCACGCGGATACCTGAAGCCGGCGTCCCACGCAATCTCGGCGGCAAGACTCGGCGCTCCGAAGGGAATCAGCGTGGCGACGGCGGCTATTGCGCCTGAATAAAGCGCCATTCTTTGGCGGCTTACATGCCGTAAGCCGTCGATCAATAAAAGCGCCGCAGCGACACTGCCGGCCAATCCCGATTGCAGCACAAACCTGCCGGGGTCCTGAACGGCCCACGCCACCGGCGCACACAGCCATGCCACCATAAACGCATTGCGGCGCGGATGCCTGAACAGCCGGATGGCGCCGATGATCCCCAACACGTCCAGCATCGGATCGAACAATAGCGCTGAGTGGCTATGGACGCCGCTGAGCCAATTCACGTAGCGCAGTACATGCACGGTGTACGGCATGGTCAGCAG
>JBOHWL010000095.1:0-13415 GCA_050736615.1 Binataceae bacterium (SeqCode) | reverse complement strand
GGCCAGCACCAGTGGGTTGTGTTCGGGGACCAGGCAGATGCCGGTCGCCAGCCGGATTTTCGAAGTCACCGTGGCAGCGCAGGTCAGCGCCAAAAATGGATCGAGAATGGGAGCCGTGGTCGGTGCCGGCAGCGCGCCGTCCTGGGAATAGGGATAGCGCGAACTGTATTGGTCGAGCAGCACCACGTGCTCGGGCGCCCACAAGGTGGCGAAGCCCAATCGTTCCGCATTGACCGCGATCGACTTGTACGCCGCCGCTCCTGCCATGCGCCCGGAGCCAATCGCAAATAGTCCGATCTTCATATGTCTCTCCTGTAGCCGCCGCCGAGCTTCCGCGCCGACATGTCCGGCCGATGCCGCGAGCATTACTATGGCGATGCCGCCGCTGACAAGGACCTGGCGCGGAAACGAGCGGCGCTTTCAGACATGGGTGCGCAACATCAGTTCGCACGGATGGGGCTCCAGATGTGCGTGGTCGCGCGAGTACGCGACCACGCATATGCGCCCGTAGTACTTTAGCAAAAGTCAGCGGCACCAGCAGCGACTGGGTGCCGGCTGGTGCGGAATAGCGTGCGCGTCCTTCATCTCATGCGGGAATGCGAGATTAACGCGCGTCCTGTCAGGCAAAAGCGGCGCAGCTCAGACCGTCGTATGGGGATAGCTCGAGCTAAGCCGCGGCATCTCGAGGCCGGCTTGCAGCAGCCGCCGCTCGAGCATCGACAGATAGAGCTCCGCGATTTCGCCGTTGTCGCGCGCCTTGAGTCCGTAGCGAATACATTCGGCGGTAAATCCGCTGCCCGGCGGACCGAAGAAGTTGGCCGCGCGCGGAACCCATATTCGCAGCGTGTCGTTGACACGCGCGACGCCAAAACGCGCCGCCGCGTCGGCCAACTCGCCGGCCGCGAACAACTCGTGGTCCTCCTCCTCGGCCAGGATAACCTCGGCCGCGCGCGCATGCGGCGCATAGCTGGATTCACGATAGTTCACCCCGATCATCATGAAACCGGTCATATCGAGGCTGACACTGGCCATCAGCAGTTCGAGTTGATCACTGACGCGCTCGGCGAAACGGCGCGGCGCTTCGAACGACGGTGATTTCACCGCGCTGATAAGCGAGCGATCGGCATGCGCTTCGCTGACGCCCAGTTCCTCCAGCAGCCGATAGATCAAGCGCGCGTGCTTGCGTTCTTCAGCGAGATTTTTTTCGACCGTGGCACGCAGCGGCGAATCGCGGAGGCTTTCGAGCGCCGCCTGATAACCGACGGCAGTCAGTTTTTCCGCCAGCGCGTGAGCAGCCAGCAGCCGCGTCAGCACTTTGACGTAGTTAGGCTCGACGCGCCCGCGTCGCACATCCTCGGCCTCGACAGCGCCGGGAGCGAACTGCCGCCGCGGTGCCATCGAGGCCCTCAGTGACGGGTTTCGCGCGAAGGCAACGTCACGGTTGCGCTGCCAGGTGTGGTTTTTTCACCTTTCACATTTTCCAGCCAAATCTCGCAGTCAACCAGATGGTCGCCGCCTTCGACGTATTTGCGCACCACCTTGCCCTTGCATACGACTTTGGAGCCGGGCTGATCCATGCCGCGATATTGCACCGAAAGCTTCCGCAGCCAACCTTGTTCGCCGGCAAAATCAGTCATGAGCTGACCCAGGAAGGCGTTTTTGAGAGCGCCGTGCAGGATGACACCGGGCAAATTATTCTTAAGCGCGAAATCCTTGTCGTAATGGATCTGGTAGAAGTCGCCGGAGGCGCCGGCGTACTTGACCAGTTGCTGGGTGGTTGGGTCTTTTTCGAGCGCCGGGATTTCGCTGCCGGCCTCGACGTCTTCGAAATAGAATTGCTTGCGCCCCATTGCCAATTTCCTCCTAAGCTCCGCGCCCGCGTCAATAGCGGATGCCAGTCGAGCGCTGGACCGCGCAGACCACGCCGTATTGATTGGTGTAAGTGGTTTCCGTGGTGATAAAGACCATCGGTCCAAGCCGGCCTTGGCTTTCGCGCAAATCCGCGATTTTGCTTTGCACCGTGATGCGATCGCCGGAGCGAATCGGCTCGAAATATTCCCAGTCGGAACCACCGTCGAGCGCGCGAAAGGAGGGCATCTCCAGTTTGACCTCGGGAATTGCGGCGCCGAGCGAGCGGCAGAAAGTGGGTGGCGCGATCATGCCGCCGAAGCGGGTCGCGCGCGCAGCCTTTTCATCGTTGAAGAGCGCGCTCGGATCTCCGATTGCGTCGGCAAAACGGCGGATCGCGCCGCGTTCGACCTCGAACGTGCGCGGCTCGCCGGCTTTGCCGATTTGCTTGCGCGCCTCCTCGGTAACATATTTGTTCGCCATAACTGAATCCTATGTTGAAATGGGGGCGGCGTCGCACCGCCAATCACTCGAGCGCCGCGCGCCAATGGCCGGATTCGCGAGCGATGCCCGTCGAACCGCATCTATACCATATGGAGCGCCATGCCGAACAACCATCAGTGGCCGGTGCCCGATGCGAAGGCGAGACTCGCGATGCGCGCGGCCGGATAATGAAATTCGTCTATCATTAATTACAAGCCGGAGGATTGCCGCAATGGCAAAGCTCACCGTCGAAGAGATCACGGCCGGGCTCAAATCCCTTTCGGGATGGCAATATCAAAACGACGCCATCAGCAAACTGTTTCGGTTCAAGGAATTTATGGCCGGCATCCGTTTTATCAACCAGGTTGCGGCCATGGCGGAAAGCGCGGATCACCATCCCGACATGCTGGTGAATTACACGCGCATAACCTTCACCTGTTCGACTCACAGCGAGGGTGGCGTGACCGAGAAGGATCTGCGCTTGGCCAGCGACATCGAACAGGCTTATGGCAAATACAGCGGCGCGTCATCCTGAAACGCTAATGCTTGCGCGGGACGAAATGCAGCACGCCGTCACCCGCGCGGTCGATTTCATTGATCAGTTCGTTCAGATCTGCGGAATCGGCGACGAAATCCAATTCCGAAGTATCGACGACCAGCAGCGGCGTTTCGTCGTAATAGAAGAAGAAGTCGCGGAAGGCCTCCGACACCCGTTGGAGATAGTGGAGGCTTATGTGGCGTTCGAAATCCCGCTTGCGTTTGCGCAGGCGCTCCGCCAGCACCTCGACCCGTGCGTTCATATAAACCACCAAGTCGGGTTTTGGTAAGCTTCCATCGAGCAGGCGGTAAACGTTTTCGTATAAGCCTAGTTCGTCGCTGGACAGATTGAGGCTTGCAAAAATACGATCTTTGGCGAGCAGATAATCCGCCACCGTGGCGTGGGCAAACAGGTCTTGCTGCGCCAGCGACCGTTGCTGATTGTAGCGGGTCAATAAGAAGTAAAGCTGGGCTGAAAGCGCATACTTGTCCGGATCTTCATAGAAGCGCGCGAGGAAGGGATTGCTGTCGCTTTCTTCCAGCAGCAGCCGTGCGCCCAGTTCGCGACCGAGCGCCCGCGCGAGGCTGGTTTTGCCCACCCCGATCGGCCCTTCGACCGCGATATAGCCGTCTTGCCGCCGCATCAAGGCGTCGTGCGCCTGCCTCCCTCCTTGCGGGGACGGACTTCGTTACCCCGGTACGCCGCCGTCCGGAAAGCCACGCCCCCCCTGCTCTATTCAGCCCGGACCCCGCCTTATTCAGCGGCCGGCCGGGGCAGTGGAAAATGAATCCGCTCCTCCTTAAGCTTCAGCAACTCCACTTCGGCTCCGCGCTGCGAAAACGCACCGACGATTTCCTCCACCAGCCATTCAGGTGAAGACGCGCTCGCGGTAAGTCCCAGCGCCCGCACTCCGGTCAACATCTCGGGTTCGACATCGGCGAGTGAATCGACCAGATAAGCGCGTCCGCCACGCATGCGCGCCACTTCGACCATCCGGTTGGCGTTGGAACTCTGCTTGGAACCCACCACCAGCACCACATCGCTGACCTCAACCAGTTCCTTGACCGCATTCTGCCGATTTTGCGTGGCGTAGCAGATATCATCAGTCTTCGGCATCGCAAGGCCAGGAAAACGCTGCTTGAGCATGTCCATAATATCGAGGGTGTCGTCAACGCTCAGGGTGGTCTGGGTGGCCGCCGCCACCCGTGCGCCGTCAGGCACGGCGATTGTGGCGGCTTCCTCGACCGTGCCCACTAACAGCACCTTGCCCGGCGCGACGCCCAAAGTGCCTTTAACTTCCTCATGTCCGGCATGGCCAATCAGGATCACGGTGCGATCCTCGTTGGCATAGCGTTCGACCTCCGAATGGACCTTGGTGACGAGTGGGCAAGTCGCGTCGATGACGCGCAGGCGGCGCTGGCGGGCGTGATCCCATTCACTCGGCGCGACGCCGTGCGCGCTAAAAATCACGCGTTGGCCCTCGGGCACCCCATCGAGATTCTCGACGAAAATCGCGCCCTCTTTTTCGAGCGCCTCAAGCACAAAACGGTTATGGACGATTTGATGCCTGACGTAGAGTGGCGCGCCATATTCACGCAGGGCGCCGCGCACCGCTTCAACCGCGCGATCGACGCCCGCGCAGAAGCCGCGCGGTTCGGCGAGGATGATTTTTTCAACCGACGTTCCCCTCGGCATCATGTGCCTTCCTTATTTGATACTGGCCGCTCGGTCAACCTTACGCTAGCCACTGTGACCGCCAGCACCGGCCGCAGTCTGGAAGAGAATTCGGTAGCGCTCGTCGCGTGAGCGTCTATCCGGGGGAGCTATGAAGTTCCGGTGGATGCGAGGTTTGGCAGCCGACCCAGATTTCGCCCCCCTCGAAGTACTCCTTCTTCCAAATCGGCACGACTTCCTTAAGCCGGTCGATCGCGAAGCGGCAGGCGTCGAAGGCTTCAGCGCGATGGGGCGCAGAGACTGCGATCGCGACCGAGGTCTCGCCGATCTCGACGCGTCCGACCCGATGCTGTATGGCTATTCGCACGATTTTCCAGCGCCGGCCAGCTTCGAGCGCAAGTTTGCGTATCTCGCCTAAAGCCATGGGTTCGTAAGCCTCATACTCAAGCCTGAGTACGCGCCGGCCGGCGTTGTCATCGCGGGTCGTGCCAACGAAGGTCACCGTCGCACCGGCATTGCTGGCGGCCACTGCCCGTTCCAGTGCGCCAACGTCGATAGGAGTATACCCAATCCCGATTGGGCCAACCCACGGCTCCATCGCGCCGCCACTCACCGGCGGTATGAAAGCGATTTCATCCCGGTCCCGCGGGCGATAATCGTCCTTGACGTATTCATGATTGACGGCGAAGGCGAGGCGGTCATGATAACCAGCAAGGTCCGGGAATTCCTCGACCAGCCGCCGCCACATGTCGGCGACGGTGATGCCGTCGGGGAATTCCCGCATCAGTTCGGTGGTATGAGCGCGCTCGCGCAAGGTGGCGAAGAATTTTATCGTCAGCCGATTCATAGGAGGTGTGCGTTCACGATTTGAGCAATTGGGCCATATGACCAAGCTCGGGTATAAGCAATTTGTCCATCGCCAGCCTACATGCCTCGGGCGAGCCCGGCAGCGCGACGACGATTTTACTCTGGCTTATTCCAGCTAATGCCCTGCTCAAAAATGCGGCGGCACCGATCTCATTATACGAGAGCATCCGGAACAATTCTCCAAACCCGTCGAGCTCCTTGTCGAGCAACGGCCGTACCGCTTCAATCGTGAGGTCGCGTATGGCGATTCCAGTCCCGCCACTGATTATAACGCCATCGCTGTCGGTCAGCCGATTTTGCACGGTGGCTGTAATGATACGGGGGTCATCCGGGACTATCTCGTAATGCGCCACACGATGACCCGCCGCTGCCAGGCGCTTGCAAATCAGGCCGCCGCTTTCGTCAGTTTGAACATCGCGCGAATCGCTCGCGGTGATCACGGCGAATTCGAGGCAGGCGGGCGGATGGCCATGAGGATGTTGGTGCGGCATTGTAGAATCCGAACCTGTTTAACGTTGCGGAACGGGCATAAGGCTGGCAAATTAGCGTTCCGCTCTTGAAAGACTCATATCAGCCCACTCTGGGGATGGCCACTACGCCCGCGCATCGGACCTTTACTTATGCGCGCGTGATAATCGCCGCCGCGATTATCGCGGCGCTGTTTATCCTGGGCCGCCATTTCGGCGCGGTGGGGGCTTTGACACGTTTGCTCAATGCGGTGCGCGGGCTGGGTGCAACCGCACCGCTCGCGTATATCGGCATTTATATTATCGCATGCGTGCTGTTCGTACCCGCGTTTATCCTGACCGTCGGAGCGGGCGTCTTGTTCGGGCTGCTATGGGGTTCCATTTACGTTTCAATTGGCGCGACCGTCGGCGCGACCTGCGCCTTTCTCATCGGCCGCTATCTGGCGCGCGCCGCGATCGCGCGGCGGCTTGAGCGATTTCCGCGCTGGGCGGCAATCGACGCGGCGGTCGGCGAAGAGGGCTGGAAGATCGTCGGCCTGACCCGGCTCTCGCCGCTATTTCCTTTTAATCTGCTTAACTATGCCTACGGGCTGACGCGCGTTTCAGTGCGCGATTACGTTATCGCCTCATGGGCGGGGATGCTGCCGGGAACCGTGATGTACGTTTACCTCGGGTCAGTGGCGGGCGATATTGCCCGCGCCAGCGGCGCCGCCGAGACCCATACGGCACAATGGTGGACACTCAACATCTTTGGCCTGATGGCAACCGTCGCCGTGGCCCTATACGCCGCGCATATCGCCCGCCGCGCGCTCAGACGGCAACGCTCCGACGGAGGACCATAACGCTCATGAGAAGCTCGACGATCGCCCCGCCGGATCAACATAACACGCGCTTGATGGACAACGTGCATCCGGCCGGATGGGTCAATCCGAAGCCGTCCGGGCGTTACAACATGGTCGTGATAGGCGCGGGCACGGCAGGCCTCGTGACGGCGGCCGGGGCTGCCGGGCTGGGCGCCAGGGTGGCATTGATCGAACGCGCATGGATGGGTGGCGATTGCCTTAATTTCGGCTGCGTACCGTCCAAAGCGTTGATCCGCGCCGCGCAGACCGCTGGCGAAATGCGCCAGGCCAGCCGTTTTGGCCTAAACCTCAAAAATGGTGTCGCGGTGGATTTCGCTGCCGTGATGGAGCGGATGCGGCGGTTGCGTGCCGATCTAAGTGCGCATGATGCGGCCGCGAGGTTCCGTAGCTTGGGCGTGGACGTGTTCCTGGGCGAAGCGCGATTTTGTGCACGCGACGCGATCGAAATTGGCGGTCAACAACTGCGTTTCAGCAAAGCCGCCATCACCACCGGCGCGCGCGCCAGCGCACCACCGATCCCGGGTCTTGAGAAAAGCGGTTATCTGACCAACGAAACCGTGTTCTCGTTGACCACCTTGCCGCGGCGACTCGCCATCATTGGGGGCGGACCGATCGGTTGTGAACTTGCCCAGGCCTTTCGCCGCTTCGGCTCGGATGTCGTGATTATGGAGGCAATGCCGCGAATTCTCCTACGCGAAGACCGCGACGCCGCCATGCGCGTCGAGCAAGCCTTGGTGCGCGAGGGTGTTAAGCTGATGGTCGGCTGTGACATCAAATCCGTCTCAACTCGTGAGGCCGAGCGGATCATTGCGTATGAACGCGACGGCAACACCAGTGAAATCACTGTCGATCAACTTATCGTGAGTACGGGACGCACGCCCGTGGTCGAGGCGCTGAAGCTTGATCTCGCCGGGGTGGCATACGATGAACGCGACGGCGTTCAGGTCAACGATTATCTGCAAACCACCAACCGGCGCATCTTTGCCGCCGGCGACGTATGCACCGCCTACAGGTTCACTCATATGGCGGATGCGATGGCGCGGATAGTGATCCGCAATGCGCTCTTCATGGGCCGTCGGCGGGCGAACGCTCTTACGCTGCCGTGGTGTACCTATACCGATCCGGAACTCGCGCACGTCGGCCTGGACGAGAGCGCGGCCGAAGCCAAAGGGATACGTATCTCCACCTTTATGCAGGAAATGGCCGAAGTGGATCGCGCGGTGCTTGACGGCGAGACGGAAGGTTTCGTGAAAATTCACCTTCGCGCTGGTACTGATAGAATCGTCGGCGCCACCATCGTCGCCAGTCATGCAAGCGAAATAATTTCGGAGCTGACGGTGGCGATTGCCCACCGGATTGGCCTGGCCAAACTGGCCGAAGTGATTCATCCTTACCCGACTCAGGCCGAAGCGGTGCGCAAAGCCGCCGACGCCTATAATCGCACGCGGCTGACGCCTGGTCGTAAATGTCTGCTGGAGCGCTGGCTCGGATGGCGGCGCTAACGCGCGTCTCAGGTGGACTGGAGGTCGGGCCGCACCCGCGCGATCAACCCCACATGACGCCCGAACAGTTGCCAGCGTTCATTGCGCCGGATCCATACATTTATGTAGCTGCATAGCAGCAGCGCACCTGAACCGATGCCGTCCAATTCGGAATTCTCGTTGCCAACCACCACCGCAATATCATCGCGCAGGGCGATTTTGTTGGTAATGCGCTTATAGGTTTTGACGCGCAGCCGCCCGTCTCTAATTAAATCGAGCAAACCCTTTTTGCCCGCGGTCAGATTGGCGGTACTGCTGACGAGCAAGTCGTCAGCCCAGAACGCTTCAAGCGCAGCCACGTCGGCACGCAAGAAGGCCTCGGCCTCGTGCTGCTCGAGGCCCTGGATCTCCTTGCGGATCAAGTCGTCAGATTGCTCGACCATAAGCAGGTGTGGCAATTAGCATAATTTCTTTGCCGCTGCACGCCTTAATCACACAAACAGCCGCGCTGCTGACGCTCCGCGCTAAAGTCAGCCCTGGGACCCCTCCGATATTCTAAAGGGTGCCGGTGTAACCAACCGGATGCCCCAGCAGCCGCGCCATGGTGGCGAGCAGTTGGTCCACGTCGAGCGGCTTCAAAAGCATCGCATCGACGTCTAATCCGGTAGTGTTAAGCGCGGTGACAATCAGGATCGGCGTTCGCGCCAGAACCGGGTCTTTTTTCAGTTCAGCGCGCAATTGCCAGCCGTTCATCTCCGGCATCACCAAGTCGGAGATCACTAAATCCGGCGGCGGATGCTTGCGGAGATAATCGAGCGCAGCCTTGCCGTTGATGGCGGTTGCCACCCGACAACCTTCAAATTCCAGAATGCCAGCCAAGGCGTCGAGCGCTTCGACGTCGTCGTCCACAATCAGAACCGTTGCCGCTCCGCCATTGGATAGCATAGAATCCGCTTTAGATTTTATGAATTTACATGGCGATGGTAAAGGATTTTTGAGCAAAATCTGACCGTACGGTCGATATCCATCAGCAGCGCTTGTGCCTATCATGGATATCCTGATTCGCTCATAGCTCGGTTCGGGTGGGTTGTGCCTAAAATAATATCTTTGCTGCCGAGCGCGACCGAAATTGTCTGCGCGCTCGGTTTCGAGTCCGCCATGGTCGGCCGCTCGCACGAATGTGACTATCCGCCGACGATCACCTGTCTGCCCGTGCTGACCGAACCCAAGTTTGACCCGCACGGCTCCAGTGCCGAGCTTGACCAGCGTGTCAAGCGCATCTTACGCGAGGCGTTATCGGTCTACCGGGTTGATCCGGAGAAGCTGCGCGCTCTGGCACCCGACGTAATCGTGACGCAATCGCAATGCGAGGTGTGTGCGGTCAGCATGCGCGAGGTGGAAGAAGCGGTAGCGCAATGGACCGGCGCCCGCCCCCGCATCGTCTCGCTCGCTCCCTACGGCTTATCCGACGTATTCGCCGATATGCAACGCGTCGCGGACGCGCTTGAAGCCTCCGCACGCGGTGTCGCGCTAACCGACGATTTGCGCGAGCGCATGGCGACAATCAAAACGCGCGCGTGCCAAGCCGACTCAAGGCCCCGACTCGCTATAATCGAATGGATTGAGCCACTGATGACGGCAGGCAACTGGATGCCGGAACTGGTCGCGATGGCCGGGGCGGTGAACCTCTTCGGCGTGGCCGGCGAGCATTCAGCCCGGATGAATTTCATAGAGTTGGCCTCGGCCGACCCTGACGTCATCATGATCGCCCCGTGCGGCTTTAATATGGACCGCACCGCCGAGGAACTGCGGATGCTGCAGCAACAGCCGCAATGGCCACGCCTGAGGGCGGTTCGTGACGGCCGGATTTTCCTGGCTGACGGCAACCAGTATTTCAATCGCCCGGGTCCGCGAATTGTGGAATCGCTGGAAATTCTCGCCCAGATAGTTCATCCGGAGCTGTTCGGCCAAGGCCACGAAGGCGGCGGATTTCGTCGCGTTTGAAGGCGCGGAGACTCGCTAAGCAAGCGTTAAATTTTGCCTTTCTGGCCATTGCCGCGGTACCTCTGCCGCGCGCGCGCACGACTTCGGCATCCTCCAGGCGAGTGAGCACGAAACGTGAGATTTCGGGGCGGCAATTGATCCGGATACGCAGCCAGAACGTGCCGAGTCCACGATTGGTATAAATATAAAATTCGCCGTAACGGTTGAGCCCCGCGTAAAAGCGTTTGCCAATGCGCAAGATCGATTTGATCGGCGAGCCATAATACGGAATACGCACGACGCCGCCGTGAGTATGCCCCGAGAGCATCACCCCCGGTCCCAGTGGGCGCGCGTAGAGGGCGGTATCCGGGTTGTGCGCGAGCACGATGGCGCAGTCGCCCGGCTGTACGCCCCTAAAGGCGCGCGACGGTTCGGCGCGGCGCGACCACAAGTCGTCAATACCGACAATCACCAATTCTGCGCCATTAAACGCGACGCGATGGTTCTGGTTGGCCAGCACATTCACGCCCGCCGCCAATAACGCTTCCTTGATCATCCCGAACGAGGACCAGTGATCGTGGTTGCCGGCCACCGCGAACACCCCGTGCGCGGGCCTCAGTTGCGCCAGCGCGCGCCGAAACCCGTCGAGATACCGGCGCATCGTTTCGGGCCCGGAGAAATAATCCCCGGTCAGGAAAACCAATTCCGGTTGCTGCAGATTGATTACTTCGACCGCGTGTTCGAGCCGACGCAGGTCCTCGTCACGGTCCACATGGAAATCACTGATCTGGCAGGTGATCAAGCCTTCGCATGCCGGCGGCAGATTTCGCACTGGCAGGGTTACTGGAACAATTTCGAGACCGTCGATTGTCTGCCGCCAAATCCGATGCAGCGGCCGCAGTGCAATCGGCGGCTTGGGATGCGAGGTCAGGCGGCGTTGTGGCGGAATGATGGAATCAACGTTGGTATTAGCATTACTCATCGAACGTATCAGCTTAGAATACTTCGAGCAGATGACGAAAGCGAGTCAGTGTAATAACGCGGTCAGCCGCCGCTTCGAGGTGCTCTTGTTCCAATTCCCAGGTGTGGGGATGTGGAATAAAAACCGCGCGTAAGCCCGCCCGCAGCGCCGGATTGATATCCGAGCGGGGGCTGTTGCCGATCATGACCGTGTCCGCGGGATCGAGTCCGGCCTGGGCCAGCAGCAGCTCGTAGGCCGCCTGATTTTTTTCCAGTGGGATCCCAATCCGGCTGAAAAGCGGTTTCAGTCCCGAATGCTCAAGCTTGCGCATTTGCTCGCCCGGCTGGCCCTTGGAGAATAGTAGCAAGCGATGGCGCCGGCTGAGTTCGCCCAAGGTGGCGGCGACGTCCGGCAGCAATTCGCAATGACGATCGAGCAGGCACGTTCCGATCCGCTCGATCTCCGCGCGGATTGATTGCAGCGAAGCGGCCGTGGCCAGTTCGAGAGCCGCTCGCTCCAGCGCCATTATATACGGCCGCCGTCCGTAGCCGTGACTCTCGATAATGCTGAGTTCGTGGCGTAGCAGGACCGTGTGGATCAATCCGCGGTCGCTGACTCCGGCGCGGGCGAGCGCCGCGATAAAGTCCGCCTCCGACTCAAGAAAATGAACGTTGGAGTCCCACAGCGTATCGTCGGCGTCGAAGATCAGGTTGAGCCCGCGGCGCGACTTTGCTGTCATCAGTGGCAGCCTAACCGCCCCATACCGCCCGCGCAAATTAGCTTCAGTTAGTTCCGGAATGAAATTTCAAAGACATCAGCCGCCGCGCTCGGCTCATTCACGGGGCGTGGGCGTGGCGGGAAGCACAATCAGCGCGCCGGTGCGCGGATGATGACCGATATACACCTCGGTTTCGTACACTGCCCGTAGATTTTCTTCAGTCAGCACCTGCGCGGGCCGGCCATGGGCCACGACCATTCCCTGCTTGAGCAGCATCACGCGGTCCGCATAGAGCGCGGCGGTGTTAAGGTCATGCAGGGTGGCGATGACCGTAAGCGCACGCTCGGCGCATAGTTGTCGAAAGCGCGCGAAAATCTCGGCCACATGCCTGAGGTCTAGAAACGCGGTGGGCTCGTCGAGCAGAATCACGCGCGGCTCTTGCGCCAGCGCTCGCGCTAAAAAGACGCACTTGCGCTCACCGCCCGACAAGTCCTGAAGAGGCCGCCCGGCCAACTCCAACAGTCCGAAACGCCGCAGCGCCGCTTGCGCAATCGCGACGTCGCGGCGTGATTCCAGGTGAAATCCGCCCAGATGAGGCGCGCGGCCCATCAACACCACTTCCAGCACCGAGAATTGGAATGCGACGGAATTTTCCTGCGCCACTACCGCCAGGCTGCGCGCCAGCGAGCGGCGCTCGTAACCACTCAGCGGGCGTCCCAGCAGTTCGATTTCACCCTGCCGCGGCACAAGCGTGCCGGCGATCGTCTTGAGCAAGGTCGATTTGCCGGCGCCGTTGGGACCGACTATCGCGAGCAACTCGCCGGCCGGCGCTTCGAACGAAATGCCATGCAGGACAGTGGTAGTGCCGTAAGCGGCCACCACATTATGCGTGCGCACCGCGATCGCGCGGCCGTTGGCGCTCACAGGCCGAGCCCGGCGTCGCCGCCGCGACGCAGCACATAGACGAAAAATGGACCGCCGCAGATTGCGGTGATCGCTCCGACCGGAAGCTCGGCGGGCGCGATCACGGTGCGCGCCAACAGATCCGCCGCGACCATAAAGGCCGCGCCGCCCAGAACCGAGGCCGGCAGCAGTAGACGGTGATCAGCGCCCAAGGCCAGCCGGATCACGTGCGGCACGATCAGGCCAACGAAAGCGATGATTCCGCTGACCGACACCGCGGCGCCAATCATGATGGAAGTCGCGAGGAAAATCACGCGGCGCAAGCCGTTTACCTCAACCCCCAGTTCCGCCGCCGCATCATCGCCCAGGCTTAGCAGGTTCATGTCACGCGCGCGCGCAGCCAGCATGGTGAAGCCGCCCGCGCCCAGGATCGCGACGAGAATCACCTCGTGATAAGTGGGCGCCTCGAAACTGCCCATCAGCCAGAAGATGATTGAGTGCGTGAAGTAGAAATTCACGATGCTGTTGACCAGCATGATGGCGGCGCCCCAGAAGGCGTTGAAAATCACGCCCACGAGCAGCAGCGTCAAGGGCTCAAGCCGGCCGCCGACCATCGCGAGCCGATACAC
>JBOHWL010000094.1:0-10252 GCA_050736615.1 Binataceae bacterium (SeqCode) | reverse complement strand
TTATATGGCAGTGATACAATCCATGTGCCATCCATGATGCTTGGCCTGATTATCAGCGTCCGGCTCTGTCGCGCGTTTCAGCTTGAGCATGACGGCGTCGAAAAAGAAAAATCGACTCCAGAGACCTAAACCGGCAAGTTTTGCGACAGGACGGACATTACAGCATCGGTTCGATGAAACGGGCCATGGCCTCGTTGACCCGCTCGCGCCACGGGCGTTTGCGCCATTTTTCGGGATCTATGCGGATGGAGTTTTCTAAATCGTTGGCGTACATGACCTCCATCTCACTGGCGAAAGAGTAGCTCAGGATCACCACGTTGAGTTCGTTATTGCGCGCGAGGCTCCACCAGTCGAGATTCGAGGTGCCCACCGTCGACCACACACGATCAATAGTCGCGGTTTTCTCGTGTAGCATATCGCCGCGCCATTGATAAATCTTCACCCCCGCGTCCATCAGCGCCGTATAATGCGAGCGTGAGGCGTCCGCCACGATCGGATGATCGCTTTCACCCGGAAGCAGCAGGCGGACGTCGACGCCGCGCAGAGCGGCTTGCTCCAATGCTTTGATCATCTGATGATTCGGCGCGAAATAAGCATCCGTGATGTATATATTCGTTTCGGCATTGTTAATCGCTGAGATCAGCGTGACATAAAGCACGCTGGATTGTTCAGGCACGCTGCCAATCACACGTGTGATATCATCGCCCCGGCGAAAGAGTTGGGGAAAATAGTCGCTGACGGGCAGCGGTCCGGACTTCTGACTACGCCATGAATCGATGAACAGATGCTGCAGGCTGGCTACCGCCGGACCATGTATTTCCACATCGGTGTCACGCCAATAATCGAGAATCTGGTCCGGCGTTTGTTCAACACAAGCGCTGTTGCAATAGACATTTGAGATATTGATGCCACCGGTGAAGGCGACCTTGCCATCGACCACCAGCAACTTGCGATGGTCACGGTGTTCCGGCGACCAACTGCTCTTGAACGACAAAATCCGCCGCGAGATTGGCGATAATGGATTGAACGGCACCACTCGGATGCCGGCGTCACGCATGCGCTCAAAAAAAGCATCCGGCGTGAAAAATGAGCCCGCGCAATCGTAAATAATATTGACCACGACACCGCGGCGCCGCGCGGCAAGCAGCGCGTCGGCGAAGCGTTGGCCGATTGGGTCGTCCGAGAAGATGTAGGTTTCGAAGTTGATATTGTGTTTCGCTTTTGTGATCTCGTCCAGCATCGCCTTGTAAGTGGCCGGCCCGTTCTCCACAAGCGTGACCTTGTTGCCCAGAATCAAGGGACTGCCGCTAATCGCCTGTTCGAACGCCAGATGCCTGCCGAGCATATCACTGCGGACATGCTGCCGGCGTTTGAGCCGCGCCAGTATCTTCTGACCTTGCTTGTAGGTGAGCGGCCCCTGCGCGCCGACAAAGCGCGGTGAGATGTCGTAAAGTATCCTGGAAGTGCTCAGCCGGTTGGCATTCGGCAATGTGCCGCATCCGCTTAAAACCGCGAGGAGCACCGCCAGCAACGCGGCATTCTCGAAGTGCCCGACCTGTTTTGGAAGGCTGAAAAGGCGCTTGCGCCCGTGGTCCGGCCGTCCCGAGTTCATCGGCCAAGCGTAACCGTATGTGAAACCAGGTCGCGGAGAATGCGGAGCGCGAGCATGTTAGGACGATTGGTACAGCGAGATTATACTTCAATCATACTTGGCTTTGAGTTGCCGAAGCTAACGGCCCATCACTCGCCTCGTGCGCCATCCAGCGGAAAAAAATGACCGTGATCACGCTGAGGATATAAAAACCGTCCCCGACCCACATCAACAGGCCTCCCAGCGCCTGGTCTTCCAGCGGTGGAATCCCCCAAGGATGGGCGCCTTCCGCGTAAAATGTGTACAGGATCGAGCGCGAAAACGTTATCGGCGCGCTAATCGCGACCATCGGAATAGTCAGCGAAAACAAATAAAGAATCTGGACTGGATACGAGAGGCGCGGAAACTCCGGCAGCGGACTTAGTATCGGCCACCACAACAGCACACCAACCACCAGCAACATTAGCCGAATACCGTAATAAAACTGGTGGACGTGACATACCCGATTACAGATCGCCGGAAAGTGAATTGACGCAAAGAAAGCCGCGAAAATCAGCACCGTCAGGAAAGGGTGGGTGATTCGTCGCCATAGCGGCGCAACGAACCGGTTCGCCAACAGCGGACGCAGCATCCAATCGGGTGTACCCAGCAGCAGCAGCGGCGCCACTAACATCACCAGCGCGATTTGCTGCGCAATGTAGGCGGTAAAAAGACGATCGAGTGCCAGCCGCTCCAACGGCCCGCTCATGACGCCCGCCATCAGCATCAGCCCTGCCGCAAAGGCCGCAACCTGCCCGCGCCGCGGACGGCGGGAACCGCCCAGCGCGACGGCCGCATAAAGCGCGGCGAGAGCCACAATGCCGGCATCAATCACGAGGCCAGGAAGCGGGCCAGCCGCCGCATGGCCGCACCATGAATAAGCCATCTGCGGCGGTGATGGGCCCAGCAGCGACTCAAGTGTCATGAGTTCCGCACTCCGATTATTCAACCGTCATCTTACACGGGTGCGCAAAAAGGGCGCGAGCGTGACGGAAGAGACGAACGGGCGGCCTCAGGACAGAACTTCAGGGGTCGCGTAGCGAAGCGGCTCGAACGCCCCTCTAGCGAACCTCTGCACAAGGGGTAATTCTGTCATTCTGAGCGCAGCGAAGAATCCCGGATCTTTTTGCTTTTGCGAGCTTTTGACCGGGATTCTTCACTTCGCAGACTCCGTTCAGAATGACAACCGGTTGTGCAGAGCTTCCCTGTCGCTTGTCATTCCGCGCTGGCCGATTGCAGTTGAATGTAGTTCTGCACGCCAATTTTGGCGATCAACCCGAGTTGGATCTCGATAAAATCGATATGATCTTCTTCCGCTTGGAGGATGTCGCTTAGGAGATCGCGGCTTACAAAGTCGCGCACCCCTTCACAATAGCTAATCGCTTCACGCAACGCCGGCACCGCCCGTAGCTCGAGCTTAAGGTCGGCGTCAAGCACTTCCTGAACGCTCTCGCCCACCAACAGCTTGTCCAAATCCTGCAGATTGGGTAAGCCGTCGAGCAACAGCACGCGTTCGATCACGCGATCAGCGTGTTTCATTTCGTCAACCGATTCCTTGTACTCGTACGCCCCGAGCCGGGTCACACCCCAATGGCGTAACAGGCGTGCGTGCAGGAAATACTGATTGATCGCGGTCAGTTCATTCTTCAGTACAAGATTGAGATGTTGGAGAACGGTCGGGTCGCCGCGCATGAAATCCTCCAGGACCGATGCGGTGGGATGGAACTGAATTAAGTTTTAGGGGAGGTCGCGCGGTTTACGCAAGCTCTTCGGCCGCGGATTCGCACGATTCGGTGCGCCGCACGATCTCGCAAACCAGCGGCACGCACTTTCCGCATTTCGGCGCACACCCCAGCGCGCGGTAAATCTCCGACGGCTCACATCGGTGAGTCTCGGCGGCATGCCGTATCTGGCTTTCCGAGAGTCGATTGCACAGGCAGATAATCATGCTAAAACTCTTCTCTGGTCGCCTGCGATCAAACCTTTGTGCTAGGCGCCTATCCCATTCCTAGCAAAACCGCCTCAGCCTGTAAATGAGAGCGGTTATCAATTTCAACGGCCGCTCATACGTCCGCCCACGCCCAAGCTCACCCATGCCCGCTCGGTTAAATGACTGAGCTAATCTTCGCTGCCGTTGTCAGACTTCAGCCAATTATAGATGGTCTTGCCCGACACCCTCAGAATACGAGCGGCTTCAGAGCGATTGCCGCCCGTGAAGGCCAGCGTACGCTGCACCAACTCGTGTTCGACCTGATCGAGTGAAGTGCCAACACGAACTTCAAAGGTTGGTTTGGCCTCGTGTGATGAGCTTATGTTCGGCGGCAGATCGGCGGTCGAGATGATCGGCCCGCGGGTGACAATCAAGGCGCGCTCAACGATATTGCGCAATTGACGCACGTTGCCGGGCCATTCGTAGGACTTCAGCACTTCCAGCGTCTCGCCATCGATGCCGGTCACCGATTTGCCCTCGGGCATTGGGATTTGACGCAGGAAATGTTCGACCAGCGGCGCGATATCATCGGTGCGCTCGCGCAACGGCGGTAGTTCTATCGCGAACACGTTAAGCCGGTAGTAGAGGTCCTCGCGAAACTTGTTTTCATGCACCGCGCTCTCGAGGTCGCGGTTGGAGGCCGCCAGCACGCGCACATCGATGGGCACTTCCGTAGTGCCGCCCAGACGTCTGAGCCGATGTTCTTCGAGCACGCGCAACAGCTTTACTTGCATCTCCACCTTCATCTCGCCGATTTCGTCGAGCAGCAGGGTGCCGCCATTGGCCAGTTCAAAGCAGCCCTCGCGGCGACGGTCGGCGCCGGTGAAGGCGCCACGCTCATGTCCGAACAGTTCGCTCTCCATCAAGGTTTCCGGTAAAGCCGCGCAGTTAATCGCGACGAAGGGGCCGTCGCGCCGTCCGGAAAGATCGTGGATCATGCGCGCGATGACTTCTTTGCCGGTGCCACTTTCGCCGAGCAGGATGGTCGAAGCGGAGCTGGAGGCAATCTGTTCGGCCAAGGTCATCACGCGCCGCATCCCGAGCGACCGTCCAATCACCGGCCCGTACGTGCCCGAATGGATAAGATTGCGGCGCAGGCGCTGGTTTTCTTCGCCCAGCATGATGTGCGCGCTGAGATTATTGAGCAGATTGTGCAAGCGCTCGAGGTCGACCGGCTTGGTGAGATAATCATAGGCGCCGAGCTTGATTGCCTGCACCGCGTCGTCGATTTCACCCGCCCCCGAAATCATTACGGTGATCAGGTTCGCCCCCAACTGCTTGAGTTCGCTCAGGACTTCGAGCCCGCCCTTGCGCGGCATGCGCAAATCGCACAGCAGCACGTGTGGCTGAAAGCTTGCGCTGAGTTCGAGGGCCTTTTCGCCGTCCGCGGCGAAGGCGACCTGATAGCCCCATGAAACCAGCGTGTCCCGCCAATCTTCATGTATCGCGATGTCGTCGTCGGCAACTAAAATTCGATTCTTTTTCGCCATTTTTAGATAAAGCGGTCCTCGGCGCCTAAGTTGCTTGTCAGGACAGCGCCAAATTAGATCGCAGCTTGGTCGTTAGCAATGGTTGGCGGCTCGCTCGATCCAGCTTGGTCAGCTCTTCGATGCGATCAGCCGCTGGTGCCGCGTCCAGCGCGTTTGTGTCAGCGCTTATGTGCGATGACGCCTAGGGTGACCGATCCGGCCAGACGCGACGGCGCGCTACACTCCGAGTCTTCGTTGATAGTTTATCCGCGCAGGAGCGACGCGCGATTGCCAGACCGATGAACCAGGTTTAACCGTTGAAATCGCGATTTGAAATATTGGCCCCTTTTCTCCTGCGAAACGAATTCCGACCATGCGGCAAAACTCGCGCCCGCTTATAAATGATTCGTTCATCCAGTATCAGATAATTTTCGCAAATCCCACCGGTCGGGAAATTCCTGAATTTTGAATTGCAATAAATTCAAAGGTGGATTGTAGGTTAAACGTCTCAAGATGAAATAATTCACTTAAGCTGAACAATGCCAAAGGTACGCGCCTTGCAACTGCTTCGAGAGGTTTCACGTCCAGTGGATGTTTTCCGACCTTTACTCGTCTTGTACAACCGCTGGTTGAGAATGTCGCTAACTTCGATCAAGTTAGTATGAGTGTGACAGGGCGTATTTAAGTGGCAAATGGCTGTACGTCTAACGATTTAAGCTCTTCCGACGCCTGCGGGCGCGAACCTTGAATCCGTCCAGGCTGCGGAAACGCAAAACGCATTATGTCTTGTGAATCTCGAGTTTGAAAAAAGTACCATCCTGGTCGTTGACGACGACGAGGATTGCCGTGAGGCACTCGCGTTCTTGCTCTCGAGCGAAGGCTACCACGTCATCTCCGCCGCCAACGGCCGAGAGGCACTGGACTATCTCAGGAGCTCGCCCGCCGCTTTGATTATTCTCGATCTCATGATGCCGGTGATGGATGGATGGGAATTCCGGCGTCTGCAAAAAAATGATCCACAAATTGAATCAGTGCCGGTGGTCGTGTTGACGGCGGCGTGGAACCCCTACACGATCGATGCTCAAGCCATAATCCGCAAACCTATCGACATTGACGCGCTTATCGCCGCGGTTAAACAGAACTGTTGCTCCATAAATCCGCGCTCGAGCAGGTAAAGCCACCGGCTCACCTGAAATCCAAACACAGTCGCCACAATCGAATAAACCGGGCGGCCACACCGAATAGGAAGCAGTAATCAAGTTATCAGTAATCGGTGTGGCACGCCCGACTTATTTCCGGCCCAAGTGCGAAGTTAGTCCGAAGTAACCCTCGCGCCGACCGCCATGGTGCGCCTGGTTTTCAGGTTGCGCTGATTGGCCAGTGCGAAGCCACTCGGGCCTGAAGCCGATTTGTTCCAGGGTGGCCAGCACACGCGCCGGCTCACCCAAATCGTTCCAATCCACCCCGCGGACCGGCAGCACTGCGAGATCGGACGGATACGCTTGCAATACCTCAGAGGAGAAATTTGTCATCGCGATACTGGCGTAAAGCGCCTGTATTGCTTTTTCCTCGAACACCGTGCCCAGCATCGGTCGGGTTTCGACGAAGGGCACGTATAATGACGGCAAGGCTTTCAAAAACAAAGCCAACCACGCGCGGAGCTGCGCGATAACGACGAAGCTGTTCCATAGACCGCCGCGTCGCCAGAGCAAATGGGCGGCCTCGGTGCTCGGCTTTTCCCAAAAGCGCTCAACCGCCAAGGGCTGCAAATAGTCATCGTGCGCGGATTCGGCCGGCTCGATCCAGCCATATTCGGTCTCTGGATGTTCGGGGGTTATGCCGAGCAGGATGATGGCATCGGGTTGCCGCTCGACCGTCGCAAAGGCGGCGTCAACGTGGCGCATAAAGCGATAATCATCGCTGACATAGTGATCCGAGGGAAACAGCGCCACCGGTCCAACTCGCATCTGCGCCGCGAGGCGAAATAATCCATACAAAATAGCCGGCGCGGTGCCGCGATTCAGCGGTTGGACAGCAAAATCATGGCCACTAACGCCGCCGTAAAATTGTTCGTGCGAGCGTGTCACCACGGTCACGGTATGCTGAGGCCGCACCGACAAGGAGATCCGATTCCAAGTCTGTTCCAGCAAAGTTTCTTCACCCAACACCGCGCAAAATTGTTTCGGTATGCAATACCCGGCGATTTGCCGTGTCAACGAGGTCAACCTGAGGCCATCGCCACCGGCCAGAATCACCGCTCCACGCCGCGCCTGCTCGCTTTGAACACTCATGCCCAAACCCTTTCCATTGCCGCTCGTATCATTGTCACTACGGAATGTGGGACTAAGCAGGTTCGATGCCGAGCAAGTTTGACCTAATTGGATCAAAGGTTTTTGAGCGCGATCGCAACGAAGCGCCGAACCGCGCGCAGGCTACAACAAGGGAATTTTTTCCGCACCGTCAATTGTCGAAACGGGCGAAACTTCCAAATGTATTGCGAATCCTGGGGCGGTGAGGTGGTGATAGGTGTGCGATGCCAATGAAACGAAGGGATTACGCCCCACATGCGGAGGAAAGCACGGGCGCCGCGGCATCGGTTCCGCGGCGCCCGCTTATGAATTGCTTGCCGCATGATCCGCATCAGTCCAATGGGCGGCGGTACTTCACCTCGTGGAAGTACTCTTTGGGCGCGTTGAAATCGAGATACGCGTCTGTCTTGATTGGATTTCCGCAGGAAGATCAGATGGTTTTCTGAGTATTTTGCAAGTCCATCGCCGAGGTTCCGCGATTCCCGCCAGCCGCGCGCTCGCGGATTAAACTATTTGTGCGGCGGAAATATAATTCGGCTGTTCTCATTATCGGTCGTCACAAATGCGCAGGTGTTAGAACTTCGGCATAGGAGGTTTTGTCATTCCAGATTACGCCTGTCATCAGCGTAAGCCGTGAATGAAGTGCGCGCGCCAGTAAAGCGACGCGAAACAATCAGGCGAGTCAGTGAGTCGCGTTCCCGGCAAGCAGTTCACGCGAGCGTTGAAGATCGGCGAATGCTCGCACGATTCTTCGCCGCACTCACGAGTCATTAACCGAGCTGGCGCTTTTTGCGGATACGCTCGAGGGTATAAGATTCCGCCGCCGCTTTTGATTCTTCTTCGCGAACTGAACTGAGCATCAGGTCGCCATCGGCATAAGCGGTGAAACCAGCGGCCATGGCGCGCGCCACCGCGTTGACGTGCTCCTTGGTCATAATGACGGGCACCGGCGGTTTGGACGCCAATTCCGCGGCCAGCGCATGAGCCGCAGCCTCCAGTCGAACCGCCGCAGTCACGCGATTGACAAAACCCAGCGCTTGGGCCTCTTGCGCGGTGAAGCGCCGGCACGTCATCACCAGTTCCTTGGTCATGGCCGGACCGATCTCGCGCACCATGCGAGGAATCGCGCCCCACGCGAGCGGCACGCCCAAATCGACCTCGGGGATAAACATCACCGTGTCATCCGCCATCACGCGGAAATCACAGACTGCGACCAGCACCACGCCACCGCCGACGGCGTAGCCGTGGACTTGTGCGATCGTCACCGCGCGCATTTGCTCGAGCGCCTCGCATGCGCGCAACCCGTATTGTCCGACCTCGCGGCGATACAGCCATGAATTACCCGAGCGCGGTGTGCCAGCCGCCATGGGTGAATCCTGCAGGTCGGCGCCGGCGCTGAAAGCGCGGCCCGCGCCCTTTACGATCACGACGCGTAATTCACGATGAAGATCAAACCATCGCGCGGCTTCGGCCAGCTCCAACAGCATGGTCGCGTTGATTGCGTTGAGGCGTTCGGGACGATTAAGCGTCAAACATCCGATTGCGCCGTCAACCTCGGCCTTTAAGGTTTCAAACTCGCGCACGTCTCGCTGCTGACTATCCATGACACACTCCTTTAGATACCGGGCGCCTATCACCCTCAAAGACGATCACTGAAAGCGCCGCGTCGATTCAGCCCGGGGGTTCGATCGACTCAACAAATTCGCGCAGGCTCCTGAACCAGACCAGCTTATCGGCGAAACCCGGGAAACTGGCGTTAAGCCCACTCGGGTTAGGCAACACAAAGATATGCGCGCCCGCAATCATCTCGGGCTTGGGTCCAGCTCCGCCAGCCACACCTTTGAAGAAGTAGCGATAAATGCTGATTCCGACAAATGCCACCACCTTAGGTGAAAGCCGTTCAATTTTATTCGTCAGCGTGTGTTTGGCGAAGTTGATTTCGTCGATGCCAAGTTCCGAGGCCGCGCGCGTCGCCCGTGGGCAAAGATTTGTAAGCGCCAAGCCGAATTCCGTGATACGCGCGTCCTGCTCATGACCGAGCGGCTCTGGAATCAGGCCAGCGGCATAGAGGAGGCGCCAGAAAGGATTGCCGGGACCGGCGAAGTGATGGCCAACACGCTCCGAGCGCAAGCTCGGGTTGATTCCCACAAACAGAATGCGCGGGTGAGGCGTCACAACATCACGCAGCGACATATCGGTAGGATTTTGCGGCAGGCGAACTGAAATTGCTAACCAGCCGAAACGCGCGCCGCCGGAGGTGGCTAAAGCAGACTCGCAAGCGCCTGGAGTGCGGCGAAACCGGGATAGTCTTCAGGGTTGCAATCTTGCGACAAATTGGTCATAGGTTGTGGCGACTGCGCCAAAGCCAATTAATCTATGTGGCACTGATGCCAGAGACACCGATCGAGTGCCTTGCGTCTAATGATTACTCATCATTGCGACCATAGCTGCATTTGGTCATACGTCGTCATTTTTCAAGCTGGCATCGACTTTGTTAGTCAGCGTCCGCTTTGATTGGAAGCTCTGACCCGTCGAATTGAAGACAGAGGCGGCTTCGGGACCAGTTCAGCCCGATTCGCGCAGGACCGATTGCTAGCTTGACCTGTTCGGCCTTAAGCCCGCCAGTTTTGATCTGATTTTCGAGGGTCCGCCTGGAACGACATACGGGACGGCAGCTTTTTCTCGCTGTGCGGATCCTGCGGCCACTGCGTTCAGTTCGCTCTTCAGGGGGGGGTAGATGAACGAGCACAATCGTGTGGCCAGCGGAGTGCGAGTCGCTCCGCTCGGCGCAATCCTCACTATCTTACTGCTAGCCGGCGGATTAGCCGCGGCACAAACCGCGCCGGTGCAAATC
>JBOHWL010000093.1:0-13242 GCA_050736615.1 Binataceae bacterium (SeqCode) | reverse complement strand
CAAGCGCATCGGCTATATCGCGGGCGCCGCGCTGGCCGCGCTCAAGCGCTACGACTGGCCCGGCAACGTGCGCGAATTCGGCCACGCCATCCAAAGCGCCGTGATGCTCTCCGAAGGCGATCGCATCGAGCTGGCGGCGCTGCCCGAAACGGTCCGTTGCGCGAGTGCGGCCTCGGCCGGTGTGGCGGAAAAGGCGTTGGCGGGATCCTCGGAGGCCGAGAGCGGCGAGATAAATCCATCGCGGGTGCCGGGGAATTCCGAAACGGCGCTTCAGCAGCCCGCGAACGGGTCCGAACAACCGTTATTGCTGGACGAGGTGATTAAGCGCACGTTGCTGCGTTCGCTCGACGAGACCGATGGGAATCGACGTCGCGCGGCCGGCTTGCTCGGGATTTCACGCTCAACGCTTTACCGGATGCTGGCGCGCTATGGGCTTGAGCAAGAGGGCGGTCGCCATCGCAACGCCAATCGCGAACCGGTTACCGGCATCTAAGAACAGGACTAATTCCTTCAGCCGACCCCCCGGCCGGCGAATTGCTCATCGCTTCTGGCGCGCTCCTCTCCTGAGTTCGATTGCCCCGCTGATGGACGCGGGGTTGCCTCATTGTCGCCGCGCCATGTCTCGAAGACAGCGGTTGTCCGTGCGAAGCGCTACTGTTATGGACAGCATCGATGGGTTAGGCCGCACGTATCCTTCTGACGTTCGACTCTTGTGCAAGCTGTGCAAATCCGCCGTTAGAAGTGATCTTCTAATCCGTGCGAATCGGTGTTAAGCGCAATGATATTGTGGGATAACTGCTCGAGGCAGGCGCGGCGCTCGTGTGAGGTTAAATCGATGTCGGACGCTAAGGACAAATGGGCGAATGTTGATCAACGGCTGGTAAAACGACCGGAAGCCAGAACGGGAAATAAGGGCAAAGAGCAGGAGATTGTGCCGGTTTCCTTTACCACTGCCCGCCGACGATTGCGGTGCCGCAACCGCGGACGGTAATCGAACGTTACCGGGCTCGCCAACTTGAACGGAAAATCGCCGCCGAACAGTTGGAAGCCTACCACCTGGCCTGGCTCGATCAGGTTAAGCATCAACTGAAAGAGGCGGTGCGCACGCGAACGGCCGAAGCGACGCAGGCGGCTGAGCAATTTTTATATGAGCTCAATCAAAAGCATCTCGGTTTCATGGCGGAACTGGGTCTGAAGAATGTCGATACACGCCAGAAAATCTTGATGGAATTGAGCGAACAGACGGCCCGCCGATTGGAAGAAGTCGGATAGCGCGAATGGCCGGAGCGGTTGAAGGACGAGGCTATCGACCAAATTTTTGCCATGAATCAGGAATTTGCCGAACGGCTTAGGCATGAATTTGGCCGGACCGAATAGAGTCTGACCGCGATTCGATTTTTCACGTCCCTTCTGTGATACGCGCTCCGATCGAGCACGGGGAAAATGCCTCAACGATGCAGGTTCTGCAAATATCTCCGACCGCGCACCGCACAGTTCTGTTCGAGATGTGGATATCCGGTAATTCGCGTGAACGGCCCAATCAAATGGTTGCGCATTAGAAATGCTCGCGCGCGGGTTGGTCTCGAAGCAGTTAGGGTCTGGTCTCAAGCGCGAATGGACGCCGATAAGCAGGCGTTGGCTCAGAACCTCGCCATTCGAGAAGCTCAAATTGCGGCATTGGCGGCAGAACGTCACGCTGAGTATGCGTTCTCGAGGCAGCAACGTCTGTACGATCGGGCGGTGAAAGATTTGCGCGCGCGCGAGGCTCTGGTAATGCGTTTGAGTGAACGCACGGCCAGTTCCATTCAAACAATAGAGCGTCGTGCCTGGCCCCGGGAATTGACCGAAGACACTTGCCGCAATCTCTTGTGGTTACACAGTCGTTTTCAGGAAACCGCGCTTAACCCAGACAGGAAATTGGGTTGGTGGCCTTCATTAACGGCGATAACCATGCAGTGTGTGGTGTTATTCCTTTATGAGCGCACGCTGCAAGCAGGGTTGCTGATACGCACTCGCCCCGTTCTGACATTTGGGTCGGTAGTCGTTTTCACGTTGGCGGCCATAATGATTTTCGTACGATTGGCCTGAATTGAAACGAGTACGCCACGCCCGCCGGACAGCTTGAACTGATTCTTTCCGAAGTTTCGCCAGCGAGGGCGATTAATGGATCACTGTGCAAGTGCCGCCGTTACTGGAAATAGTGCTTAGATTTACGTCAGAATAGTTTTAGCCGCTGAGCGTCTGGTGTCTGAAAGCGTCAGTCTTCGTGCGGGTCGAGCGGCCGGGAGTTCCAAATGGCGGGTGTCGAAGAAATCTGGTCCGCGGCGGTAAACACGCTCGAACACGAAAAACCGTTCGCACTGGCCACGGTGGTCAATGTGCGCGGCTCAACTCCGCGCGAGGTTGGCGCTAAAATGATCGTGCGCGATGACGGTCAGTTCGGCACCATCGGCGGCGGCTGCGGTGAAGCGGAAGTTTTCCGCAAAGCGCGGCTGCTGCTGGCGCAAGGACATGGCGCCCGTCTGGCCGAGGTCGACCTGACGGGCGATTTCGAACAGCAGCAAATTGGCACTTGCGGCGGCATCATGGACGTTTTCATCGACCTATGGTCGCCCGCGACTGACTTGCCAATCGCGCGCAAGCTGGCGGAGTCGGCGAGCAAAAGCCGCCCGGCGGCATTGTTGACGCTGGTTGACCCCGGAAGCAGATCGGACCTCGCGCCCGGCGCCAAGGCTATAGTTGATCCGGGAGGGCGAGAGGCACTGCGGGAGTCCATCGGATTGGGGCGGCCGGCGCTAGACCAAATCGCGGAACGGGCGCGCGACGCAATCCCCGGACTGCTGGAGATCGATGCCGCGGGCAAACTCAAACCCGTCGTTCGCATTCAAACCACGGGTTCAGCACGCGTCTTCGTTGATCCGGTCAGTGGGGCGCAGCGTCTGATAATCGCGGGTGCGGGCCATATCGCACAGCCGTTGTGCGCGCTGGGTGCGATGCTGGGCTTTCGCGTGACGGTAATCGACGATCGGGCGGCGTTTGCCAATCGCGAACGGTTTCCTCAAGCCGACGAGATTATCGTGCGGCCGTTTGGCGCCGCTATCGATACACTGAAGCTTGATCGCCATTGTTATCTTATTTCCGTAACCCGCGGACATGCTTTCGACGAAGAGGTGGTGCGGGCCGCGCTCAGGCAACCGGACTGCTTCATTGGGATGATCGGGTCGCGGCGACGGGTGCGCACCACTTTGGCGCGAATCGAGGAGGACGGTGCCGATGCCAAGCTGCTCGATGAGATTCACGCGCCGCTGGGCCTCGACATTGGCGCGGAAACCCCCGAGGAAATCGCGGTCGCAATCATCGGTGAAATAATCCGCGAACGGCGTACCGGCCTGCGCGACGATTTTGTCCTGGGGGCGAAACGCGGCCGCTTGCGGCGCGCCGGGGAAACGGCGCGGGGCTAGTCGCGGCCGGTGCTCGTCCTCGACGGCATCCTGTTGGCGGCGGGTGAATCGCACAGGATGGGCTATCCTAAACCGCTTTTAAAAATTGGCGATCAGTTTTTCATCGAACGCGCGGTTGAGACAATGCTCAGTGCGGCTGATCGGCTGATTGTCGTCTTGGGCGCGCATGCCGATGGAATTCGTCCCCGCGTGCCCGCTGACCGGCGTATCCTGTTGGTCGAAAATCCGAACTATCACCACGGACAGCTTTCCTCCCTTAAGGCCGGCTTGGCACACGTGCGGTCGAATGCCGCGGCGGTGATGGTGCATCTTGCCGACCATCCATTGGTTAAAGCCGACACTTTCGCGATACTCAAGCGGCAATACGAGCGGATGGGGAAACCCGTCGCAATTGCGCGATATCAGGGACGGCGCGGTCATCCGGTGATCTTTGGACGGCCGCTGTTCAGCGAACTGATGTCGGCGCCGGAGGAAGGGGGCGCGCGTGCGGTCGTGAACGCGGATTCATCCCGCGTCGTCTATGCCGACGTTGATGACCTCGGAGTCGTGTTGGACCTTGATACGCCTGGCGACTTGGCGCGCGCGGGTCTGCCGCAGCCGCCTTTGAATTAAATGGATGCGTTAAAATGACGCGGGAGTTTTGCGGGCGGAGACCTTGTAGTGCGGCGACGGGATTGTAACGGTTGTCAGGCGCGTTCGTACCTTAGCCTCGGGTATGCTTCGCGCATTTGCCATCACGCGGCACGCACGGAGTTCAGCCGTCAGATCCGATGAGGAACTTATAGCCGAGGTCCTCGGCGGAGAGACGGCGGGCTTCGCGGAACTGACGGCGCGCTATCGCGCGAAAGTCGAGCGGTTGTGCCAGCGTTTTTTTTCCGACCGCGAGATGGTGCGGGATTTGGCTCAGGAGAGCTTTATCCGCGCTTTCGCCGGACTTTCGACTTATCGTGCGGAAATGCCATTTTTTGGATGGTTACGTGCGATAGTTTCCAACGTATGTTACGACGAATTGCGCCGCAAGCAGCGCCGTCCCGAGGAACTGGTCGCCGATTTCAGCGCGCCCGAGCACGCTTGGGTGCAACTGGTCAGCGATGCCACGCCGGAGCAAATCGTCGAGGCCGCCGAACAGCGGCGCGAGGCGCACGACCTGGCGCATCGGCTGCTTGATTCGCTGCGACCGGAAGATCGCATGGTCATGGTGCTCAAGGAGACCGAAGAGTTGAGTGTCAGTGAAATCGCCTCAACCATGGGCTGGAGTGAAGCCAAAGTCAAAATTCGGGCATTTCGCGCACGCCAGGCGATGCGCAAGCAGGCCGAACGGATTCTGGCGAACCGGCGTGGGCGGGTGGCGCGATGAATTGTTTCGAAGCGCAAAAGGAATTTGCGCGCTTTTGGCGGCGCGACCTGCCGTTCGTTGACGCGCAGGCTTTTACCGCGCATTTGCGCCAGTGCGCGCGCTGCGATCGTGCCTTTCGCGTATTTGCCCTTAGCGCGCCGGTCCTTCAATCCGAGAATGAACCATGGATGAGCGTCGAGAATCGTTCAGCCAGCCGCCCGGCGCGACTGCCACGCGAGGAAAACCGCCCGCGGGACGGGACGCGCGCCTTCGCCGCGATTGGCACGGTACTGGCCCTAGCCGCGGCGGTGATGCTGTTTGTCTATACGACCGAGGTTCCGCCCTATCAGATGCTTGCAAATACGTTGGTCAGCGATTCCGCGGCGGAGAACGTGAACTATGTACCGGACAATCCATTGTTGAGTCAAAATCTGAATGCCGCCGAGTTCAATACGGGTCCTTCGGGTGAGGGTGTTCTCGGACAGGCGGGCCCGGCCGAGGACGTGACGCCGGCCTTTGCACTAAATCCATCGGACGCGAACAATCTTGCGGACTAGCACGGCTACACTCTCGATCACGATCGCGCTATTGGCGGGCTTGGTTATTGGCTTTGCCGGCACGACTCTGGCCTATCGCCATCGCTTGCTGCGCGTTCCCGGCGAGGGGCCGTTGGCGCGGATGATACAAACACTGAAGCTGACGCCGGCACAGAGCGAGGAAGTCGGCGAGGTGATGGAAGATACTCACGTCAAGATGCGCGATCTGCACGCACAATTCAGGCGCCAACGCCGTGACACGCTGATCCAGGCGTACGGGCGGATCCGTGGATTGCTGAGCGGCGATCAACAACGGCGCTTCGACCAGGATTTCGTACCACCCAAATTGCGCAATCGGGTCAGCCTTGCAAACCCCTCAAGGCAAACCGACGCGGCCACCAGATTGACTCCGAATGATTCGGCCCTCCGGCAACATTCAGTGCCGGGCGCGGCCGAGCCTTAAGGCAGCCGGCAGTTGGTGGCTTGTTAGGATAATGGCGCCGTCGGGTGGAATGTTCGCTATTTAACTTGCATGCTTTTGATGTAATTGGCCAAGCGGTCGATGCGCGCTTTGACTAACGCGTCGCTCTTCGCGGTGAATTCCTTACCCGACGGTTGGAACTGCACGCCCCAGAAAGGCATGTCCAGGCGTTTATGGGACGGTGGGACTTTGCGGCCGTCAATGATATCCACGACCTGCTGATAGGGAAACACACCGCCGTTTTTCTCAGTCAGCACAGTCAAGTTGGATGGATGTACGCCTGACAGGATATAAAGGTCCGGACCATGGCCTTTGCCGTTAGTGCCATGACATCGCGCACAATATTTATCGAAATCCTGTTTACCTGTGGATAGCGCCGGAGCGCCAGCGCCGGCCGCTTCACCTTGGGCGCGGGCGGTTGCGCCGATTATCATCAGTAAGGCTACGGCCGCGCCAATGCTGATTACACCTCGGGCCACGCACCAACACCTGTCAGATAGCGTCACTCTTCGCACCTCCGTTTCCACGGCACGTGAAGCAAGCTATTCGAACGCGCATCGAGCTTCAATGATCGACCCTTCGCGAATGAAACGGCGACGGACAGGGTGACAAACGGGATGCTGGCGAGCGTCTTTATGCCAGTGTATCTTTGCCTTCGAATCAAGTTGTGGCGGACACAGTCAACGGGTTGGCATGGAACCGGCGCGTGGATCCGGGCCTTATCCCCGAGGTGCGAGCCGCGGAGACGGGAACATGAAGCTGTCGCTATTTTACCTGCCCACTTACTGGCCTCAGAGCAACGGCTCGGCCGCGCAACTATACCGCGAGATTCTCGAACAGGTCGAGTTTATCGATCAGAACGGCTTCGATGCGGTGTGGTTCGCGGAACATCATTTCTTCCGTTATGGCGGCATGATTCCCTCGGTGCCGGTGCTGGCGGCGGCGGCGGCGCAGCGTACCCGCAAAATCCGCATCGGATCGAGCGTCGCACTCATCGGGCTTAACGATCCGGTGCGGGTTGCCGAGGAGTTCGCGATGGTCGACAACCTCAGTGGCGGCCGTCTCGATTTCGGCATCGGGCGGGCTTTTCAGCGTGCCGAATACGATGCTTTTAACGTGCCGATGGAAGAAAGCCGCAAGCGCTTTGATGAAGCGCACGAGATCATTCTCAAAGCCTGGAGTGACGAGCCGGCGGCTCACGCGGGGACCTATCGCACCCTGCGCGGGGTGAATGTCATTCCGAAACCGGTGCAGCGGCCGCATCCGCCCATCTATGTTGCATGTATCTTCACGCCGGAATCGTTCGAATTCGCCGGTAGAAATGGCTATCACCTGATGTATGTCCCATACGTGAGCGGTCCGGAGGATGCGCTCACCAGGGTTGGGTGGTATCGCGACGCGCTGCGGCGCGCCGGTCATGATCGGGGCACGCGCGAGGTCATGATGTGCATGCACTTTTTTCAAGGCGAATCCGCCGATCACGCGCGTGAATATCCACGCCAGTTCATGGCGAATTATTTCGAACTGGCGGCGGAAGCGAACCGCGTCGACGCGGACCCGTCACAGTATCAGAGCTATGCGGGTATCGGTGGCATTTTCCAGCGGCTGCATGAAGAGTACGAGTTGATGTATCCGAACCAGGTTATTTTCGGCGATGCCGAACAGTGCCTGGCGAGGTTTGCCCACTATGAAGCTTTGGGGGCAACGCACATGTCCTTGATTAATAATTTCGGCGGGATGCCGCATCGCGAGATAATGCGATCGCTGGAGCGCTTCGTTAAGCAGGTCATGCCATACTTGAAAAATGCGACGGCGCGGGCGCCACGATAGGGCGCGATACGCGGCCAATATAACGCCGCGCATCCGCAAAGAAATATGCGCGCAAACAGCACGGTCGT
This sequence comes from Binataceae bacterium (SeqCode), assembly GCA_050736615.1. Taxonomy (GTDB): domain Bacteria; phylum Desulfobacterota; class Binatia; order Binatales; family Binataceae; genus JBOHWJ01. The sequence continues at coordinate 5,530 of JBOHWL010000093.1, read as the reverse complement.
CGCGTCCGCTGACTAATCGAAAGAGGAGTATAATATGAGCGAATTCGTTGCCGATGTTCAAAAGATTCGCGATCGGGCACGCCGGCACATGGAGCATGGCGCCGTTACCGAAAGCTACAAGGCCGATCGCGAAAAGGTTCTCAACGTTCTCAATGACGTGCTGGCGACGGAACTGGTCTGTGTGCTGCGCTATAAACGTCACTACTACACGGCGGCTGGAATCAATTCCGACGCGGCCAAGGCGGAGTTCTCGCAGCATGCCGCCGAGGAGCAGCAGCACGCGGATTCAGTCGCCGAGCGCATCACGCAACTCAATGGCAAGCCCAATTTCGGTCCGGACGGTCTCTCCGCGCGCAGCCACTCCGAATATAAAGAAGGCACCGATCTGGTCTCGATGATCAAGGAGGACCTGGTTGCAGAGCGTATCGCGATCGAATCCTATTCCGAAATTGTGCGCTGGCTGCGCGACGATGATCCGACCACGCGCAAGCTCATCGAGGATATTCTGAAGGTGGAAGAAGAGCACGCCGACGATATGAAGACGTTGCTCGAAAAGATGTAGAAAAGCCACTCCTTCCAGACCGGGCGAGACGTTTGAATTCCGCCGCCGCGATGGCACTGGCCGTAGCGGCGGCGGCGATTAACGCGCTGCCGCGCCGGCGCTATCATTGACTTGCGGTAGTTCACCGGCGGCGCGTAGGTCCGCCAGGGTGCGCTCCGCTTCATGCTCGATTACGGTGCCCTTGAAAAAGTTGGGATTCATCGCGGCGTGAAGCTTGATTGGGTTGATGAAGACGAAGTCGCGGAAGTCGCGCTCGGTCATCAAGCCGTCTTCGACCCCTTCATAGGCTTCAACCGCGGCGTCGCGCATATCCAGCAGATCGTAATGGCCGAGGTCGGAACCATAGACCGCGTTGAGCCGGGCTCCGAGCGGATTGCGGCGTGAGTCGAAGGCCCAGCCGGTGACGCGATCGTCGCCTTCGCAGCCGAAGAAGAAATGCGGCACGAACAGGTCGTGAATGTCACGCGGGCTCGTGATCGCGCATTTTTCCCATTCGTCCCGCTGCGATGGCTCACCGCCGCCGCCGCCCTCCAGTTCCGAAGGCACCAGGTTGCCGTCAAGCCGGCCCTGGGTGAACCGGCCGCCATATTCTTCGCATAGTTGCCGATAGAGCGCACGGTCGAGATTGGCCGGATTAACGTTCTCTATCATCTGGCGGCTGCGCTTATGCCATCGTTCGTACAGTGCGCAATAGAGCGCGCACGCCCAGCCCACGCCACCCTCCTTGAAGGCGAATTTAAGTGTCGGGAAACGGCGTGTGACCCCGCCCAGAAACAATGCTTTGCAAATTCCCTCGGCGGCGGCGCCGAAATGGCCGATTTGGTTATAAATGAAATTCGAAATCGAGGTGCGCATCCCCCAATTCAGTCCGAAGGAATGAAAGGTCGGCGCGAAACCCAGCTCCACGCACTTTTGCCATACCGGGTCATAGTCGTATTCGCTATCCAGACCGAAGGTGTCCATCCAGGTCAGGTAGGGTGCGAGTTCCGGTGCTTTTTTCGCCAATCCTGGGATCGGCCGCCGGACGAATCCCGCCATCATCACAACCTTCAGCCCGAGTTCGGCCACATGCTCCAACTCGGCGATAGCTTCGGCCGGCGTATGCATCGGCACGCACGCCGCCGGCGTCATGCGGTCGGCGTATTCACGGAAAATATCGGCATGGTAGTTGTTGAAGGCGCGGCATACCGCGGGTCTGAGCTCGTCATCACCGATATGGGACGCGAACAGTCCCTGGCTCGGATTGAGGACCGTGAAATCCAGACCCATCTCATCGAGTCGCTGATAGAGCAGCCGCGGCAGCGCGGCGGTCGCGCGATCGTAGGTATTTTTGGTCGGATAGGGCCACCATACCGGGCGCGGCACGCGGAATTCGCGGCGTTCCTCGGGCGAGAGGTGATTCCAGCGGAAATAGTAGGCGGTGTCCCACGCCGATTTATAACGCTCAAGTATTTTTGTCCCGCCTACCGCGCGAATGTAATCAAGCAGGGCGGGTTCGAATTCGACCACATGGCCGTCGGAATCGATAATTGGATGGCCGGCGCGAGCGCGGATCTCGGCCGAACGCGTGGAGGGCTTGGTGATGCTCATGATGGGTGTCTCCGTTCATCAATCTGCCCTTGCGAGCGGGTTGACGCAACGAAACCCACGCCGTTTAATCGCGCGCGATGTCTTCATGCCGGCGCCGGTGCGTGTCAGGAAGGCTCAAAGAAAAGCGGACAGGACTTCCTCGGTGACACGCTTGAATTGACGCTCCTGTTCATAGCCGGTGAGGCGCAGCGTGATCGTGGTTGCACCAGCCTCGATATAGGCGCGGATACTGTCGATACATTGGGCCGGCGAGCCCATCGCGACCCATGATTCGAGCATCGCGCGATGATAATCGACGCTGTAGTAGGTATCGAGAAAACGCTTGGATTCTTCCAGCGCGTAGTCGCGATTTTCGTTCACGTTGATGTTGTAATAGACGCACACCTCGAAGTCGGCGGGCAAAGTGCGGCCCTCTTCCCGCGCATATCCACGAATCAGCTCGATTGAAGTGCGCACCTCGGCGGGTGATTTCCAGGTCGTCATCCAACCATCGCCGAGCCGCGCGACGCGGCGATAGCCCCTCTCCGCATTGCGTTTTTTTTTCAGATCAGGATTCGAGACCACCCAAATCGGCAGCGGCTGTTGCACCGGACGCGGCAAAACCGTGACGTCGCGGAAGCGGTTGTATTGGCCCTCGTAATCCACATGCTCGCGCGACGAGGTCAGCCGCATAATCTCGATGGCCTCTTCCATCCGCCGCATCCGGCTTGACGGCTGCACGCCGAAAATGCCGAATTCGCGGTCGAATGCGCCGCCGCCTTCGGGCGCGCCCTGGCATGCGACGAAGACGGTGCGGCCGTCGGACAGTAGGTCGAGACTCGACCATTGATAGGCCAGCGTCAACGCGTCGCGTAACGGCGTGCTGGCGAAGCAGGCGGGTCCAAGCTTGACCCGCTTGGTGCGGGCGGCGAGTGCGCCCAGCAAAACTAGCGCGTCCAGCCGCGGCTTGGCAAAAATCGAATCGCCGACCCAGACGGAATCCCATCCGGCGGCTTCCGCCCGTTCGGCCAAAGCCAACATCTCGGGCACAGTCGTCGCGCCGATAATCACGCCCCGATTTGGTAGGGTAAGCCCAAACTTAGTCTTGGAATTATCCATCCTTGGTCCTCACGCAACAAACATGAACCTTCGCAAAGCGGGATCTGACTACAGCGGCGATGGGCATCGAGAAATGCTCCCGCCTTTACACCAACTGGGCAAACTATCGCTATCAAGGGCGCAGTTCATACAAGACCGCGAAGTCATCCTTGATCGGCAACCGGGTAAATTGTGAGAAACCCGCCGCCCGCGCCAGCTCGCGCGCCTTAGCCTCGCCCATCAGGCTGCCGATGCCTGCGCCGCCATGGGCGAGTGAAGTCGTCATGCAGTACAACGTGCTGACGGAGTAGAGCATTTTCCCCATCGGCTTGAGATTGTCTCGCAGGTCGGCGGAAGTGTTGATTTCCTGGATAAGATAAGTGCCGTTCGGTTTGAGCGCGCGCCGGATGGTGCTCATCAGGCCGAGCGGATCGACAGCGTCGTGAACCACGTCGAAAGTCGAAATAAAGTCAAAGGTGCCGGGCAATTCGCGTCCGTTGGCCAACTCGAATCTCACACGGTCCGCGACACCGGCATTTTCGGCGTTGCGGCCCGCGCGTGCCAGCGACTCCGCGTGAATGTCGAAACCCCAGACGTGACAGGCGGGAAAGCTCCGCGCGATCATGATGGCGGCGCGGCCACCGCCGCATCCGACGTCGGCGGCGGTGCCACCGGTCTCGAGCGCGGCGACCACTTGCGGCATCGCGGGCAGCCATTTGCGCAGCAGCTTATGCTTGTAACGCACGCGCGAATTGCGTTCGGCGGCTTCGAACATTCCCGCTGGATACTGCGCCTGGGTCACGCCTTTGCCGGTTTTGAAGGCTTCGGCAACCTCGGGCGCCACCATCATGAGCGATTGCGCCATCTGGAAATAACTGCAGATAAAAAAGGGCGAATCTTCATCGGCGAGCGCCGCCGCATACTCAGGCGTGAGGAAGTAGGTGCCCGCGGCGCCATCGTATTCAACGTAATGCGCCGCCGCCATCGCGCCCAGCCATTCGCGCAGGTAGCGCGAACTGAGTCCGGTGCGCTCGGCGAGTTGATCGACCGTGACGGCGCCCGCGTCCATCATCGACCTGAACAAGCCGAGGCGGTCGCCGATATAGCAGAGCGCTCCATGCATCACCGAGGCGACATCGCCGACTACCTCCTGCGCGACTTTCTTCGCCTTTTCTATATCCATCGAGCCACCTGCCGCCATTATCTCCCCTCCGTCGAAGACAACTCGTCGCCCTTGAGCCCCTTTTGGGTCATCCGACCATGGTGAGGCCGCCACTGATGCTTAACACCTGCCCGGTTGCATAATCGGCGTCGGACGAAACGAAAAATGCGACCGCCCCCGCGAGGTCCTCGGGTTGGCCCAGACGGCGCAGCGGGATGCCGCGTTTCATCGCCTCGAGCACCTTGGGCTGCGCTTCCATGACACCCTTGAGCAGCGCGGTTTCGGTCGGTCCCGGACAGACCACGTTGACGTTGATGCCGTTGCGGGCGACCTCGCGCGCGAGAGTTTTGGAAAAGGCGATAATGCCCGCCTTGCATCCGGCATAAACCGCCTCGCCACTGGAACCGACGCGGCCGGCGTCGGAGGCGATGGAAACGATTTTGCCGTGGTTACGCGCCTGCATGCGCGGCACGATCGCTTTGCAGCAATTGAGCAGGCCGCGATAGTTGATCGCGATCACCCGCTCCCAAGTCTCCGGCTCACTCTGGACGAACGGTTCGAGCTTGTCCCATCCAGCGTTGTTGACCAGGATGTCGATGGGACCGAGTTCGCGTTCGACCGTATCGGCGGCCGCGATCGCCTGGTTCAAGTCGGTGACGTCAAGCTGGACGGCGAGCGCGGCGCCCCCGCCGGCCTTGATTTCGTCCGCAGTCCTGTGGGCCACATCGGCCTGGATATCGCCGATTGCCACTTTGGCACCCTCGTCGGCGAGTCGTATGGCGATGGCGCGGCCGATGCCCTGGGCGGCGCCGGTGACGAGCGCTACTTGGTTGCGCAAGCGAGTGATCGCAGCCATTTTGGCAAAGCTACCTCATGAATTAAGGAATTATAGTTCTCGTGTGTAGTATGTTCGCTAATCACGCAAAAACCTTGCTCGACTTTCAACCGCTGTTAGGAGACTGTCCAGCCGCCATCGACCACGAACGGCGCACCGGTCGCGAATGACGCGTCGTCACTGGCCAAGAACAACGCCATGCGCGCGATTTCTTCGGGCTGGCCGACGCGGCCCAGCGTTGAAATCCGGCCGAGCGTGTTGGGGTTGAAACCGGCATCACCTTGCACGCGATGGACCATGGGCG
>JBOHWL010000092.1:0-7945 GCA_050736615.1 Binataceae bacterium (SeqCode) | reverse complement strand
TGGCAATACCAGCCGCAGCGCCGCACTATGTGCGGGATTTCGCGGGACTCCGAATGTAGTCATCCTGAGCGAAGCGAAGGACCTCGCGCGGTCCTCCGCGCGTAATCGGACATCGCGGGGTTTTGCTGGTGAATCAGCTCAAGCTCTCGTCTCCGGGTCCATCCCTTGAGTTGCCTTTCTCGTGCGACCATCAGAGCCGGCTCATCGAATTCTTCGAAATAAACCAGCCGTGTTACCCGGTACTTCTTCGTAAAGCCACCAAGCAATCCGCTCTTGTGCTCAATTACGCGGCGTTCCAAATCGTTGGTCGAACCAATATACAGCACGCCTGATTTACTGCTCATGATATAGACGTAATAGGTGTCGCCCATCGAATTAACGCGCGGAGGACCGCGCGAGGTCCTTCGCTTTGCTCAGGATGACAGAAAAAAGAGCCCTGCCTGTCCATAAGCCCGCCAATTCAAAATTCACACGTCCTCGGAATGACAAAAGACACCTGCGCAGAGGTCTCGCTAACCCGGGGGGAATTCCAGCATTACCTTGACCTGATTGGTGGCGGCGGGGAGTGCCGCAAAGGCGCGCGGCAGTTCGTTCAACCCCACCGTATGCGTAATCAACGGCTCGGCTGAAAAACGTCCGGAAGCCAGGGCCCCGATCACGGTCTCGCCTTCACCCGGCTCCAAGCCCAGGCTGAAGGCCACGTCCAACTCCTTGGCCATCGCCAGACCGGGTGGAAAACCGTCATCGCGCATCGAAAAGCCCAACACGCAGACGCGGCCGCCGCGCGCGGCATAGGTGATCGCTTGGGCGAGCGTGCCGGGTTCGCCGATACATTCGAAGACCACATCCGGCGCAATAGCTGCGTGTCCGCGTGAACGATAAGGTTGAGACGGCGGCGGCGGAAAAGCTTGCGGACTTCGGCCTGACGGTTTCGGACGCCGTGCGCATCCTGCTGACCCGCGTCGCCAAGGAGGCTGCGCTCCCGGCGGGCCTAGCCGCCGATCCGGAAACCTACGACGCATGGTTTCGTGCAAAGGTGCAGGAAGCGCTGGCGGACACACATCCGACGGTTCCGCATCGACGGATCATGCATGAGGCGCAAGCGTTAATCGACCGGAAGCGTCGTGCGCGTGCTTGAATGGCGCGAAACCACCCGCGCCGATCTGCTGTCAATTGTTGATTACATTTCTGACGACAACCCGGACGCTGCTCAGCGATTGAAAGACGATATCCAGGCCAAGGCCGCGGAGTTGCCGGATCATGGTGGCAGGGCACTTCGTGGCGCTTGCCGCCTTTTTCGTGCAGAGGCAGCCAGGTACGCCTGCCGTTTTCGAAGTAATCCTCGATCCGCAACGATGCTACCGCGCTCACGCGGGCGAAGCTGTAAACCATTACACCGATCAGGGCGCGGCCGCGAATTCCGCTGAGCTCCGTCGCATCGATAGAATCCAGGAGTTGCCGTGCCTGGTCGGCAGTCAGCACCCGGGGTCTTGCCGCGCCTGACCACGTATTTGGGGCTGCGGACGAAACCCGCCGGGTTGGATGGCAGGATGCCGCCGGTGACCAGGTAATCGAACAGCTGGCGCACCGCGGCCCGGTGCTGCTTGACGGTCGGCTTGGCCGCCTCTGCACCCAGCTGTTCGACGTAGGCGGCAATTGCAATCGGCTCAATGTCATCGAGGCCGAGCCGGTGCTCCTCGCATCAGTCGAAGAACCGCTTTACCGCCCGCGCGTAAGCCATCCGCGTGTTGCGGTTGCGGATGGCCGCGGTGAAAAATTCGATGAAGCGGCGGCCGGCGCGCTCGCCCTGGGCGGCGACGGCGGCCGGCAGGGTCTCAAGGCCGGCGCGCGCCAACTTTTGGTCGAACCGATCGATTAAGCGGTGCATCCGACCTCCTCGGTTACCCCAATTCCGATTGTGCTTTTAAAGTTTGCCGCCCAAATTATTCTCCACAATATGCACTCGCGGCAAAGCGGACGGCTGGCAGTGTAGCTAGCTAGATCAACCGCTTCGCCGACAATGAGGTCCGCGACGGGGCCAGCAAAAGGCACCCAGACAGCGGGATCTCCGGCAACGTGACTTAATGGCGTCCGCGCCCAGACCTATTAGGTCTGGCTCACCGGGACACCAGGATTGCGCCGTTGTGGTAGGAGTTGGGGTGCCGCTTGCTCCGCTGTCGCAGGACAAGGCGACGATCCAAACGGCACGGTGCTCAGCGAATCGAACACGGGCTTTCGTCGCTCCACTGTATGGATCCGTCTCGCTGGGCGTACCGTTGATGGCCTCAGGGAGTTCCATAGTGTTGCCCAATTCGGAGTGCCTCCGTGATTGTCACGACTTTTCCAAAGACCGTGCGTATTATTGAGCACACGTCGATACCGTTGAAAGACGGTACGATGCTGGCAGCCCGCATCTGGTTGCCGGACGATGCCGAACAGAACCCAGTTCCCGCGATTCTGGAATATCTTCCATACCGCAAGCGCGATGGGACTTACGAACGAGATGCGCTGACACATCCCTATCTCGCCGGCCACGGCTACGCGTGCGTTCGCGTCGACCTTCGAGGTAGCGGCGAGTCGGGCGGGTTGCTGTTCGACGAGTACGCCGAGCAAGAGCAGAAGGATGGTGTCGAGGTGATCGCGTGGTTGGCGGCCCAACCCTGGTGCAGTGGCGTGGTCGGCATGATGGGAATCTCCTGGGGCGGGTTTAATGGACTTCAGATTGCAGCGCGCCGGCCTCCGGCACTGAAGGCAATCGTAACCATCTGCTCAACCGATGATAGATACGCCGATGATGTTCACTACATGGGCGGCACGCTGCTGACGGCCGGGCTCGAGTGGGCGTCGTTCTTTTTCGGCACCATGTGCCTTCCGCCCGACCCGATACTTGCCGGCGATAGTTGGCGGGCGATGTGGGTGGAGCGCTTGGAGAAGGTTCCGCTGTTCTTCGAAACTTGGCTGCGGCACCAGCGGCGGGATGCTTATTGGAAGCGTGGATCGGTGTGTGAAGATTACCAGGCGATCCACTGCCCGGTGTACGCCGTCGGCGGCTGGGCCGATGGTTATACGAATGCAATTCCACGCCTGGTCGAGCGACTGACGGTACCTCGTAAGGGCCTCATCGGGCCGTGGGCACATGCCTATCCGCATTTTGCACTTCCTGGCCCGCAGATCGGGTTCCTGCAAGAAATGCTGCGTTGGTGGGATTATTGGCTGAAGGGTGTCGATACAGGCGTGATGGATGAACCTATGCTGCGGGCTTGGATGACGGAAAGCGTGAAACCCGCGTCGCATCACGAGGTGTTGCCAGGGCGGTGGATTTCAGAACCCTCCTGGCCACCAAGGGGAGTAACTCCCTGGCGGCTGTACTTGACTGATGAGCGGCTGCGAGACGCACCGGCATCTTTAACGGTTCGGGCAGTGTGCTCACCGCAGACGGTTGGTAACTGCGCAGGAGACTGGGTTCCATTCGGTCGCGGATGCGATCAGGCAGGCGACCAGCAAGAAGACGACATGCGTTCCCTGGTCTTCGAGACGCCGCCACTCGATTCGCGGATCGAGATCCTCGGTGCCGCGATCGTCACGCTCGATGTCGCGTCCGACCGGCCAATTGCGAACCTGGCGGTTCGGCTGTGCGATGTGCATCCGTCCGGTGAATCACTACGTGTCAGCTTTGGCGTGCTCAACCTCACCCATCGCGACGGAGACGAAAAGCCCGCACCGCTGGTGATAGGAGAACGCTATCGGGTGCGTATCGAGCTCAACGACGCGGCCGCGGTATTCCCGGCCGGCCACAGGGTGAGGCTCGCCCTATCGACGGCTTACTGGCCGATGGTCTGGCCGAGTCCCGAGCAGGCGACACTGCTGATCTCAAGTGGCACACTCGATCTGCCGGTGCGCCCATCCCAAGCTATGGACGCGCTGGTGTCGCCGCTGCCCGATCCTGAGTCGGCGCCCCCTGAGAAACCGACGATACTCCGTCGCGGTGATACCCGCATCGAGCGTATCGACCGCATTGGTCTGGAGCTGGGCACGGAGAGTAAATCTCTATACCACGTTGAGGAGGACGATCCCCTCAGCGCAGTAGCTGAACTACGATGGATCCAGACAATATCGCGGAACGCATGGCAAATCCGCATCGAAACGCGAATGCGGCTGTCATGTACCCGCAATCACTTCCTGCTACAGGGAAGTTTACACGCCTGGGAAGGCGCGAACGAGGTCTGCCATCGCCAATGGAATCGCTCTATTCCTCGCGATTTCATATGACGATCCGAGCGATGGGGCTGTTTGCCGCAAGGCATGGCAAATTGCCTGAGCCACGAGACTACGCCGGCTCCTATATGCTGTTGGCATCACCGGAGAACTCTTCGACCGCCAACTGGAGCAAATCTTTGAGTTCGGGCACGGCAACAACGAGAAATGTAATCCGCGATGCGGCGCCAGCCGCCGTGCCGAATCTTCAGGGGATGCGGTAAAACTTGCGCGCGTTAGCTCCCAGAATCTTGTCCACTGACTGCGGCGATAACGAGGAAAGCCGCTCACGTGTTGATCGAATCGGATCGACAAAACCTTCGGCATGCGGATAATCGGAGCCGATGAAGAACTTGTCGTCCCCGGCAAACTGCACCATCACCGGAAACAGGCGTTCCTCCGGATCTCCGCTGATCCAGATGTTGCGGTTGAAGTATTCGGTCGGCGAACGCTTCATGCGCGAAGTTTGCTTCATGTACTTGTAACGGTACTCGAAGCGCTCCAGCCATTCACCGATCCAACCTGCCATTGCCTCGATGGTCGCCACCCGCAAACGCTCAAATCGTTCAAAGACGCCATCGTAAACCATTGTGGCGAGCGCGATCCGGGGATCCTGAATCACATTCATCGTAACCCACATGAAGCCGGGATCTCGCCCGCGAAAGTATTCGCTTCCTGGATAGTGCGCGTGGCCGACCAAGTGCAGTCCGACGGCAATATCGAGATCCTGGGCGGCGGCCCATATGAGATCGTAAGCTGGATCACCGAAGCTTTTGCCATTGTGGGGCGCCGCTCCAACGAATATGGAATGGCAGCCGAGTTTTGCGACCCGTTTCAGTTCGCGAACCGCCAGTGCAGGGTCGCGCAGCGATAGGTGTGCGGCCGGATAAAGACGGTCCTTATGCCGCGCGCAGAGTTCCAGCGCCCAGGTGTTATAGGCCCGACAGAGCGCATCGGCAAGCGCCGGATCGACGACCGTATCCTCCCACAGCAGGCCGATGGTGGGATAAATGACCTGGGCGGCAAACCCTTCGTGGTCCAGGAATTTGACTCGTTTATCCATGTCCAGCCAGTCGGCGCTGTACGGCAGCTCGCGATCGAAGCTATCCAGATCGCGCCCGCTCTCCTTCTGCCCATAGCCGCATACCGCGCTAAGGAATTCCTCCACGTCGAGTAGTTTCAGAGGCTTGTTATCAACGACGAGCAGTGGCTGCTTTGTGGCGGGATCGGTTACCGCTTTAAAGGCGCGCGCGCGGAATTTTGGATCGATATATTTCTCAAAAAGGTCGAGCGGCTCCATGAAATGGCTATCAGCATCGATGGCGAGCATGGGCGATCCTCCTCAACTTCGTTCTTAACGCATCTTTCGAATAATGAAGCGATTGGGCGAACGAATGACCTACGCCATAAATACAAAAACATGGTGACTCGGTTCCGCACAATGAAATCCAAGGTTCATTGACAAGTTTATCAGGCTTTGGTAAAGCCCGCGACAAGGACAATCGGTTTCAAACACTTCGTTCTGATCAACGCGCCGCGCAATGCGCCGTGAGGCTGGGCGCGATCTGAAGCGCCCGAAGGAGTTTCTCCGGTGGCGCATGATTTAGTTCTCAAAAACGGTCTTATTGTCACGCCCTCGGGGCCCATCAATGGAGCAGTGGCCGTCGCTGGCGAGCGCATCGTAGGCGTCGGCGCAGACGAGACGATTGGCTCCGCGCGACGGGAAATCGATTTGCGCGGTCGAATCGTTATGCCGGGGCTGTTCGATCCGCATGTGCATTTCGGCGTGAGCGACACGTTCGGCGACGATGCGATGGCGACTGACTTTCAGTATGACTCGCGCGATTGCCTTATCGGTGGCGTCACCACGATTGCAACAACCACGCTGATGGAAGCGATTCACTGCTCGAACTTTATTCGCGCGCAATCAGGTGCGGCGAAGCGCGCAGCTGGTGCGACTTCAAGATCACCTGCGTCGTTAATACGTTGGACCAGGTGAAACAAATTCCCGCCATCGCCAAGCAGGGTGGTGTCTCATACAAATTTTTCACCGGCTATGTGGGCGAAGAGGCCGAGGCTTTCGGTATGAGCCGCGACGGCATCAGCCCCGGTTTTTTCTACGAGGCCTGCCGCACGATCTCTACCGCGGGACGCCCGGTGTTCCCGATGATTCATGCTGAGACCCCTATGTACGGGGAATCCTCATCGACGAGCTGAGACGTTCGGGCAGGCGGGATTACCTTACAGCGTGGGCTGAGAGCAGCCCCGAATGGGCCGAAAGCGTACAGATTTACACCTACGGTCAGATCGCGAATCAGCTTGGCTGCCCGCTTTACCCTGTGCATATCAGCGCCGCACAAAGCGTGGAGACAATCGCCACACTGAAGTCGCAGGGCTTTCCGATTGTGAGCGAGACCATTGCCTATTTCCTTTCGACCACAAAGACTGAAATGGACGCCAAGGGCGCTGGCGCCAAGGGTAAAATCCAGCCGCCGATTCGTTTTGAGAGGGACCGCGAGCGGTTGTGGCGCGGCATCAAGGAGGGAACGTTATCGGTGGTCGGCACCGACAGCCTGACCTACTCGGCGCGCTTCAAAGAGAGCGGCGATTTCTGGGAGTGCCGCGTTGGCGTCAACATGCAAATCGCCGACACTCTTGCGCTCCTCTTTGACGAGGCCATCAATCGACGCGGAATTGACCTGGTAACACTCGCGGGTGCTCTCCGAGAATGCGGCGCGAATGTATGGCATTTATCCAAGAAAGGGAGCTGTGGCAGTGGGCTCTGATGCCGATCTGATCGTTATCGACCAGGACGCGGAGCTCACACTTGGCCGTGGCCGATATCGCGGACGCACTGATTATTCACTGTGGGAAGGCCGCAAAGTGTAGGGCGCCCCGGTGATGACCTTTCTGCGGGGAAGATTGGTGATGGAAAACGGCGAAATTGTCGGCGACAAGGGTTTTGGATGACCGGTCGAGCAAACGATGAAGCCGCACGGCAGTTGAACAGGCAACGGAATTTCAACCTGCCTACGATACGGAGATACTAACGATGGCAGAGGATAAGTACGCCATTTACAAACGTGCCGGTATGGGACATCGCATCGGCTATGGCAAGCGTCCGGCACTGCTGGTGATCGATATGCAGCTCGGATTTACCGCGCCGGAGAAATCGCCCATGGCGGGTAATCTTGATGCCCAGATAAAGGCAATCACCCAGCTTGTGCCGGCAGCACGCAAGAGCCGCTCACCCATCGTGTACACCATCGTGGCATATGACCCGAGTATTCCTGGTGATGGTGGACTTTGGCCGCAAAAGGCGCCAAGCCTGCTTGAGCTCAAGATCGGCTCAGATCTTGTCGAACTTGACCCCCGGCTGCATCGCGAAGCTGAGGACCTGTTCTTGACTAAGAAATACGCCTCGGCATTTCTAGGGACTCCGCTCGCGTCGACGTTGGTGTCGCGCGGTGTCGATACCGTCGTTGTAACAGGGTGCACCACCAGCGGGTGTGTACGCGCGACCGTGGTGGACGCGTTGTCGTACGGTTTTCGGCCGATAATACCGGAAGAGGCCGTCGGTGATCGCGCTCAGGAGCCGCACGTGGCCAGTTTGTTTGACATGGACAGCAAATACGGCGACGTGGTGCCGCTTGCCGACGTACTAACCTATTTCGAGCAATCAAAGTCGTAG
>JBOHWL010000091.1:0-22935 GCA_050736615.1 Binataceae bacterium (SeqCode) | reverse complement strand
TTGCCACCCCGATCGTTTTCACCAGCTTCGCTGAACCGGTGCTGCCGATGGCACACAATCAGACGCGGAATTTCGGCTTTATTCTTTCCGCGCCGGTCCAAGTACAGCGGGACGCGGCGCCTTATGTGACCGTGAGCTCGGTCGCTTTTACACAATCGCTCTCGCCCTTGCAGGCCGAACCGTCCCGGGCGAACCCGTCATCAAACGGCGCCCCTGGCAAGCATAAACAATCGGCGTCCTCACCCGGGAGTGCGCGGGCTACTCCGGCGGACCCGTCGTAACCACCGCCCCAGCGACCGCCCTCGTGAGCACCAGGCTGACGATCGCCATCCCGACGCACAATCGCGCGCACACCCTGGCGGCCACACTGGTGAGTGTCGCGGCGCAACAACTGCCGCTCGGATGGCAGACTGAAGCCGTGGTCGTCGATAACAATTCGAGTGACCAGACCGTGGCTGTCGTCGAACACGCCGCGCGCGCGGCGCCGTTCCCGATTAGGTATGTCAAAGAGCTGTGTTTGGGCTCCAGTTTCGCCCGCAATCGCGCGCTGCAAGAAGCCACTGGCGAGTACATTCTGTTCATCGATGATGACGCCGTGGCGGAGCCGGATTGGGCCGCGGCATTAATTGAAGAAATCGCACAGCGGCGGCTCGACGCCGCCTGCGGGATGGTGCTGCCGTCTTGGGAAAGCCCGCCGCCGAAATGGCTGGGGCCAAGCCTTTATATTCGTCTCGCGGTGCATGACGAGGGCCGGTTGGCTCGTCAGCCTCGAGCCAAAATCGAAACCGTTCATAATTACTTCAGCGTCAACGCGGGGTTCAGGCGCGCGACTTTCGAGCGCTCCGGACGCTTTCGCGAGGACTTGGGTGTGGTCGGCGGCAATCCGATGTCGGGCGAAGACACCGAACTGTTCGAGCGGATTATGGCGCGGGGCGGGCTTATCGGGTTCGCGCCGCGCGCCCGCGTCCATCATCGAATTGGCAAGGAGCGGATGACACGCGCCTATTTTCGGCGCAAGGCGTTCGCGTTCGGTGTCGGCAGTGCTAATGGCGCCGGCCGGACGCACAACCATTTCGACAAGTTGATGCGCAATACCATCCGCATGGTCATGGCGGCGGCACGCGGTGATGCCGAAGGCGCACTGCGTCATGAGTTGGAATGCGCCAATTTCCTCGGATACTGGCGTGGGCGGCTGCGTCGCCGCTGATGTCAGTCGAGCTTGTAGCGTCTGCGTTTGCGCCACAGCGTGGAGGCGTTGATGCCGAGGGTCTGAGCGGCATCTTCGAGCGTCGGCGATTCGGCCAGGACCCGCACGATATGCTCGCGCTCGAGGTCTTCAAGGCTGCTCGCGGATGCGAGCGGAAATGGCTTGTCAGACGATGGCCGAAAGAGGCTGTCGGGGAGATGTTCCGGTGTAAGCATGTCACTGGTGGCGAGCACCGCCGCGCGCTCGATGGCGTTGCGGAGTTCGCGCACGTTTCCCGGCCATGAGTAACTCGTCAGCGCGGTTGCCGCCTCCGTCGACAAGCGCAGATGGGGGCGGCGATTACGTATTGCCGCCGCGCGCAGCATGCGCTCCGCCAGTGGCAGAATATCTTCAGAGCGCTCGCGCAGCGACGGCACGCGCAGGGTAATCACATTGAGGCGATAGAACAGATCGTCGCGAAACCGGTGCTCCGCCACCTCGACCGCCAGATCGCGATTCGATGCGGCGATAATCCGGGTATTTACCCGGATGGTCGCGCTGGCGCCAACTCGCTCAAAACTCAGCTCCTGAACAAAACGCAGAAACTTGGTTTGCAGTGCCGGGCTCAAATCACCGATCTCATCGAGAAAAACGCTGCCGCCATCGGCCGCTTCGAGGCGTCCGGGCTTGTCCTTGATCGCGCCCGTGAAGGACCCGCGCATATGGCCGAACAGCTCGCTTTCCAGAAGCTGTTCGGAAAGCGTGGCGCAATTTACCACCACAAAGGGTTGCGCGGCGCGCGCGCTCCAGCGATGGATCTGACGGGCCAGCACGTTTTTGCCGGTGCCGCTTTCGCCGGTCAGCAGGATGGTCGCCTCGCTGGCGGAGGCCTGTCGCGCCGTCTCGACCAGCCGGCGCATCGCGGGGCTGCCGGACTCCAGCAGCGGGCGTTCCTCCAAAGTGTCTCGTAGTGCCTGATTCTCGGCGCGCAATTGTTGGAATTCCAGCGCGCGTTCAACCACGTGTTCTATCTGTTCGAGAGAAAATGGCTTGGGCAGGTAGTCGAACGCGCCGGACTTCATGGCGGCGACCGCGTCCTCGACCGTCGCATAGGCGGTCATGAGAATCACGGCGGTTTCAGGCGATTGGCTTTTGACCCGCCGGAGCAACTCCAGTCCGTTCAACTCGGCCATTCTGTAATCGGTTAGCACCAGGTCAACGAACGCTCCGTCCGCGAGCAGCTTCAGCGCCTGTTCTCCATTTTCCGCCTCCCGCGCCTGGTGTCCACGATGTTTAAAAAACGTGAACAGCCGCGCACGGATATTTTTTTCGTCGTCGACGATCAGGAGGTTTGCCATATGCCCTCCGGAGTCAATGGCAATTCGACGGTGAAGCAGGTGCCCTCGCCCGGCGCGCTGTCAACGAAAATCCGGCCTCCATGCGCTTCGACGATTTCTTTGGCGATGGCGAGTCCCAATCCCGCGGAACCAGCTTCCGCGCCATTGACGTTCCACTGGGCATATCGTTCGAACAGATGTTCACGAAGCTGAGGAGCAATACCCGGCCCGCTGTCACGCACGGTCAGCCGAATGACGCTGTCCGCGCCGCAAAGAGCGATTGCGATAGTTCCGCCAGCCGGCGTGTAGCGCAACGCATTCGCCACCAGGTTGGAAACCACCCACGAGAGCTTGAGCGGATCGCCGCGCATTCTCAACTCGGATTCGAAGACCGTGTTCAGGCTCACGCGTTTTTGCTCGGCCTGAAGCGTGAAGGTCTTGACGACCGAACGGACCAGTTCGAGCAAGTCTAGCGGCACCGCCTGGACGGTGATCGCCGCGGCCTGTGCACGCGCCAGTTCCAGGAGATTGTTAGCCAGTTGGCGCATGCGCGTCACGTCTTCCAGAATCGCGTCGAGCATTTCGCGCTGCTCATCATCGAGCTCGCCGCGCCGTAGAAGCTCCGCGGATAGTCCCAGCGAGGTTATCGGGGTCTTCAACTCATGGGAAAGCGTCGCCACCAGATTGGTACGTGCGCGGTCCTTGTCACGCAAAAAGGTCACGTCCTGCAGAATCAGAATCGTCCCGAGCGGCTGTTCGCAGCTCTGGCCGAGCTTGATTGGCTTCAACACATAAGTGTGCGCGCGTCCGCGGACGTAAAGGTCAACCTCCAGCGGCGCGGCCTCCGCTGGCCGGCTGGTGACACCATGGAGCGCGGCTCGCACCCTGAGATAATGGGGCGAATTGCTGTCGAGATCGGCAAACGGGCTGCCGAGTGCATCTTCCCGCGCGAGGCCGAGAATAATCGCCGCGATCTCGTTGATATGAATGACGCAACCCTTGGGGTCGATCAGCACGATGCCGTCTTCGAGGCTCTCGATGATCGCTTCGGTCTTGCTCTTTTCGTAAATCAACCGATCGATGTTCAAACGCTCGAACTGCTCAAGCCGCTCCGCCATTTTGTTGAACTCGGCGGCGACGGTTTGCAGTTCCGCCAGCGGCTGTTCGCCTAAACGCAACGACGGGCCGCGCAAACTGAAGCTCCGCAGGCGATCGGCCAACTCATCGAGCGGCTTCGAGATGGTCCAGGCGAGAGTCCACGAGAGCATCGCGCCAAAGAGCAGTAGCAACACCAGTGCGGCGGCAAACTCATAGGTCAGCCGGTCACTCATACGGTTCGCGCGGCTGTTGGCGCGGAACATCGCGTCACGGTTCATCGCGATTAACCGGTCGAGCCGCCGGTGCAGTCGGGCGAATTCCGCCGCGGGCGGCGGTTGCGCGGCCGCCACTCCGTCGAACAATTGGCGCCCGCGCTGGTCGATATCCCTGGCCAATTTGGCTTCTCCGGTCTCGGTGATGTCATGCTCTTCGATGTCGATCCAATGTTTGAACTCGCGCCGGGACGCGGGGAGAACGGCGGCGCCATCGCCCTCGTGGATAGCGAGCTGAAGCTCCCATAGTGCCGTGTGCATATGCTGGGCGGCTTCAATGCTAATGTAATTGCGGTAGAGCGTTTGGCGGATGGCGTCGCCGAGGCGATGAATCTCGGGTAACGCCAGCGCCCCGACCAGCAAGGCCACCACCAACATGCCCAGGGCGCCGTTGCGAATGCGCTTGCGGAACGATGGCCGGTTCATGCCTTCGTGGTTTCCCGCGCCACGATCTCGATATCGAAATCGCGCGCCTCGTTCAGCATGCGGCGCGTCAGAGAGCGGTTGCGCAGGCGATTCCACAAGCTCGGTTCGGTGCGGCCGACGACGATCCGGCTGATCTTCTTTTCGCGCGCGAATTCGACCAATGCCGCGATAACATCCGGCGCTTTCAGCCATACCACATCGGCGCCCAAATCCGCCGCCAGGTTGATATTGTCCAGCAGGGCGCGGAAATTGGCGGTGCTGATCTTTTGGACCGATTCCGCGGGCGTTTCAACGTGCACGGCATACCAGTCGGCGTTAAGATACGCGGCCGTGCGCGCGGCCTTGCGCAAAAGCTCGCCGCCGCCCGCTGGATTTGACGACAGGCAAACCATCAGGCGCTCGCCCACGGGGGTCTGACGTCCACCTTCGCGTTTCAGCAAAAGGAGCGTTTCACGCTGGCGGCTTTGATCGCGGGCGACCTCGCGCAGCGCCAATTCGCGCAAAGCGGCGAGATTGCTGGGCTTGAAGAAGTTCTTGAGCGCCGCTTCAACCTGTTCCGGCGGGTAGATTTTGCCTTCGCGCAGCCGTTGCCGCAGTTCCTCGATAGGGATATCGACCGTGACCACCTGATCGGCGCGGGTCAGGAAATTATCGGGGACAGTCTCCCGGATGTCTACGCCGGTAATCCGCCGCACCAACTGATTGAGGCTTTCCAAATGCTGGATATTGAAGGCAGTGATTACGTCGATGCCAGCGGCAAGCAGTTGTTCCACGTCCTGATAGCGTTTGTTGTGCGGCGCGCCGGCTGCGTTGGTATGAGGCAATTCATCGACTACCGCGATCTCCGGTTTGCGCGCCGCTATGGCATCCACATCCATCTCTTCGAGCACGACGCCACGGTAGGGAAACTGCCGCCGCGCGACGGCTTCGAGCCCGCTCAGCAGCGCCGCTGTTTCGGCCCGCTGATGAGTTTCGATGATCCCGAGCACCACGTCGCGCCCGTGTTCGCGCAAACGATGCGCCTCCTCGAGCATACGATAGGTCTTGCCCACGCCGGCCGCGCCGCCGAGATAAACTTTGAGACGGCCTTGGGAAGATGCCGGCTCAGGAAAGGCGTCCTCCGGCCCATCGTCATGGTTCATCGCGGTCGTCCGGCGGCGCCTCGCTCATGCCAGTTTGCATCGCGAGATTTCGTCCGAAATAGCGCGCGGATTCTCAGCGCCCTGCCACGGCCCGCTGGCGCTTGGCATGGACGGCGCACGCGCGATCCAACGCGAGATTCAGTTCAAGCACATTGACGCCCGGCTCGCCCATGATTCCCGCCCAGCGGGGCCGCGTGTGAGTGAGCACCAGCTTGCGCACGGCACTTTCCGGCAGGCCGCGAATTTTCGCGATCCGCGCTATCTGGATAGCGGCGGCGGCCGGGCTGATTTCCGGATCGAGTCCGCTGGCCGAGGCAGTTACCAGATCGATTGGCACTTGTCTGGCGCCGACGCCGGGATTCTTTTCCAACACCCGCTCCAGGCGCTGGCGTACCTCGGAGATCAGGGCCTTGTTGGTCGGGCCGAGATTCGAACCGCCGGAGCTATCGGCATCATAGCCCTTGTCGCCGGCGGCCGATGGCCGTCCGTGAAAATAAGCGGGAGACGTGAAATTTTGCCCGATCAAGCGCGAACCCACTATATGGCCGTCTTGCGTAATCAGGCTGCCACGCGCCTGATAAGGAAAGAGCGCTTGAGCCAAGCCGGTCATCACGAATGGATATATGATGCCGGTGAGCAAGGTCATCATGAGCGTCATTTTGCACGCGGTCCACAGGCGCATGAGCTTGCCTCCCGAATTCAGGCCAAATGCAACGCGGCCAATGCGAGATCGATCGCCTTGATGCCGGCGAAGGGAATGATGATCCCGCCGAGGCCGTAAAGCAGCAGATTGCGCGAAAGAATGGCGGCCGCTCCCAGCGGACGGTATTTCACACCGCGCAAGGCCAGCGGAATCAGCGCGATGATAATCAAGGCGTTGAACACGACCGCGGATAAAATCGCGCTGCGTGGGGTCGCCAGATGCATAATGTTCAACGCCTGCAGTTGCGGATAGCCGATCACAAACATGGCCGGGACGATGGCAAAATACTTGGCGACGTCGTTGGCAATGGAAAAAGTCGTCAGGGCCCCGCGCGTAATCAGCAATTGTTTGCCGATCTCGACTACTTCCATGATCTTGGTGGGATTCGAATCGAGATCGACCATATTGCCAGCTTCGCGCGCCGCTTGGGTGCCCGCGTTCATGGCAATCCCCACGTCGGCCTGCGCCAGGGCGGGGGCATCGTTGGTGCCATCCCCGATCATCGCCACCAATTTGCCTTGTGCTTGTTCCTCACGGATCAAGCGCAGCTTGGTTTCCGGAGTCGCCTCGGCGCGGAAATCATCAACTCCGGCCTCATGGGCGATCGCGGCGGCGGTTAGTGGGTTATCGCCGGTAATCATCACGCTTCTGAGCCCCATTGCGCGCAGACGCGCGAAGCGTTCGCGGATGCCTTCCTTGATCACATCTTTCAGATGGATCACGCCCAGCACACCGCCGCCGTCGGCAACCACCAAAGGCGTGCCACCTCCGCGCGCGATGCGCTCAACCGTTTCCGCCAGTTCGGCGGGCGCATCCCCACCGTTGTCGCGTACGAACCTGGCCACCTGATCGGCCGCGCCTTTGCGAATTTTACGTTCGCCGATATCGACCCCGCTCATCCGGGTCCGCGCGGAGAACGGGATGAAATAGGTGCCGCTGTCCAATTCATGGCCGCGCAATTGATAGAGGCGCTTGGCCAGCACCACAATCGAGCGTCCCTCGGGTGTCTCGTCAGCCAATGACGCTAGCTGCGCGGCCTCGGCCAGTGCTTGAGCCGTCACGCCGGGCATTGGCAGGAACTCACTTGCCATGCGATCGCCCAACGTGATGGTGCCGGTCTTGTCGAGCAACAAGGTGTCCACGTCGCCGGCGGCCTCGACGGCACGGCCGGACATTGCCAGCACATTATGTTGCACCAGCCGGTCCATCCCGGCGATGCCGATGGCCGACAGCAGGCCGCCGATCGTAGTGGGGATCAAACACACCAGCAGCGAGACCAACACCGGCAGTGATAATGACGTGCCGCCGTACCGGGCGAAGGGATAGAGACTTATGCACACCACCATGAAAATGATTGTAAGCCCGGCGAGCAGAATACTGAGCGCGATTTCGTTGGGTGTGCGCTGGCGCTGGGCGCCCTCGACCAGCTCGATCATACGATCAAGAAAGGTTTCGCCCGGATTGGCGGTTATCCTGACTTTGATCCAGTCGGAGATGACGGTGGTGCCGCCGGTGACCGCGCTGCGGTCACCCCCGCTTTCCCGAATCACTGGAGCCGATTCACCGGTGATGGCCGCCTCATTGACAGCCGCGACGCCTTCAATCACTTCGCCGTCTCCGGGGATTACTTCGCCGGCCTTGACCATGACGATGTCGTCGCGCCGCAGCGAGGTGGCCGGCACCATGATTTCGTGATTTTCCTTGATCTGGCGGGCCTGGGTTTCGGTGCGCGTTTTGCGCAGATTATTCGCCTGCGCTTTTCCCCGTCCCTCGGCCATTGCTTCGGCGAAATTCGCGAATCCCACAGTGAACCAGAGCCACAGCGCGATCTGCAGCTCGAACCTCAAGGGCGCGCTGTGACCGAGCGCGTCGCGGATCAGTATCAGCGTCACCGCCAGCGCACTGACCTCGACCACGAACATCACTGGATTGCACGCCTGGATACGCGGATCAAACTTGCGGAACGAATCAGCCAGCGCGCTCCTGACGATTCCGCCGTCCCACAACGCGGCGCCCTTAGCGGTCATCTTTCAGTCCTCCGTGTCTCAGTAGAGCTTGCCGCGCATCATCGCGAGTTGCTCGACAATGGGTCCGAGGGCATCAGCGGGGAAAAAGGTGAGGGCGGCGACAATCAGGATAACGCCGGTTAACAGGATGACGAAGATTGCGTCGTTAGTGGGGAAGGTGCCGGCGCTTTGCGGCACGCCTCTTTTCCCCGCCAGCGAACCGGCGAGTGCGAGCACTGGAAGCTTCATCATGAAGCGGCCGAAGAGCATGGCAAGCGCAAGCGTGACATTGTAGTAAGTGGTATTGGCGTTGAGTCCGGCAAACGCCGAGCCGTTGTTCGCCGCCGCCTCCGTGTAGGCATAGAGCACCTGCGAAAAACCGTGTGGCCCGGGGTTCGAGATGCCGGCCAGGCCCGCTTTCGTCACCACGGCGGCCCCGGCCGGAAACAGGATGGCGGCGGGAAAAATCAGTACGAACAGCATCGCGAGTTTCATCTCGCGGGATTCTATTTTTTTGCCGAGATATTCCGGTGTGCGCCCGACCATCAGGCCCGCGATAAACACCGCCAGCACCGCCATCACCAGCATGCCGTAAAGACCCGAGCCCACGCCGCCGAAGATGATCTCGCCGATTTGCATATTGACCAGCGGCACCAGGCCGCCCAGTGGCGTGTAGCTGTCATGCATCGAATTGACCGCGCCGCATGAGGTGTCGGTCGTCACCGTCGCCCACAGAGCCGAATCACAGATGCCGAAGCGGGTCTCCTTGCCCTCCATGTTGCCGCCGCTTTGGCTTGCGCTCGCGGCTTCGTTGATGCCCATGGCGGCGAATTGCGGATTGCCGCGCTGCTCGCTCCAAATCGTCACTGTGGTTCCGGCCAGGAACAGAATTGCCATTACGCCGAACAGCGCCCATCCTTGCCGCCGGTCGCCGGCCATTTCACCAAAGGTATGCGTAAGAGCGGCGGCGATCGCGAAAATTGCCCACATCTCGATCAGATTGGTCAGCGGTGTCGGATTTTCGTACGGATGGGCCGAGTTAGCGTTGAAAAAGCCGCCGCCGTTGGTGCCCAGTTCTTTGATAATTTCCTGTGAAGCGGCCGGTCCCTGCGCAATTGTTTGTTGTGCGCCTTCGAGCGTGTGCGCATGCACATAGGGGCTGAAATTATCGGGGACTCCCTGCCACACGAGCACCAGCGTGCCCGCGATGCATAGCGGCAGCAGAATCCACAGGATTGCACGCGTGAGATCGACCCAGAAATTGCCGAGTGTCTTCGCCCCGCGGCGGACGAAGCCGCGAATCACCGCGATGGCTACCGCGATTCCGGCGGCGGCAGAGACGAAATTGTGAAACGCCAGCCCCGCCATTTGGGTGAAGTAGCTCATGGTCGTTTCGCCGGCGTACGCCTGCCAGTTGGTATTGGTGGTGAAACTCGCGGCAGTATTGAACGCGAGATCCGGAGCGACCGGACCGAGTTTTTGAGGATCAAGCGGCAGGTACTGTTGCAGGCGTTGCATCCCATACAACAGCAGCATTCCAACCATGCTGAAGAGCAGCATCGTGACCGTGTATTCAATCCAGGTCTGCTCGTTGGCGGGATGAACACCGCATACGCGGTAGATCGCGCGTTCGAGTGGCCTCAGCACGGGGTCGGCGAAGGTCGGCCTGCCCGCGAAAACTCGCGCCATATAAAGGCCGAGTGGAACGCTCGTGATCAAAACCAGGGCGGAAAACAACCCGACCTGGACTAGTGCGTTGATCATATCGATTAAAATCTTTCGGGACGCAGAATTGCGTAAACCAGATACGCGATCAGGCACGCCGCCGCGATCGAGCCCAAAATCATTTCCAACGAAGTCATAGGCGTGTGCACCCCCATACGTACGCGAGGGCAAGCGCGAAGAACGCTAAGGTCACCAGGATAAATGTGGCGTCAAGCACGACTCCCAGTCACAGCAGCATGCGTGCCGCATCAAAGCGCAGGGAAAGGCTGGATTTTTTGTTCCGATAACGATGTGGCATTGCAGGATGCCGCATTCGTCCGTGCAAAATGAAAGACCGCGCACCGAGTTTGCAAACCTGCCGCGGCGCTCCGAGGCCAGCCGCCGACGTCGTGTCGCTCAATGATCCGGCGGCGCGGCGAAATCAGTGCGGGCGCGGATGACGAAATTCGTAATGATTTGGGAATCGTTCCGAGGCGCTCGCTTGCGCGCCGCTCGCGTGGTTTGAATCGACTGAAGTTGTTAGCGCGGCGGGCGTCCCCAGGCGCCGCCGCCAGGTGTTTCAATCCGAACGCGATCACCCGGCTCGAAGCGGCGATTGGTCTTGCCAGGCAGTTTGGAACGTTTCCCCCGGTTAACCATGTAATTGGCGCCGGTCGCACCGTCGCCGCCGCCATGCAAACCCCAGGGCGCCAACGCACGCCGTTCGGTTAACAGGCTTACGTTGGAATCGACCAGGCATTCGAGTTCCCGCACCAGGCCGTCACCGCCGCAGTCGCGTCCACGCCCGCCTGAGCCGCGCCGCACGCGATACTCGGTCACACGCATCGGATAGTAGGCCTCCAACGCTTCAATCGGGGTGTTGAGCGTGTTGGTCATATGCGTATGCAGTCCGGCGGCGCCCGGATGGCCCGGCGCGGCGCCGGCGCCGCCCGCGATGGTTTCGTAATAGGAAAAATGGCGTGCGCGGAAACGATCGTAACCGCCAATCGTGAGGTTCGACATGGAGCCGGAGCTGGCCGCCGGGATTCGCTCGGGCGCGGCCTTGGCGAGCGCGCGAAACAGCACATCCACGATCCGTTGCGAGGTTTCGACATTGCCGCCGGCCACCGCCGCGGGCGCTAGCGCATTGACTATCGAACCCTCCGGCGCGACGAGCTTGATCGGTCGCATCAGCCCTTCGTTGGCGGGCACGGCTTCGGCGGCCAGGCACTTCATCACATAAAATGTCGCCGAAAGCGTGATCGCGTAATTGGCGTTGACCGAACCGCGGACCTGGGGCGAGGAGCCGGTGAAGTCAACCAGGGCGGTGCCGCCGCGTAGGTGAATCGCCACCTTGAGCGGAATCGGACCCGTGCCGACGCCGTCATCGTCGAGCGCGTCGTGCGCGCGATAGACACCCGCTTTGAGTTGGCGCAGGGTCGCGCGCATCAGGCGATCGGCGTACTGCTTCAGCCCTTCCATCGCGTCAGCCGCCGCGCCGCGCCCAATAACTTCGACCAGGTTGCGCAGCCGTGCCGCTCCAACGTCGAGCGCCGCGACCTGAGCGCGCAGGTCGCCTTCACGTTCCTCACGTACGCGTGTATTGGCGAAAAAAAGTTCGAACACGTCGCGCGCGGGTTCGCCGCCGACCATCAGCTTGACCGGCGGCAACCGAAAGCCCTCCTGGTAAATTTCCGTGGAAAGCGCCATCGAGCCCGGTGCCATTCCGCCGATATCCGCGTGATGAGCGCGGTTGGCCGCATAGGCAAACGGCCGCTTTTCACCGTTCAGATAAATCGGCGCGACGACCGTCACGTCCGGCAAATGCGTCCCGCCGGCAAAAGGATCATTGACGGCGGCCACATCGCCCGGCCCCAATTCCAGCCGCGCAATCGCCGCGCGCACCGACAGCGGGGTTGAGCCAAGATGAACCGGGATGTGCGCCGCCTGCGCCACCAGTTCGCCGCGCGCGTCGAAGAGCGCGCACGAATAATCGCGGCGCTCCTTGATATTGGGTGAAAAGCCGGTCTGCCCCAGTACGACGCCCATCTCATCGGCGATGGCGGCCAGCCGGTTGTTCATTACCGCGAGCGTGACGGGGTCGAGTTTCATCGCGTCTCCAGATGCAGATTGCCGTAATCATCGCAACGCAGTGCAAACTCCGGCGCGACGTAGACGGTCGCGCTGAGTTCCACGACCACTATCGGGCCGTTGAGCCGCGCGCCCGCGCCGATGCTGTCGCGCGCGTAAACTGGTACGTCGCGCAGGGCCGCATCCACCAGCACATGCGTACGTTTGAGGATCTCCGGGCGGGCACGGCTGCGCGTCAGCTTCGAAGGCATCGGTGCCGGCCCGCGCGCTTGCGCCCGCAACCGGAGGTTCACCACTTCAACCGGCGCTTGCGCCGCCGCATGGCCGAAGGTGCGGCGATGGGCCGCGTGAAACTCGGCGATAAAATCGGGGCCGAGCTTTACTTCGATTTCGTACGATTGCCCCCGATAACGCATATCAGCCCACAGCTCATGTTGAATCGCGGAAGGCGCGGCACCATCCGCAAGCAACTCGCCGCGAGCCCGCGTGAGCATCGGCTTGGCTCGCGCCATTAGGCGCCGCAGGTCGGGCAGCGCGTCTCGCACCGTCAGGGAGTATTCACGGCCAAGCGGAGCGCCCACGGCGCCCCAAGCGCACAGCAGTCCTGGATTGCGCGGCAGCACGATTCGCCGGATGCCGAGTTCGAGCGCCAATTCGCAGGCGTGCATCGGGCCGGCGCCGCCAAACGCGAGCAACGCGAAGTCGCGCGGATCGAAGCCGCGCTCGACCGTGATCACGCGGACGGCGCGCTCCATATTGGCGTTGACCACGCGAATTACGCCGCGAGCGGCTTGATGCGGATTCGTCTTCATGGCGCGGGCGAGCGCCGCGATCGCGCCGGCCGCGCGCTCGGGGAACAGCTTCATGCGGCCGCCGAGGAAGTGCTCAGGAAGCAGGCGGCCGGCCGTCATATCGGCGTCGGTTACGGTCGGCAGTTCGCCACGCCCGTAACAGGCCGGTCCCGGGTCCGCCCCCGCACTGCGCGGACCCACGATGAGCGAGCCGCCCGCGTCCACCGCGGCGATCGAACCTCCGCCCGCGCCCCCGGTATGGATGTCGATCACCGGAGTGCGCACCGCATGGCCATTGGGATAGCTCAGGGTGCGAATCCGCGCGCGCCGATCAAACAGCGAGACGTCGGTGGAAGTCCCGCCCATGTCGAAGGTGATAAAGCGATCGACGCCCATCGCGCCGACGAGCGTCGCCGCGCCGATGACCCCGGCCGCCGGTCCCGACAGAATCGTGCGCACCGGCTCGCTGCGGGCGACGTTTGCCGCGATGGCGCTGCCGTTGGACTGCATCACGCGCAACCGTGCGCCGCCCAGCTTGCGCTCGAGACTGCCCAGATGCTCCACCATGCGCGGTGCGACGTAGGCGTTGATTACGGTGGTCGAGAGCCGCTCGAATTCGCGATATTCGGCGAGCAGCCGATGCGATACGGAAAGGATGCGGCCGAGCGGTTCCAAAGCGCGCGCGATTTGTTTTTCGCTTTGCGGATTGGCGTACGAATGGAGCATGCAGATGGCGAAGGCTTCGGCCCCGCAGCGCGCGCCCAGGCGCCGGATCTGAGCTAACTCGCGCGCGGTTAAGGGGGCGGCGAGCGTGCCGTCGAACAGGGTGCGGCCGCCGGTGCCGAAGCGCAATTCGCGCGTCACCAGCGGTTGCGGCCGCGTCGGCGCCAGCGCGTACAGTTCCGCGCGGTTCTGACGGCCGATCTCGATCAAATCCTCGAAGCCGCGGTCGGTAAAAATGGCGACCTTCGCCCCCTTGCCTTCCAGCAGGGAGTTGGTTGCCACAGTCGAGCTGTAGCTGACTGTGGCGGCGGTCTTCCCCTCAAGTAATTCCGTAATTCCCGTCAGCACCGCCGCCGCGGGATCATGCGGCGTGGAAAGCACCTTATGCACTCGCACCGTGCCGTCAAATAGCAAAACCAGATCGGTGAAGGTGCCGCCCGTATCGATTCCAATAATCGCGTTCGCCGCGTTGGTCGAATGCGAGCGGCGAGCGGACGGCGGCATGGCGTGAAAGAATCTTCGGCTGAAGTGCCCGGATTATGAGATGTTCAGCAGTACTTTGAAGTTGGTGGGAAGCGAGGCGGCGGTGAAGGCCTCGACCGCTTGCTCAAGCGGATAAGCCGCGGAGATCAAAGGACGCGGATCAAGTTTGTCTTCGGCTAAAGCGGCAACCGCCGGGGCGAAACGGCCGCAGCGCGAACCCACGATGGTGATTTCATTGACCACGATCGGCGCCAGATTCATTGGCGCACTGGCCGCGGCGGTACTCTTCAAGATTAAGCGTCCGCGTGGTCTAACCAACGCTGCCGCACGATTAAAGCCCGCGCTCGAACCGCTGCAATCGATCACCACGTCGAAACCCGTGGCGAGTTTCGTTTCGAGTTCCGCCTCAATTCCGAGCCGCGCCAGAAGCTGAAGCTTTTCCGCATGATGGCCCGCGATCAAAGGCTGGTAACCTTCCCCCTTCAACACCATCGCGACCACCGCGCCGAGGCGGCCATCGCCCAGCACCGCGATGGTTTGATTGCGGCCGATTTGGGTCTGTTCGAAGATTTCATAAGCCGCCGCGACGGGCTCGATAAAAACCGCCACTTCATCGGATAGCGTTTCCGGGATCGGTACCAGGTTTTCATTGGGCAGCGTCAAATAGTCCGCGAAGGTGCCGTCACGTCCGAGTATCCCGAGTACCGTGCGGTTGACGCAATGGCGCCCGAGTCCCGCCAAACAGAAAGCGCACGTGCCGCAAGCCGCATTGATTTCACCGGCCACGCGCATGCCTATCATCCGCGAGTCAGCGGCTTCCTGCACGTGCCCGACAAACTCATGGCCGGGAATGCCCGAATACGCCATGTATCCGCTGGCCAATTCCAGGTCGGTGCCGCAGATGCCGGCCATATGGACCCGAACGAGACTCTCGCCGCGACGCGCCGGGGGTTGCGCATGATTTACATCAAGGGAAAGCTTTTCGTTGAGAATCAGCGCGCGCATCGATTGATGTCTTAGCTCCGTGCGAGGGCCGATGTAATGCGCACGTCAAGACTCCTCAGCTTTCATGAAGTTTCGTTTTCAGGGTCAATAAATTTCCGCCGCCGGCCGCAATCGCGCCTGATCGAGGCAACGATGGCGCTTCGAATGGCAAAGCGAAATCGCTGGCTAGATTAGCGCGCCACTGGGATTACGACAATGCCGATCGGCACAATGAAGAGCCGTGCGCGTTCGATGCTCGCACCCTTTATGACTGCGACGATCAGTCGGCTTTGGCGGCGGCGGGCTTGTCGGTCGAAACCTTCTCGGTCGAAAGCTTTTCCGCCGCGGGCTTATCAGCAGCGGCTTTAGCGGAGCTGGCGGATTCACTGGAGGCAGTGGTGCCGTTAGTGTCGGCCGAGGATTCGGTGTTTTTGGCGTTGCCGTGTGGGTAGTCGGTCGCGTACCAACCACTGCCCTTGAGAATGAACGAGGTATGAGAAATCAGCCTCGCCACCTTTCCATGACAGGTTGGGCATTGCGTGATCGGGGCTTCGGTTATTCGCTGGGAAATTTCAAAGACACCACATTTTTCACATTGATATTCGTAAATGGGCATAGCTCGTACGTCTCTGCGTGAACCGCGAATGCGCCGTTATCTTCTACTTGTTAGGTAATCATGCCTGCCGGCTTTGTCAACGCGGCCTCATCCTCAATACGTTGTTTGCGTGCGTATTCCGCCGTGCCGGCATTGAAGACGGCGCGCCTCTGCTACGATAGGCGGCGTTATGAAAAAGGTTCTGATGGTTTGTACCGGGAATATGGATAGAAGCCCGACCGCCGCGATGGTACTGGCCGAGATGTGCGCGCCGATGTGGGTCGCTTCGGCGGGTACGGAGCCCTGGGCAAAAAATCAGCTCAACGCGGATTTAGTGCGAGAAGCGGATCTCATCTGCGTCATGGAGCCGGCCCATCGCCGCGCGCTGCTCAACCGCTTCGGCCATGGTTGCGCCGAAAAAATCAAGGTGCTCGAAATCCCAGACCACTATATCTGCTGGGAGGACGAACTCATCCGGCTGCTCAAACCCAAGCTGCGCGCCGCGCTCGAATTGGATTAGCGGCAACGGAGGTGGCGTGGGCGCGCTACGCCATCATCGGCACGCCGGTCAGGAGCGAGACGATCACGGGTATCAACCAGCCCTGCACGATTTCGATCACCACAATCACGATGATCGGCGAAAAATCGATCCCGGCGAACACCACCGGAACGTGCCCGCGGACGAAATCGAAAACCGGCTCCGTGATGGAATAGAGGAAGCGAACGATCGGATTATATGGGTTCGGCTCAATCCACGTGATCACGGCCGCGATGATGACGATCCAAAGATAAACCCATAGAGCATCGCTCAGGATTCTAGCCAGCAAAAATACGAGACTGGTAAACGGAGTCACGATATAGTTTCAACCCGCGCCTCTCTCATGTCCGCCCGAGCTCGCGTGAGCGCTCCGCGGCGGCGTGCAGCGCGCTGGCCACAATATCAGAAAAACCGGCTTCCGCGAACCTGCGCAAAGCCGCCTCGGTGGTGCCGCCGGGTGACGCCACCACGCGAATCAGTTCGCCAGGCTCGAGGCCCGATTGCCGCATATTCGCTTCGGCCCCCCGCACCGTCTTAAGCGCCATCCGCACCGCCAATTCGGCCGGCAGCCCCTCGCTCACGCCCGCGTCGGCCATCGCTTTGACGAACAGGTAAACGTAGGCCGGACCGCTGCCGGACAGTGCGGTCACGCCGTCGAGCTGGCCTTCATCCGCAAGCACGACGGCGTCGCCGACGGCGCGAAAAATCCTGAGCGCGAAGGCTTCATCGGCCTTGTTGGCGGAAGCCGAGCGCACCATTGCCGCCATCCCGTGACCCACCATCGCGGGCGCATTCGGCATCACGCGGATTACGCGTGCCCGCGCGCCAAGCGCCGCCGTCAGACGCTCCAGCGTGACGCCGGCCGCAATCGAAATGAACAGCTTGCCCTGCGCGGCTGGGCGGCGCGCTGACTTGCGGGGTGTCTGAGTTCCAGCGGCTTGAAGCGCATCACCTAGTTCGCTCAGTACGGCGTCGATGGTCTGCGGTTTGACCGCGATTAGGAGCGCGGGCGATTCCGCCAGCACTTCGAGATTATCGGCCGTGGTCGTGAGCTTGAGCGCGCGTCTGAGTTTGCGCCGCCGCGCGGCGTCCACATCCGATGCGATGATCTCGGCCGGTGAAAATACTTTGGTCGCGAGCAGGCCGCGCGCCAATGCTTCGGCCATGTTGCCGCCGCCGATGAAGCCCAGCTTCTTCATGATATTGGTGCTTGGCTCGAGCGCTCCCCGAAAATCGCGCGGCCGACCCGCACGATTGTCGCCCCTTCCTCGATCGCAATTTCGAAATCTTCCGTCATGCCCATCGAAAGCTCACTTAATTCAAGCCCGGTATTGGCTACCAGCCGTTCGCGCAACTCGCGCAATTGTGCAAAATAGGGCCGCGCGTGTGCGGAATCAACCGTGGGCGGCGGAATTGTCATCAGGCCCTGGATTTTCACCAACTCGCGCGTTTTTTCAATTAATTGCTCCACCGCGGCCGGCGCCACGCCACTCTTACCCGCTTCGTCGCCAAGTTTAACTTCGATCAGTACCGGGAACGGCGCCGGCCGAATGCGCTTGAGGGTCATTGCCAGGCGCTCACTATCGAGGGTTTGGATCAGGTCGAAATTGGCCGCAGCCTGCCGCGTTTTGTTGTTCTGCAGATGCCCGATCAGATGCCAGCGGATATCCTTGAAATCTGACAGGAGAGTGCGCTTTTCCGCCGCCTCCTGGACGTAGTTCTCGCCAAATTCACGTGCGCCAGCCGCGTACGCGGCCGCCACCGCCGCCGCAGGCTGGGTCTTGCTTGCCAATACCAGCCGCACCGAATCCGCGCTGCGAAGGGCGCGCGCCGCCGCCTGTGCAATCCGCTCGCGCACGCAGGCAAGCCTCTCGCCAATTTCGTCCGGTGTAAGCATGGTTAGCGTCCGTTGACCGGGAATATTCCTTGCCGTGCCAGCGCCGCCGTCACTTCATTGATCGGCAGCCCCATGACGTTGTCGCGCGAGCCGCAAACCTCAAGGATAAAACCGGCGCCAGCGTCCTGAATTCCATACGCACCAGCCTTATCGAATGGCGCGCGCGTTGCGATATAGCCCTGGATCTCTGCCTCATCCAGTCTCCGGAACCTGACGCGGCTTAGAACTGGCGCACTTTCAAGCATGGTTCCCGCACGTGCTATCGCGTAAGCGGTTACGACCGTATGCACCCTGTCCGACAGCATCCGAAGCATCCGCTTGGCGTCCTCCGCATCACGCGGTTTCTCCAGGATTTCGCCCTCGCAGACAACCACAGTATCGGCGGCCAATACCACCGCCGCGGGATTCGATTTTGAGACACTGAGCGCTTTTTCGCGGGCCAATCGCAAGGCATAGTTGTCGGCGCGCTCGTGATTCCCGCGCACTTCGTCGATACCACTGACGATCACGCGAAACGAAATGCCGACGCGCGCGAGTAGCATGCTGCGGCGAGGCGAGCCCGAAGCCAGGATTAATTCCGTGTCGTTCATCACACAAACGTGCGTTATTTTGATCCGCAGTCTATCCGATTAGCCAAACTTCGCACCCTCTCGCAATCTTTATGGGCGCGCTTGGTGGCGGTCGCGTTTCAGCATGATTGAGGCTGAAACAACTAAACTGATTGAAGCTTCGCTGGTGGTCAGGTAACCAAGAATGAATGAGGGCCAAGTGGCGGATGTGGTTGTCAGTGGCGATGGTCACGCCGGCGGTGTTGTTGCTATGCGCGGCGGGGCGGGCTCCGACCATGCCCGCGCCAGACGCGTCGGCGGCGTGCGCGCATGCCGGAGTCAGACTCGCGCAGATTTTCGGCCCGCGCATGAAGGTAGTGCCGATCGACCCCGCGCAGGCCTTTGTTGAGGGCTATCAGGCTTATCGCAAGCACGACACGTTGGGCGCGATCGAACGCTTTCAGTTCGCTTCGCGCAGTTTTCCCGACCTGGCTGACTATGCGCTCTACTACCTTGGCATGGCGCAGCGCGACAACCGGGAATTGCAGCCGGCCGCCGGCTCTTTCCGCGATTTATTCACGCGCTATCCGCAAAGCGTTAAGGCTCGGGAGGCCACGCTCCAATATGCGCAACTGGAAGTCAGCCTCAATCGTCCCGATCTGGCAATCACAGCAGCCAATCGCCTGATCGGCGCGAGTGCCGCCGCAATTGATCAGCAAGCGCGGCTGGTGGCGGCGGATGCGATGGCGGCGCAGAGCGATTATCGCGGTGCTTACGATGAAGCGCGGGTGATCCGTAATCGTTATCCGACGGGACGCGCCGATACGCGCGCGCGCCAGCTAGCGTATTCGCTGTTGCGGGATCATCCGGGGCTCGCCGATACCTCTTCATTACCTTACCTTACCGCCGAAGCGGCCTTGCTGCTGCGTGAAGCCCGCCCCGCGGCGGCGATGGCGCTGGCGCGGCGGGCGCTGGCGCTGACTCCGCCGCTCGAGACGCGCGCGGAGCTGGTATGGATTGAAGCCGAAGCTTCGCGTGCCGACGCGAGGAAAGCCCGTCCAATTTGGCTCGAATACCTGATTCTCGCGCCCACTGGCCCGCATGCGCCGGCGGCGCTCAACGCGCTCGCGCATAGTTACTGGCACGTCAACGATACCACTCATGCGCGACTTTATTTTGGACGCCTGGCGCGCGGCTTTCCGCAAAGCGGTTTGGCGCCGTATGCGATGTTCGAAATCGGGCGCACCTATGAAGACGATGGCGCTTTGATCGAGGCGCGCGCCGCCTATCAACGACTGATACGCCGCTATCCGCTGAGCGGATCCGCCAACAGAGCGCGTTTTCGTGCCCCCTTCATGCTCTACATGATGAAGCGCTACGCGCAGGCGGCCTCCGAGTTTGCCTCCAAGCGCGAGCGGACGGTGGCGGGCTCGCGGCGCGATATGTTCATGTATTGGGAGGCGCGCGCCCTCGAAAATGAGGGCGAGGACGTGCGCGCCCGAGGCTTGCTCATGCGGGTCGCGGCCAGTACCGAGAGCAATTATTATCCGGAATTGGCCAGTCTGCGCACCCACGTCACGCCGGCTTCATTTCCGCCCGCGACGGCGCCGGACCTGACGGCCGGAGCGCCGCCTGTGCTCACGGGCGCGGCTTCCTTTCATATGACCCGAGTGGTAGCGATGCGGCGCCTGGGGTTGCGCGAGCTTGAGCCGGGAGAGCTACTCGAGCTGGAACATGTGGCCGCCGGCAGTCCAGCCTTGCGCGATTTTATCCTGTCCGAGTTTCAGGCCGTCGATGCCTGGTATGACGCCATCTTGATGGCGACGCGAATGAGTGATCGCGGCGAACTAAGCCACCCAGTGGCCGAGCGGATCCGCTATCCGCGCGCTTATTGGCCGCTGATTTCGTCCGCCACCGGCGCCAGCGGACTCGATCCATACCTGGTAATGGCGCTGATCAGGCAGGAAAGCCTCTTTGATCCCAACGCGCGCTCGGTTTCGGACGCGCGCGGCCTGATGCAACTGTTGCCGACCACGGCCGAACGTTATGCCAGCCTCGCCGCACTGACCGCCTCGCCGCTCAATCTTTATGACCCGGCGGTAAGCGTCGAACTGGGCACGACTTATCTTAAGAGCCTATTCGCAATGTTCGCGGGTGATCGTTTCAAGGCGGTGGCAGCCTACAATGCTGGCGAACACGCGGTGGCTGGATGGGCAGCCAAGTATCCGGGAGATGACGACCAATGGGTCGAGAATATCGGTTATCGCGAGACGCGCGATTACGTGAAGAAGGTCATCGGCGGAATGCGCGAATACCGGATGCTGTACGCGGGTGCCTACGGCAATTCAACCTCGGCCCGGACGCCGCACTCGTAGGAATCGATGTCGGTGAGGATTATCTCGATCTGGCGCTGATTCCGCCGCGGATGCGTGAACTGCGGCTGGCGCGCGTCGCGCTGCGACAAATCGATATTACGATCGCGCAGCTAGCCCAGCGCGTCATGAACGTAGTGGGTGACGCAGGCGCGCCGGTGATTGCCTTGGTTGATTCGCCGCGATGGCCGCGGGACCTCGACTGTTCATTCCCCGGCGTACGCAGGCGCGAAGCTGGCATTCGCGGAAGGCACATCGATGCGGTTTTGCGCGCGCTAACAGCTTATCTCGCAACGCGGGATACGTTCCGTCACATGGAACGTCTTTCGATGTTCCCGACCCCGCCACTTGCTTACTTCACGCGCTGTCTCGGGGAGGGCTGTAAGCCTCATCTGCGGGCCTTGGGCCGGGAATTGTTCGCGACGGAGCTGACCATCGACTCAGCCCCGGTGTGGGGCGGCGCCATCTTCACGCGGTTCATGTTGGCCGGCCTCGCCGTCTATCGCGCGTTGGAGCTGTGCCGGATCGAAGCGTTCGAGGCCTATCCCGACCTTCAATTTCGCCTGCGCTCCCCGGCGCTTGTGTCGAAAAAGCGGACTGCGGACGCGCTTGCGTCAAGACAAGCTCTCATTGCTCGTTTGGCGGCTGCACATGGAATCGAGGGTGCGGGCACTATCAGGACATTGGACCAGGCTGACGCCGCGATTCTCGCATTGAGCGCCTTGGCCGCCCGCCGGTCGGGTGCGTTTTTAAGCCTCGAAGATCCGGGCGAAGGCCGTTTTGGATTGGCACTCGATGATGAGGCGGCTGGTGCGCTGGGCTAAGTGGGGAAGCAATCAGCCTCATTGAACGTTCATAAGCGGCGATTGTACGTTTGCTTTTGATCGCGCAAACCGGCTGAATTGCCGCATCACGTCAGGAATAGCAGGAGGAATTAAATGGCAAGCGGAAAAACCTGGTTCTACGCAGTCTTGGCCCTGACGGGTGGACTGGTGGGCGGCGCCTTGTCGGGCCACCTGTGGCCAACCGATAGCGCGATGGCCGCGACCCACCATCGCCACGCGCATACCGTGACCGCCGACCGCTACGTTTTGGTCGGACCCAACGGCCACCATCGCATGACCATGTCGGTGCTGTCCTCCGGGGTTGCGGATTTGGCGCTCTATGATCGACAGGGTATAGATCGCGCCGAGCTACGCGTCGCGGACGATGGCGCCGCCGCAGTCGCCTTCTATGGCCAAAACGGTGTTCGCCAGGTAGCTCTCGGCACCAATCCCAAAGGGCGCAATGGGCTCGGGATTTTTCGGACCGATGGCAAACTGGTTGCGGGCCTTTCAACCGCACAGGATGGACAGACCAGTCTGACGCTTTATGATCCATCCAGCGGTATCGCGCGGGCTGGTCTGGCGGTGTCGGCTAAAGGCGCGCCCGCGCTAGTGCTGTTTGATGCGCAGGGTCATGATCGTGCCGAGTTGCACATTAAGAGCGATGGCAAACCCGGTCTCGCGCTCGCCGATCAAAACGGCAAAACCGTTGCCGCATTGCCTTAAACGCCGTCCACGCGGCACGATGAAGAATTGCGGCGCCGTGCGGGCGACTCGCTGCCACAATTGCCCGCGGAGCGCGCCGTTTTGATCGGTTGGTCCGGAGGAGATGGCTATGAATTCGATGGTCAGGCAATCGGTGGTTCTGGGCTTCGCGGTGTTGCTGCTGCTGGCGCTGGTGGGATGCAGCGGGCAACCGCTCAGCACACGTGAAAAGGGGACGTTTGCCGGTGCCGGTATCGGTGCCGCGACCGGTGCCATCATTGGCGCCGCCGTCGGCGCACCTGGCATTGGTGCCGCGATCGGCGGCGGTATCGGTACCGCCGGCGGCTACCTGGTCGGCAACCATTTGCAGAATCAGGATATCCAGAATCAGCAGACGCAGTCGCAGATCCAATCCCAGCAGTCGGAAATCGAACGGCAGCGCCGTCAGATTCAACAACTGCAATCGCAACAGGGAACTGAATGACGCGCGGTCGGGCGGCGGGCTTGGGC
>JBOHWL010000090.1:0-4963 GCA_050736615.1 Binataceae bacterium (SeqCode) | reverse complement strand
CGCCGATCGGCTTGACCACGCTCCAGTCCCTCCTGCGCAAACCGCGCCGGCCCACACAGAATCCCGATCCAGCCGATTCGGGAATCCCCCCCAACGAGTCAGCCTTTCCGAGGGTTGGTATAAGACCGTAAATTCTCACCTTGAGTGGCGACGCGCGGACGTTTCGTCGATGTCCCTGAGTCAACTCCAATGACCCCCTTCAACGAGGGTGATGCGTTGCATCGAATTGTTATTGTAGGCGGCGGCACCGGCGGATGAGTGACGGCCACCCACCTTGCCCGACGGCTACAACATTTGGGCAAGGCTGAAGTCTTGCTGATAGGTCGCAACCGAGCCCACGTCTGGAAGCCCAGCCGCGTGTGCGTACGAGCTGAATAAAGGGCTTTGGTACCACGCCTCTGAGGCGTGATACTCGGGCTTAGTCATAGAACCACTGCGGCGAATCGATTACAGCTGCGGCAGGAGCTGGACATGAAAATCGCCCTTATCGGTGTCACTGGACGAGTGGGATCACGCTTGGCGGCTGAGCTTCTATCCCGTGGTCACGCGGTTACGGGCATCGCGTTGCATACCCCGCGCGCCGAGCGTCCCGGCCTTAAGGTTATCCAGGCCGATGCCACAAAACCTAGCTCACTTGTGCCTTGCCTTATCGGTCACGACGCCGTGATCAGTGCCTCGCGGTTTGTCACTTCGGATGCGGATGCGTTGATTGTCGCGGTGAAGACAGCGGGCGTCAAAAGGCTTCTCGTCGTGGGCGGAGCCGGCAGCCTCGAGGTTGCGCCGGGTAAGGCGTTGATGGACACGGACGGATTTCCCGAGGCGTTCAAGGCCGAAGCAAGCGCTGGCGCACGCTTTCTCGAGCGACTGCGGGCGGAGCCCGATCTTGACTGGACCTTCCTCTCTCCTTCCGCAGATTTCGCTCCCGGCGAGCGCACGGAACATTTTCGGCTCGGAAGTAATGAATTACTCCGTGACGCGCGGGGCGAAAGTCATATTTCAATGGAAGATTTTGTGATCGCGATGGCCGATGAAGTCGAACAACATGCACACAGCCGCCAGCGTTTTACAGTCGGATACTAGCCGCCCGCAGTCACAGTAGGAGATCATCATGGCTGACCATACCTCCTCCAACAGCGCATCCGTTGTGCTGACGAACCTCGACAAGCTGCTACCTGATCTCAGAGCGCTTTACAAAGACATCCATTCCCACCCCGAGCTGTCGATGCACGAGACGCGCACGGCAGGCATTGCCGCCGATCGGCTCAAGCAAGCGGGCTATGAGGTAACATCGGGGGTATGCAAGACGGGCGTGGTTGGATTGCTCCGCAACGGCGAAGGACCAACGGTGATGTTGCGTGCCGACATGGATGCACTGCCGATCGCCGAGAACACCGGGCTTGCTTATGCCAGCAAGGTCACGGCGAAGGACGCCGAGGGCAACACGGTGCCGGTCGGTCACATGTGTGGCCACGACATGCATGTGACCTGGCTGGCTGGCGCCGCGACATTGCTGTCGAAGGCGCGCGACGCCTGGAAGGGCACGCTGATGGCCGTGTTCCAACCGGGCGAAGAGACCGCGCAAGGCGCCCAGGCCATGATCAATGACGGCCTGCTCAAGCGCTTTCCGATGCCGGATGTCGTGCTCGGTCAGCATGTCATGGTCGGCCCCGCCGGCACGGTCGCCGGAAGCGCCGGGCCGATCACCTCCGCGGCGGACAGCCTGCAAATCCGCCTGTTCGGGCGTGGTGCGCATGGATCCATGCCGCAGGCCAGCATTGACCCCGTCGTCATGGCAGCCTCCGTCGTCCTTCGGCTTCAGACCATCGTGTCCCGCGAGGTTGCCGCGGCTGATGCGGCAGTCCTCACGGTCGGCGTGTTGCAGGCTGGCACGAAGGAGAATGTCATTCCCGATGACGCGCTCATCAAGCTGAATGTGCGCACCTTCGATGCGGGCGTGCGCAAGCATGTACTCGACGCGATCGAGCGGATCGTCAATGCCGAAGCAGAAGCCTCCGGCGCGCCGCGCAAGCCGGAGATCACATCGCTTGACCGCTATCCGCTGAACGTGAACGACGAGACTGCGAGCAACCGCATCGCGGAAGCGTTTCGCGGCTATTTTTCTCCTGATCGGGTGAAGCACACCGGTCCCGCGCCGGCGAGCGAGGATTTCGGCTGTTTCGGCACCGCATGGCACGCGCCTTCGGTGTTCTGGTTCGTAGGCGGCAATGATCCCAAGGCCTATGCCGAGGCGAAGGCCGCGGGCAAGCTGAACGAGCTGCCGGTCAATCACAGCCCGCAATTCGCGCCGGTTCTGCACCCGACGCTGGAGACCGGGGTTGAGGCGCTGGTCGTCGGTGCGCTGGCGTGGCTGGGTGCAAACTAACGGCTTCGCGCCCCGGGTGGGGAAGCGAAGACGAGGGGCGGGCCGCCGAAGTCCAATAATTAGGAGTTTAAGATGAGCCGCACCGTAGCCGATGTGATGGTCCAGACCGTGTCCGAGGTCGGCGGTCGCTGCTGCTATGGCGTCCCTGCCGACGCCCCGAACTTTTTCACGGATGCGCTGCTCCGCAGCGGCCACACCCGCTTCGTCCACGCCCGCCATGAGGAGGTCGGTGCCTTCGCCGCCGCCGGCGTCGCCGGTGCCCTGCGACCCTGACCACGCTTCGATCGCCACGAGGGTCCATTCCCAATATAGACTGCCGATCTCCACCGAGGCGTCTTGATAGAGTTCAAGAACCGTCAACCGCCAGCCAAGAGGCCGTATATGTCGAAGACAGTGCTCATATGCGCAAGAGTTTTTGATGGGCTAGGTGACGCGCTCACGGGCCCGGCCGAAATCCTGATCGAAGACGGCGTCATCGCCGATATCGCGCAGTGCGTCTCGCGTCCGGCGACGGCAACTGTTGTTGACCTGGGCGATCGGACGGTCATGCCCGGCTTTATCGATACCCACGTTCACCTCTGCTTGGATGGGCTCAATCTCCGACAGCAAACCCTTCAGTGCTCCGCAACCAAGGCGCTGACCGGGCTACATCTTGCGCAGCAGTATATGCGCTACGGCTTCACGACGCTGCGCGACATGGGAACGCTGGATCCAGACTGGCCTACCATCAATTTGCGTGACGCGATCGATAGCGGCCTCGTCCACGGCCCGCGTCTGGTCGTTGCCGCGCACATGATCAGCGCCACCGGCGGTCACGGCGATATGCAGGGCGCCTTCCCCTGCCGATGCCATCTTGGGCTCTCCAAGGTCGCGGATTCGCCCGGCAAGATTCGAGAACTGGTTCGCGCCGAACATGCGTTCGGTGGCGACTGGATCAAGACGATGAACACCGGGGGCTATATGAGCTTCGGTGACGATCCGGCGAAGGTGACCTGGTTTGAGGACGAGATGCAGTGCCTGGCCGAAACCGCACGCCAGCTTGGCCTGCCTGTCGCGGTGCACACGGGCGCGGCGGAGGGATGCAAGCAGGCCTTGCGCGCGGGTGCCCGCAGCCTGGAGCACTGCTATCTGATCGACGACGAAGGGATCGCCATGGCGGAGAAGGCCGGGGCCTTTCTCGTTCCGACGATGCAGATGACACGCGAGGATAAGGCCATGTTTAAGGCGGGGACACTGCCGATGCAGGCCGCGTGGAAGTTCGGCCGCGACGTGGACGAAATCGAACGCGCGCAGAAGCGTATCGCGAACTGCGAGGCTCCGGTGTCATTCGGGACCGACTGTGGCATGTTCCCGTTTAGTCACGGTATTCTGGAGTTTCAGGCGATGGTCGCGGCGGGGATAACCCCACTCCGTGCATTGAAGGCCGCTACGAGCGTGGCGGCCGACTTGTTGCGGCGGGACGATATCGGTGTTCTCGCGCCTGGCAAGCAGGCTGATATCGCCGCGATGGCAGGTGATCCTATTGCGGATATCGCCGTAACCGAAAAAGTCGACTTTGTCATGAAAGCTGGACGCATCTACCGGCATCAGGCTTTTGATGCTTTCCAATTGTGATATGGGGGCGTAGCTTGCGTTGGGGTTCGGGCGCGCAATTGTCAAAGGATGATTGAAAGGATGTTGGAGAGCACTGCCTCAGGGCATTTAGACCTTGCCATCATCGGTTTTGTTCACGTCGGCGCTACGCTCAACGAATATCTGCAAGGCGAATGATTTCAGGGCCTCATTTTTTAGAAACTCATACCGGACATTCACGGATGGGTTCAGGATGTGGACAGCCTGAAGTAAGCTATTGAAACCTTCGATGGTGGGCAGGCCGGACCATCGCTTCGATGGGTCCGGCTCGTCCTTATCGTCGGCAACACCGATGACTACCTCGCCGCCGCCTGCATTGGTGAACGCCACCACGGTCTTCTGGAGCTTTTGCCCCGAGATCCCTGCAGATTTTCGATCGAAGAAATGGTCTTCGGGCCGCACGCTCAGCGTGAGCACCGCCTCGGCAGTTATTAAGCATTCTTTCAAGACAGCCCGGCGAATGAAAAGTCCCGAATGTATAGCGAGTTTCTGCCACGAACCGGAAGCGATTCGGTGCCGTGCGGCGCGGGATACCTTGCCCGATGGGACATTTGCCCGTTACACTATTGAAACCGGGGCCGTTGGTTGTGGCCTCTGCTCGTCAGGTGCCGGCGCCCACCGCCCCGAGAGTCCGCCCCGCATAAAGGATCCTATCGATCGTCACCGTTTTGCCCGCGATATGGAAGGCGACGGTAACGCGGCGACCGTGGCCAGTGGTGCTGAGCCCGGGGCGGATGTCGTCGCGGCGCGTGCCGCGCTCGGGGAAGGTGGTGAGCCCCGGCACATCGTCACGATCCGCTCGAAATAGAGCACGTTCAGACTGACTGAACGCGCTCTATGTTTGTTTTCTTGTAACTGCCCAGGTATGGCGGTTGGGATCAGGCGAGCCGGAGGGTGGCGATCAGACGCTTGGGGTTGGCGTTCAGCGTCTGGAGGATGTCCCAGCCT
>JBOHWL010000089.1:0-32749 GCA_050736615.1 Binataceae bacterium (SeqCode) | reverse complement strand
CTTGAGCATCGCGCCCGCTTGGCCATCGGCGCGCGGTTGCTCACTCACCGCGATGTTGTGATTGGAATTCGCGATCGGACCGACCGTGAAGTGTTTGTCCTTCATCAAGTCATCGATTGTCACGGTGCGTTGAAGTTCGCTTCCATGCTTGACGATGCCGAAGGAGACCTCTTGCGGATTAGCGGCAACCTGCTGCTTGACGTCGCCTTTGAGCGTCATGCGTAGTTGCGGATTTGCGGGATCATTGGTGAAGACTGTAATGATTCGTTCGACGCTGCCCTTTTCGCCACGGGTGTCGAAACTAACGTCAATGTCCGATTCCTGCCCGGGTGCCACGTGTTCCTTGGTTGGCTTCGCGGCGGTACATCCGCATGAGGTCGTGGTGCCGCCGATAATCAACGCGCCCTCGCCGTCATTGCGAATTTTGAACGTATGCCTGACTGTATTGCCGTTCAGCGTCGTGCCGAAATCGTAAGCGGGATTGAGGACGACTGCCTTGGGCGCCGACTGGCTGGGCGCAACCGGCGCTTGGGGCAGCCCTGCCAGCCCGGCGGTTTGCGCGCTCGCAGGGGCGAATCCCAGTGTAATCAGCAGCGCGATCAAGGCTGTCGTGACGAGTCCGGCGCTCACGCGCGGCTGGGCCAGCCCGGAACGAAAATCGCGATTATAGTTCATTTATCGCATCCCAAGTTTTGAATCCGCCGACCTGACAGCGGATTACAAATCGATCGGCCGCGTCGATCCGGAACAATGGCCCGCGGAATTGGAGCAGCCATCAGGAGGCTTTCGCGGCTCTCCGCTCGATAGCGGGCCGTTTCGGTAATTCGTAGCGCGTCAGAAAATCAGTGGAAAATTCGCCCGCGCCGAAATCCGGATCGTCGAGAATCTTCAAATGAAGCGGAATATTCGTCTTGATGCCGTCGATTACGTACTCGCGCAACGCCGCCTTGCCGCGCCCGATCGCGAGTCCCCGGTCAGCCGCGTGGACGATCAGTTTCGCGATCAGCGGATCGTAATGAACCGGCACCTGGTAACCGTCGTACAGCGCGGTCTCAACCCGTACGCCCAAACCTCCCGGCGCGTGATGATTGTACACCACTCCCGGCGACGGCAGATGGGTGTCAGGGTCTTCGGCATAGACCCGGAATTCGATTGCTGATCCCACGACCTCAACCTGCCGCCGCTTGGGATCAAGCGGTTCACCGGTGGCAATACGGATGCTCTCCTTCACCAGGTCGGTGGCCGTCACCATCTCGGTCACGCCATGTTCAACCTGGATACGTGTGTTCATTTCGATGAAGAAAAATTGCCCATCAGGGGCCAGTAGAAACTCGACCGTCCCAACGTTGGAATAACCGACCACTTCCGCGGCACGCAGCGCCGCCTTACCCATTTTTTCGCGCAAGCGCTTGGTCATCACCGGACAGGGCGCCTCTTCGAGCACCTTCTGATGGCGCCGCTGGATGGAACAGTCGCGTTCTCCCAAGTGCATTGAAGCGCGATGGTTATCCGCCAGAATCTGAAACTCAACATGGCGCGCGCGCTCGAGATATT
Source organism: Binataceae bacterium (SeqCode) (assembly GCA_050736615.1). Taxonomy (GTDB): domain Bacteria; phylum Desulfobacterota; class Binatia; order Binatales; family Binataceae; genus JBOHWJ01. The sequence continues at coordinate 31,195 of JBOHWL010000089.1, read as the reverse complement.
TCTCCAGGTACATCGTACGCGAGCCAAACGCCGCCTCGCTCTCGGCGCGCGCCAGCGGAAACAGGCGTCCGAGTTCGTGCATCTCACGCGCGACTCGCATGCCCTTGCCGCCGCCGCCCGCCGCCGCCTTGATTAGCACCGGAAAACCCAGCCGTTTGGCGTCCGCCTGCGCTTCGCGCAATTCAGTCACGCCGGTGCCCTCGCTGCCGGGCAAAACCGGAACACCGGCGCGCCTCATGATGCGACGAGCGCGCGGTTTGTCACCCATCAGCCGAATGTGTCGCGCGCGCGGGCCGACGAAATTCACCCCCGAACGCCGGCAGGCTTCGGCAAAGTCGCCATTTTCCGACAAAAAACCGTAGCCTGGATGAACTGCGTCGGCACCATAGGTCAGCACGGCGCTGATAATCGCGGGAATATTGAGATAACTGTCTTCCGCGGCGGCCGGACCGATACAAACCGCCTCGTCCGCCATGCGCACGTGCAATGACTCCTGGTCGGCGGTGGAATAAATCGCGATGGTCCTGATGCCCAGTTCCCGGCAAGCGCGAATTATCCGAATCGCGATGGTGCCCCGGTTGGCCACCAGAAGCTTTTTGAACATTCCTTACAGTCTCCCTAGCCTGGATTCAGATGTTTGGCGCAGCCCGCGGGCTCGCCTGATTGTTCTTGGCAAAAGCGCTTCAACCAGGAAGCTCTGCCCAAGTCTCATCTGTCATTCCGAGCACAGCGAGGAACCCCGATCGCTTGACCTTTCTGGGATTTCTTCAGGATTCCTCACTTATTTCGAACACACCTCGCTGACTCGTTTGCTCCGTCCGGAATGACACCCGGGGCTCGCGCAGAGATTCTCTAGCTGATTTCCAGCACGGCCAAAGGCTGACCGTATTGTACCGGCTGCCCGTTGTCGCACAGAATCCTGATCACGCGGCCGGCCATCTCGGCCTCGATTTCGTTCATCATCTTCATCGCTTCGATGATGCACAACGGCTGGCCCTTGCGCACTGAATCGCCCTCCTCCACAAACGGCGCCGCGTCCGGCGACGCCGCACGATAAAATGTGCCAACCATCGGGCTTTGCACCATGCGCTGATTGGGGGCGAGTTCCAGCGCTTGCGGGCTGGCCAACGCCGCCTTCGCTGTAGCCGCTTCGACACGGCGCACGGGACCTTTAACGGCCGGGCTCCGCGCGGCGCCGTCAGATGGTTGCGGCAGCTCGGAGACGCGCCGTTTCGCGCCTTCATCGTCAGCCAGCGCACGGACCAGCCTCACCTTGCCAATCTTCTTGTCTTCAAGCTCCAGTTCGATCAGCCCATATTCACGCATCAGGGCGACGAGCGCCTTTATTTCCCGAACTTCCATTTGATCTCCGCGACCGTGGCAGGCGATTCCAAATGGCGCGGCAGAAACGCGCGCAGGCGACCTTGCCGCCCGCCGTTTTTCCAGGTCTTCAAGTTTTCTCAACCGCGCGCGCGAGCGACTCTGCCGCTCTAAGGGCGAGTGAGTAGGTATCGGCGCCAAAACCCATGATGCGGCCAACCACCACGTCAGCAATGGTCGAATGATGGCGAAAAGCTTCGCGCCGATAGACGTTGGACAAATGCACTTCGATCACCGGCACGTCGAGCGCCCCAAGCGCGTCGCGAATCGCCACGCTGGTATGGGTGTAGGCGGCGGGGTTGATAATCAGCACGTCAATCTGACCGCGAGCCTCCTGGATGCGATCGACGATTGCGCCCTCACTGTTGGATTGAAAGGTCGCAACCGCGATGCGCAGCTCGTCCGCAAGCGTGGCCAGCGACTGATCGAGGTCCGCAAGCGTGGTGTGGCCGTAGATCTCCGGCTCACGTTGGCCGAGCAGGTTGAGGTTGGGTCCGTGTATCACCAGAATTTTTGGTGGATCGCCCCAGCGGGCCTCGGCCCGCTCCTTGGCTTCCAGCACACTTCGCTTGACCCGCGTCGGCATACTAATCCTCGTCGCATTGAATCCTACCGCGTATTGGGTTTCAAGCCATTGAACCCGCCCGGCGGTTGGACACGGTGGGAAGCGCGGCACTAGAATCGGCGGCGGAGGGAAACACGCCGGCAGAATCCCGGTTTGATACCCTTCAAAATTCCCTAAAGGACCGATCCCATGGCCAAGTACACGTTTGTCGTATTAACCAATCCGACCGCCGGCAAGGAAAGCGAATACAACGAGTGGTACAACAAAACCCACCTGCCCGACGTGCTGAATGTGCCGGGACTGGTGTGCGCTCAGCGTTTCAAGCTGGCCGACTCCCAGATGGGCAAGAACAATCCCTACAAATACCTGGCTCTCTACGAGATTGAGACGGATGATCTCGCCGGGGTGTTGAAAGAAATGAGAGCGCGCGGCGGCACCGCCGACATGGTGATCAGCGACGCGATCGACTTAAATGGCGCGGCCGCCTATATTTTCGCGCCCGTTGCCGACAAGGTGATGGCTAAGGATGTGGCGCGCCCGCGGCGCGCCGCCTGAGGCAACCGGGCCCGGGCGCGAGCGGCCGTCCCGCGCGCTTACGCCCGGCCCTACCCCCTCACCGCTCAACTGAATTTGGAGCCCCCGGTAAGCGCTTACGTTCGCCCGGTACGGATTCGCTCTTGACCGCGGTGTTTTGCTTATGCCTGCTGCGAACATAAAAGAGATCAGAGCGCGCGAAATCCTCGATTCGCGCGGCAACCCGACGATTGAAGTCGAAGTCATACTCGGTGGCGGCGAGACGGGGCGAGCCGAAGTCCCCTCGGGCGCCTCGACCGGCACGCACGAGGCGCTGGAACTTCGCGACGGCGACCCGCAACGCTACGGCGGCAAAGGTGTACTCAAGGCCGTCCATAATGTCCGCGAGGTAATCGCACCCAAGCTGGCCGGGATGGACGTCACGATGCAGGCCGCGCTTGACGATGCCCTGCTGCAGCTTGACGGAACCGAGAACAAATCGCGGCTGGGAGCCAATGCAATGCTCGGCGTATCGCTGGCGGCGGCCCATGCGGCGGCGGTCTCCAAAGGCATCCCGTTATATCTTCATCTTGACCGCGAGGCGCATCTGATGCCGGTGCCGATGATGAACGTAGTCAACGGCGGGAGACACGCGGATTCGAACGTTGACCTGCAGGAATTCATGATTGTGCCGCATGGCGCGCCGAACTTTCCCGAGGCGCTGCGGATGGGCGTGGAGATTTTTCACGCGCTTGCGGGCGTGCTTAAGAAGCGCGGCTGTTCCACTAATGTCGGCGACGAGGGTGGCTTCGCGCCTAATCTGCGCAATAACGAAGAGCCCATTGAAGTCATCATGGAAGCGATCGTAAGCGCCGGCTACCAGCCGGGTGCCGACGTGTCGCTTGCGCTCGACCCCGCCTCAAGCGAATTTTACGAGGACGGCAAATACGTCTTCGCCCGCTCGGACAAGAAGGCGCGCGATGCCGACGAGATGGTCCGTTTTTACGCCGGATTGCTCGATCATTACCCGATCGTTTCGCTAGAGGACGGCTTGGCGCAAGACGACTGGCAAGGCTGGCAGACCCTGACGCGCGAATTGGGCGAACGCGTGCAACTGGTCGGCGACGACCTGTTCGTGACGAATCCGAAGCGGCTGGAACGGGGGATCAGGGAAAAGGCCGCCAATTCCATTTTGATCAAACTCAACCAGATTGGCACGCTGACCGAAACCCTCAATACGATCACGGTCGCACGCGCGGCCGGCTATTCCTGCGTGATTTCGCATCGCTCCGGCGAGACCGAGGACACGACTATCGCGGACCTGGCGGTCGGCACCGGCGCCGGCCAGATCAAGACCGGCTCGGTCAGCCGCGGTGAACGTATTGCCAAATATAATCGCCTGTTACGCATCGCCGAGAACCTTGGCGGCCAGTCGCGCTATCCCGGCGCCAGCGTGTTCCGTCATATGGAGCGTGCGCGATGAGTCGTCCATCGGTGGTGGCGCTGGTGATATTCGACGGCTGGGGGCTGCGGCAGGCAAGCGAAGCCAACGCGATCGCGGCGGCGCGCACGCCCACCATGGATCGCCTGTGGCACACCCAAGCGCATTGCGAGCTTGACGCGTCCGGCGCGGCGGTCGGCCTAATGCCTGGAATCATGGGCAACTCAGAGGTCGGCCATCTGACGATTGGCGCGGGCCGGGTGATTTATCAGGACGTGATGCGCATCACCAAAGCGATCGAGAACGGTGAATTCGCGCGCAATCCGGTCCTGCTCGGCGCGATTGATCAGGCCGTTCAAAGCCAGCGCACGCTCCACCTTTGGGGCCTGCTGTCCGATGGCAGCGTGCATAGCCATATCGACCATCTGTTCGCGCTGCTCGAACTGGCCGCCGCGCATCGCGCGCGTGACGTTGCGGTGCACGCGGTGCTGGATGGACGTGACAAGCCGCCGCGCTCCGCCCTGTCCTTCGTCGCCGCGCTCGAAGCAAAGCTCAAGGCGATCGGATGCGGACGGATCGCGACCGTGTCGGGACGCTACTATGCGATGGACCGCGACCAGCGATGGGAACGCACCGAGCGGGCCTGGCGCGCCTTCGTGATGGGCGAGGGCAAGCCAGCCCCGAGCGCGCGGGCCGCGGTCGAGGCCGCCTACGCCGCGGATAAGAACGACGAATTCGTCGAACCGGCCGTGATCGGCGAGCCACATCCGATGCGCGACGGTGACCAGGTGATTTGTTACAACTTCCGCGCCGATCGCGCGCGCCAGTTGACGGCCGCGCTCGCGCTGCGCGATTTCAGCGGTTTCAACCGCCCGCGAGTGCCCGACATCGGCTACGTCTGTATGACCGAATATTATCGCGGCTTCGGACTGCCGCTTGCCTTCGGCCCCGAGGACGTCGAGCACACCCTGGCCGAAGTGCTGGCGACGGCCGGCATTCGGAATCTGCGCGTGGCCGAAACCGAGAAGTACGCGCACGTGACGTATTTTTTAAATGGCGGCGTCGAAAAGCCATGGCCTTTGGAAGAGCGCATCCTGATTCCGTCTTCGAAAGTCGCCACCTACGACCTCGAGCCGGAAATGCGCGCGGCGGCGATCGCGCGCCGCGTGGCCGATGAAATCGCCAGCGCCAAGTTCGGCGTGGTCGTATTGAATTTCGCCAATCCGGACATGGTCGGCCATACCGGCAATATGGAAGCGGCGGTGAAGGCGATCGATGCCTCGGATGCGGCCCTGGGCGTGGTGATCGACGCGGTTGAACGCGCCGGCGGCGTGGCGTTGATTACCGCCGATCATGGCAATGCGGAATTCATGGCGGATCCGCGGACCGGACAGGCCCACACCGCCCATACGACGAATCCGGTGCCGCTGATTCTGTATGATCGCGGGTTCAAAGGCCGGCTCAAGCGTGGTGGCACCTTGGCAGACGTGGCCCCGACATTGCTCGCGATACTGGGCATAGCGAAGCCGGACGAAATGACGGGGCACGATCTGCGCGATTCCAGCCCGCGATGACAATTGTGTAAATTGCGGGCGAATTACGCTTGCAGAATTTCGCGCGCCTCTTCCGGCGAGGCGACTTCGTGTCCCATCGCACGGATCACAGCGGCTGCTTTCTCGACTAATTGCGGATTGCCGAACTGACCCTCGCGCGCGTATTGATAATCCTCCAGTCCGACGCGCACGTGTCCGCCCAGACTCACGACGGTGGGAATCAGCGGCAGATTGTCACCTCCCAAGGTCGCCGCGAACCAGTTCATGCGAACGCCCTTGAGTATGTCCAAATAGGCTTCGAGGCTCTTCAGCGTCGGCGGCATCCCGAACGGCAATTCTGGTCCGCCGAGATAAAATTTGAGCAGCAGCGGCTCGGTCAGAACGCCCTGTTCGAGAAAAATCAGCGCCGCACGCACAAAGCTCGGGTCGAAAATCTGCAGCGTTGGCCTCAATCCAAGCTCACGCGACTTGGTCAGGAAATAGCGGATCGTCTCGTAACTGTTACGATAGACTACGGTCTCGTCGCGAATCTTTTTCGCACCCGGATCATACGAAACGAGGTTGAGAGAACCCATGTCGCCGGCCCCGAGGTCCGGCTTGGTCGCCGGATCGCGCGACAATTCCACAAAATGACTGAAACGAGCGGCGGCATCGCCTTCAAACGGGAAGGTTGGCCACAGCATCGCTTTGCAACCGGCGCGAGCTTGCCGGTACACCTCGGCGTAATACGGCACGTCATGGACCCAGCGGCCGTTCTCAGGGTCCCGCACGTGAAAATGGATGATGGCGGCGCCGGCCCGGCAGGTTGCAATCGCGTCCTGCGCGATTTCCTTAGGAGTATAGGGAATGTGCGGATTGAACTTTCTCATCGCGGCGCCATTGATTGCCGCTTCGATCATCACTTTGGCCATCCGTTCACCTCTCCCTCTTCCTGGCATTGTGAATCCATGCTGTTGACGATACCCGCTCGCTACCAGCGCACAACTTGTTCGTAAATTTTCGGCAATTGGCGCGGCAACGCCGCGATATCCTCGATTATCAGATAGCGTGAGGCCGCGCACATCTGGCGCAGATAATCATGGCCGGTGCGATCGACCGTGATACAGAACGGCACCACCCCCGCCATTTCGAGTTCCTTCAACGCGACCATGGTGTCTTGGATGCCGTATGCGTTGGAGCGCCGGTCGTGGCCATAATCGAAGTCCTGCGGAAAGCCGTCGCTCAGCAGAATCACATGCTTGGCGCGCGAGCTGACGTCTTTGAACTTCTCGCGCACATGCCGAATCGCCGCGCCCATCCGGGTCGAACGCTTGGGTTCAACCGCGCCGACGCGCGCCTTCACCTCGTCGGACAGTTCATGATCGAATTCCTTGATCACATAGAACTCGACGTTGTCGCGTCCATGGCCGGAGAAGCCCATGATGGCGTAGGAGTCGCCGATCTCTTCGAGCGCCTGCGCCATAATCACCAGCGCTTCCTTGTTCACGTCGATAATGCGGCGCGGCCGCTGTGACATTTCGGGGCGGCGTTGCCATGCCTTCATCCAATCGTCGGCGTCGTCATCATCGTCGCGGCGCTGCGGCACTTCATGATGAATCGGCTCGTCGGTCGAGGCCGACATGTCCAACAGGAAGAGCGTGGCGACATCGCGCGCTTCTTTCTTGCGCGCTTTGTACACGCGCCCATCGGGAATCTCACCCATCCGGCGCTGCACGCATGATTCGATCGTGCGATCGATATCAATCTCGTCGCCGTCCTCAAGTCCGCGCACCATGCGATAGGAGGCGGGCCGGATGCGCTGGAAGTGGCGCCGGACCTGCGGCAGCAGTTCGGCGTAATGTTCGAGCGTGCGCGCGAAAAAGCCGCCGTTGTCGCCGTCCAGCATCACTTCACGCAGGCGGCACCAATTGCGGCGGTAGTCCGCCATCACGTAGTCCCATTCGTCGTACGCGTAATATGAATCCTGCGAACGGCTGCGCCCGATTACCAGGCGGCCGGCTCCGGGCAGCGTGCCAATTTCGCCAAGCTGTTCGCGCAATTGCTCGAGTTCCTGCTGGTTCTTGCCCAGCAACTGGGTCAGGTACATGCCCTCGCCGGCGGCTTCACCCGAGGCCTCGGAAGGTTTGAACTGGGCGCCCTGCTCGATCATCTTGCGGATTTCCTCCGGCGTGAGCGGACGTCCACCTTTGCCTTTGGATTTTCCACCCGAGCTTTGCAAATTGACCTGTTGATCGGGCTCGCCGCCATCGCCTTCCAGCTCGCCGTCGGTTTCACCGCCGTCGAGACCGTCACCCGCGCCTTGGACGGTACCGATCAGGTCGTTGCGCATCGCGGCGGCGCCTTCGAGCGGCTCGCCCTCGCCGGCCCGGGTGGCGGCGGCAATCAGCGCCTGCAACCAGTCATACATCGCGCCGGTCTGAAGCGCACTGTCCGTGACTGCGGCCTCGTGCTCGCGCAAGGGTGCGAAGAACTCCGCCGCTCGCCGAATGAACGCGCCGGTGGGCTCGTTCTCGCCGTCCGCGCTGAGCGCCGCCTTGACCAACATCGTGCTGAGCGCCTCCGGCCTCAGAATGCCAACCAAAGTGCGATTGAGACGAACGACGCGCGGCGCGAGACCGCGATAGCGCCGGCATAACTCCGCGTCGATTCGGGTCGCTTCGCACAGCCGCATCAGCGCACCCGCGAGTGCCGGATCGTCGAATGACGAGACATAGCTTTCGAGTGCTTCGGCCCCGGTTTCGCCCCGCCGCTCAAAACCCGGCAGTTCCGCAAGCTTCAAATCGAAGGTGCCAAATTCATGGCGCGCCGCCAAATGAGCCGCGGTGACGACGTAATAGTCGCGTGACAGCTCCTCGCCGCCGGCCACCACCTCCGGCAGATAGATCATTTCACCGGCAAGGAGCGGGTAATGAAACGGGAGCATCGCCCCCGAACCCGACATCGAGTCGATGCGAAACTCGAGCGGAAACAACATCCGCATGAATTTCGTAAGCATACCCTTGAAGGTATGAAGTTGTTGGTTATCAGCGGAGCTTTCCATAACGATTGCGGCTATTGTTACAAATCCGGATGCTTCGGCGCAATTTTGATTTCTCGCGCATCAGCATCGAAGCAATCGCGGGCGGCGGTCCAACAATGGTTTTGCGCTCCACTATTGACCCGCACGCCGGACAAACGCCGATTCCTTGACTCTGCGGAAACAGCCTGACTTAACTGAAACCACACGTCTATGGATACCAACACGCCTCTGATCTCCCGCTATCGGTGGTCTTTGGTTTTGACGCTGCTGATGGCTACGCTGGTCGCTTGCCCGGCGGCTGAAGCCGGCATCACCGACGCGGTCAAATACCAAAAGCTGGACAATGGCCTGCAAGTGCTGGTGCTGGCGAATCATAAGGCACCGGTGGCGACGCTCAACATTTTCTACAAGGTGGGGTCACGCAACGAGCAGTTCGGCCAGACCGGCCTGTCGCATCTATGCGAACATCTGATGTTCCGCGGGACTAAAAAGCTCGGCCCCGAGGAGTTCTCGAACATCATCCAGGAAAATGGCGGAATGGATAACGCGTTTACCACCGCCGATTTCACCGATTACTTCGAGGTCATCAACAAAAACAATTTCGGCGTGCCGATTTCACTCGAAGCCGATCGCATGGCGAACTTCGAACCCAAGGGGTTCGCTTCCGAAAAGGCGGTCGTGATGGAGGAGCGGCGGCTGCGCACCGACGATAATCCGCAAGACGCGCTCTCGGAGTTGACCGAAGCGCAAGCCTATCTCGCCCATCCTTATCACTGGCCGGTGATTGGATGGCAACACGATATTGAAGGCCTGACTCTGAGCGACGCGCTCAATTATCATCACATCTACTATTCGCCGCAAAACGCCGTCGTGGTTGCGGTCGGCGATTTCGATCCCAACCAGGTAATGAAGCAGATCAGCGACGCTTTTGGCAAAATCCCGAACGGTCCCAAGCCACCGCCGGTCACTGAGGTCGAGCCGCCGCAAAAAGGCGAACGCCGCGTCGTGCTGCGCCATGCCGCCAATCTGCCGGCGATCGCGGAAGCCTATCACGTACCCAATTACAAAAACCGCAAGGATGCCTTCGCCCTGGAAATCGCCTCTGAAATTCTGGCCGACGGCAAAAGCGCGCGGCTCTATAAGGACCTCGTGATCGATAAGCACATGGTGGTGGATGTCGATGCCGACTACGAGATGACCGACTTTGATCCCGGGCTGTTCTGGGTCTCGGCGCAGATGCGGCCGGGGGTCAAGAGCGGCGACGTGGTCGCGGAAGTCAACAAGCAAATCGACCTGTTGCGCAATACTCCGGTCGATGCCCATGAGTTGCAAAAGGCCAAGAACCTCGAAGACGCCGAATTCGTCTTCGCCGATGACTCAGTATTCGAAGAAGCGATGGAGCTGGGGCTTTATCAGATGCTCGGGAATTACCGGATGCTTGATCAATATCTGGCGGGAATCGACCAAGTGACGGCGGCTGACGTGCAGCGCGTCGTCAAGGAGTATCTCGTCACGAGCAACTGCACGTTGGGCGTGCTCGTCCCGACCGGCCTGTTACCCCATCAGGCGGCGGGGAACGTGGGCGGCGGCGCGGTGCATCACGCGCCGGACCCGTTGTCCGGGACCGGTCCGGACTTCATCCGCAATCCACAAACGCTGAAAATTCCGGGCCTCGAAGGATCGGTTGCGGCAATGCCGTACCGGGTTCCGGCTTACCAAGAGGTGCGGTGATGAAGCCGCTCAAAAGCTTGACAGTAACGGCGCTCGCGGCGGTCGTGATCATCGCGGTGGCGGCGCCACCCTCGTCCGCGCTCGAAATAAAGCGTATGACGCTCAACAACGGCGCCGTGCTGCTGGTCTCGGAAGAGCATCAACTGCCGATGGTCACCATGGCGATCGCGTTTGATGCCGGTGCGCGGCGCGACCCCAAGGGCGAGGCCGGTCTGGCCGAGCTAACCGCCGAATCGTTGATGCAGGGCACCAAGCAGCTCAAAACGACCGAGTTCAATCGGAAAGCGGACTTCATGGGCAGCGCGATCGGTGTCAGCGCCGGCCATGATTACACCGTTGCCACCTTGAAAACTCTAAAGAAATACCAGGGCGATACGCTCAAGATGCTGACGGAAGTCCTGCAGGATCCGGGCTTGCGCGACGCCGATATTGAGCGCAAGCGCGCCGACATGATCGCCAACATCAAAGCCAATCAGGAACAGCCCGGCTACGTCGCCGCCGTCGCGTTCCGCAAACAACTCTTCGGCGCCAGCCCCTACGCCCATCCGATTGAAGGTTACGCCGACACCGTCGAGAAGCTCACGCCCGAGGACGTGCGCAATTTCTATCGCACTTATTACAAATTCGGCAGCGCGGTAATCGCCGTGGCCGGCGACGTTGATGCCAATCACATCAAGGACCAGCTCAATCAGGTATTAACCGGGCTCAGCGGCAAGGTACCGGCTCAAGGGGAACCGCCGCTGGTCAAGGTGCCGCCGGGAATCCATTTGGACGTTATCAACCGCAGCGTCGCGCAAGCGAACTTGATTCTCGGCTCCGGCGGTATCGCCCGTTCGAACCCTGATTACTACGAGATCCAGGTGATGAATTATATTTTAGGCGGCGGCGGTTTCGCCTCGCGCTTGACCAAGGTGGTGCGCAGCAAGCACGGGCTCGCCTATTCCATCGGCAGCGAATTCGAGGCGGACAAGTTTCCCGGGCCATTCGCGGTGGTTTTGCAAACCAAGAATCAAAGTTCCAATGAGGCGCTGAAGTTGATCCTGGAACAACTACAGGAAATCCGTGAAAGTCCGGTCTCGGGCGCCGAAATGCAATCGGCAAAGAAGTTTCTGATCGGCAGTTTTCCACTCAAGCTCGACCGTCAGAGCCAAATCGTCGGCTTCATGCTTGATGTCCAGCTCAATCATCTGGGGCTCGATTACGCCGACAAATACCCGCAACTGATCGATGCCGTCAACAAGGCGGAGGTGCAAAAGGTCGCGCGCGAGTATGTCCATCCGCACTCGCTGCTGATCGTCGCGGTGGCGGACCAGCCCGTGGCGAAGATTAGCCAGTCGAACTTCGCCCCGGAGCAACCGGCCGCAACCACCGCCCGCAAATAGCGGCGGCGCGCCGAATACCCGAATACCCGACTACACATAACACGGCCGAGGGTGCCGGTGCAGCCGCCATTGGAAAGAAAAGCGCTTTTCCTTATCGTTCCTTGACGTCCTGGAATTAATCATTATTAATCACTACGATTAAGCGAGACAGCCGGACGAGGTTCACAGTGGAAACGAAAGTGCTGACTGCGCATGTTCCGCTAGCGCTTGCGGAGAAGGTGGATCAACTTGCCACCCGTTTGGAACGCTCGCGAGGCTGGATCGTCAAGCAAGCTCTGATGGCTTGGATCGACGAGGAAGAAGAACGTCAACGCCTGACGCTTGAAGCACTGGCCGATGTTGAGGATGGCCGTGTCATTGATCATCAGGCCGTGCAGGCCTGGGCCGACAGTCTCCACACCGACAAGCCACTGCCTGCGCCGCGTTGATGGAGCTGAAGTGAACGCGCAAGGCCTTATCGGACCTTGCGCGTTTGCATGACTTCCTCAGCCCGGTTGATCCGGAGGCTGCGGCGCGCACAATTCTGTCGCTGACGAACGCGCCGGAACGGCTGCTGGAACACCCCCGCAGCGGTGAAAAGCTGCAAGAGTTTGAGCCGCGTGAGGTCCGGCGCATCCTCGTAGGCCGTTATGAAATGCGTTACGAAATTCGGGAATCGACCATCTACATGCTGCGCCTATGGCACACTCGAGAGGATCGTTAGAAGCGACGCCGAGGGTCGAACCGCGCCAATCATTCATGGTTAGCGGCATCATCGGGAAATCCTGCGCCTCGGTCACGTGCAATCGAGCCAAGCCAACCCACGTTCGCGCCGCTTTGGTTAGGCTCTCCGCCTTTTTACGCCCGCAATAGTTCGCGTAGTGCATACGGCAGCACGCCGCCGTGACGGATGTACTGCACGTCCTCGGGCGTGTCGATCCGCGCGAGGACCTCGAATTCCGTGACTTTGCCGTTTTCTTCAGCCCGAACGTTAAGCACTTGATGGGGTTTGAGGCCGGCGGCGAGCCCGGTTATCGAGTAAACCTCCCGCCCGGTCAGGCCCAGGCTTTCGCGATTCTCGCCATTACGGAATTCCAGCGCCAGTACGCCCATCCCGACCAGATTACTGCGATGGATACGTTCGAAACTTTCGGCAATGACCGCATGCACGCCCAGCAGTTGCGGGCCTTTGGCCGCCCAATCGCGCGAGGAACCGGAGCCGTACTCCTTTCCGGCGATCACGATTAACGGTATCTTTGCCGCGCGATAGCGCTCTGAAGCGTCAAAGATCGTCATCTTTTCGCCGTCAGGTTGATAGGCGGTGAAACCACCCTCGACGCCGGGCACCATCTGGTTGCGCAAGCGGATATTGGCGAACGTCCCCCGCATCATGACTTCGTGATTGCCGCGCCGTGAACCATAAGAATTGAAATCATTGGGCCGCACGCCGAGTTTGATCAGGTATTCCCCGGCGGGACCGTCGGCCGGAATCGAACCGGCGGGCGAAATGTGATCGGTCGTGACGCTGTCGCCGAGCACGGCCAATACGCGCGCGCCCGCAAGGTCCGTCACCGGCTGCGGTGTTGCCGTCATGTCGTCAAAAAATGGCGGCGCCTTGACGTAGGAGGACTTCGCCTCCCACTGGAACAGCTCACCGGCCGGAATTTGCAGTCCTTGCCAGCGTTCGTCACCGTCGAACACCTGCGCATATTCGTCGCGGAACATTTTGGAATCAATCGCGCTTGAAATCGCGCTGTTGATCTCGTTCGCTGTTGGCCAGATATCGCGCAGATAGACCGGCTGTCCGTGCTGGTCCGCACCCAGCGGTTCGACGGCCGGATCGAAATCCATCGTGCCTTTCAGCGCGTACGCGACCACCAATGGTGGCGACGCAAGATAGTTGAAGCGAACGACCGGATTGATGCGGCCTTCGAAGTTACGATTGCCGCTCAAGATTGCGCATACCACCAGGTTTCCTCGCTTGACCGCGCCGGCGATGGGCTCGGCGACCGGACCGCTGTTACCGATACAGGTGGTGCATCCGTAACCCACGAGGTTGAAATGCAGGCGTTCGAGGTAGGCGGTCAAGCCCGCCTTCTTCAGGTAACTGGTCACCACCTTGGGGCCCGGCGCCAGACTGGTCTTCACCCACGGCTTCGCTTCGAGCCCGCGCTCGACCGCCTTCTTAGCCAGAATTCCCGCTCCCAGCATCACCGAGGGATTGGAGGTGTTGGTGCAACTCGTGATCGCCGCGATCACCAGCGAGCCGTGGCCGAGTCTGAAGGAAGAGCCATCAGTCTTCGCTTCAACCGTGCTCGCTAGCGCGCCGAGATCACGCGGGACCAACTGATCGCGCGGGGCGACATCCTTGCTGGCGCCTTCCGACACCCACTTCTCGATTCGCCCGGGATCGACGCCGTTGATCCGCCCCTGTATCTCCTTGACCAGTTCTCGGCGAAACTCGCGACGGGAGTTCGTCAATAAAACACGATCCTGTGGCCGCCGCGGTCCGGCGAGGCTTGGCTCGACTGTAGCGAGATCGAGCTCGAGCGTCTCGGTGAAGGCCGGCTCGGGCGAGCCCGGGACGCGGAACAAGCCTTGCGCCTTGCAGTAGGCCTCGATGAGCTTGACCCGATGTTCGTCGCGGCCGGTCATGCGCAGATAATCGAGCGTCTGATCGTCAACCGGGAAAAAGCCAATCGTCGCGCCATATTCGGGCGACATGTTGCCCAAAGTCGCGCGATCGGCGACGCTCAGGCTGACCAAGCCTTCGCCGAAATATTCGACGAATTTGTTGACCACGCCCTTTTTGCGCAGCATTTGCGTGACGGTCAGCACCAAGTCCGTGGCGGTCGTTCCCGGCTTCAGGCTGCCCTTGAAACGAACCCCGATCACCTCCGGAATCAGCATCGGCATCGAGCGCCCGAGCATCGCGGCCTCCGCTTCGATGCCGCCGACACCCCATCCGACCACACCCAGGCCGTTGATCATCGTCGTATGCGAATCCGTGCCGATCACCGTATCGGGATAGGCTTCCCCGTTCTTCGCAGTGAATACGACATGGGCAAGATATTCGAGATTAACCTGATGCACGATGCCGGTATCGGGTGGTACGACCCGAAAGTTATCGAACGCGCGTTGGCCCCAGCGGAGGAACTGGTAACGTTCCTGGTTGCGCTCGAATTCAATTTTCGCATTGCGCGCGAAGGAATCGACTAAGCCAAAGGAATCGACCTGCACCGAATGGTCGATCACGAGATCAGCCGGCTGCAGCGGATTGATCTTCTTGGGATCGCCGCCCAGCCGTTTGATCGCGTCGCGCATCACGGCGAGGTCCGCCACCACCGGCACGCCGGTGAAATCCTGCAGCAAGACCCGCGCGGGCATGAAGGCGAACTCCCGCGCGCCGCCTTTACCGCCGTTCCAGCGCGCCAACGCCTCGACGTGTTCGCCGGTTACGATTTCGCCGTCTTCACGTCGCAGTGCATTTTCCAGCATCACCTTGATCGAATAGGGCAGATGCGCCAGCGAAAAGCCACGGCGTTCAAGCGCAGGCAACGCATGAATCGTGCAGCTCTGGCCGTCAAGATCAAGGGTCGTACGAGTGTCGAAGCTATTTTTGCTCATGTTCCAAATTCACTCAATCGAGATAATTATCGCGCGAAGCCCTCTTCAAAAAATAGCGCGCGCCCGCGATCCGTTCCATCGCCCGCCAATACCGGCAGCACCTCGGACGACTTCTGCATTTATGGCAACTCGCGCAGAAGCTTGCCGTTCTCGGTATAAAAATCGAGCGCGGGCTCGCCCTCATTATCGACGCCGAGCAGCGTCCGCGGGCGGCCCTGGGTGTCGTAGAGACGCAAGGCTGAAACATTGTCAGCGTTGACGCTCAAAAGCGCCCGCACCGTCCCTTGCGCACTGTCGAGCCGCACGCCCGCATTATCGCCCACAAGGGCGAAGGCGCCCAGCATTTTACCGCTGGCATCGTAGAGCTCGAGGCTCGGTCCGCCCTGGGCGTCCCACAAAGTTGCGCGTTTTCTGCCGTGGCTGTCGACTAAAATGAATTGCTGCGCGGTGATTACGCGAGGGGCGGCTTCCGCGGCGGCGGCCGGCCGCAGTGCCCATATTCGATTGCCCAACGCCCCACCCACGATTCCGCCGATCAATGCCAATAACGCGTATAGCCATTCCTTGCGATGCATAAGAACGTCACCTTTCCCCGGATGATCTCGCCGCCCCGGATGGTAAAACGTAGCCATCGCGAATTATGCGGATACGAACGGTGGTCGTGGCGCCCGCGTCAGGCACACACTGAGCGCGGCTCGCGACAATGGTGCCGATTTCCAACCCTGATTGGCTCCGTGTTTGCCGAAGCTGAAGCCAGCGTCGCTCGCATTTTCATCAATTCGGCATCAACACGGTCGAACCCGTCGTATGGCGATCCGCCAGCGCGCGATGAGCCGCAGCCGCGTCCTCCAGCGGGAAACGTTGCTTGATTTCGCAACGCACGATGCCACTTGAAAGCACTTCAAACAGCGCGCCCGCGATCGCCACCAGATCCTCGCGACGCGCCGCGTATGTGTTAAGCGTCGGTCTGGTCAGATAAAGCGAACCCTTGGCCGCCAGAAGATTGATGCTGAAGGGCGGCACCAGGCCGGAAGCTTGCCCATAACTGGCCATCAGGCCGCGCGGCCGCAGGCAATCAAGTGATTTCATAAAGGTGGTTTGCCCGACTGAGTCGTAAACCACCGGCACCCCCGCTCCAGCGGTGATTTCCTTCACTCGCGCGACGAAATCCTCACGGCTGTAATTAATTGTATGGGTACAGCCGTTTCGTGCGGCTAACGCGGCCTTTTCATCACTGCCCACCGTACCGATCACGATGGCGCCCAGATGTGCGGCCCACTGACACAGGATTAATCCAACTCCACCCGCGGCCGCATGCACCAGAATAGTGTCGCCGCGTTTCACTTGATAGGTGGAATGGATAAGGAATTGCGCGGTCATCCCCTTGAGCATCGCGGCCGCCGCCGTGGCGTCGTCGATCGCATCGGGAATCTTCACCAGGAATCGCGCCGGCATCGTGCGCATTTGAGCGTATGACCCAAGCGGACCGCCCGCGTATGCAACTCGCTCTCCTTGCTTGAATTCGGTAACACCGGGGCCAACCGCCTCGATCACACCAGCCGCTTCGTTGCCAGGCACAAACGGCATCGACGGTGCCGGATAGACGCCGCTTCGGAAGTAAATGTCGACAAAATTCAGCCCAATGGCGCGATGGCGCACCAGCACCTGGCCTTCACCCGGTGCGGCGACATCATGGGTCTCGTACTTCATCACTTCCGGGCCGCCGGTCGCTCGGACGAGTATCACTTTGCAGTTCATTATCGGGTTCCTCGGGGCAAGCGGAATGCAACCGAGCTTAGCGGCAAAATCGCGAGGCTGCCAAACTAACGAATGGGTGAAAGAGCGACGGTCCAAAAAAAGAATCGCGAGCCCGATCAAAATCAGCGGCCCGCGAATCTTTGCGATTACGGTCTCGTGCGTTTCGGCCGTCCCGGCCCGCTACGATCCGTTAGGGAAGAAGTGGAAACATCATTACGCCCTCCGTCCTCTTATATGCGCAATCTGTGTACCTGCTTTTCATGATAATCACAGATACTCTCAGATGGTTTGGGCATACGTTAAGATAATATTACTTCTGATGGTAGGCTGACGCGATCCGCTAATCGCGTCGCAAAACGCGAATCTAGGTCCGGTATTCCGTGCGGCGAAAGGAGTGTTGAAAGCACCTGATCTTCCGCTGTGAGGCGCGGCACTGTTCCGCACCAGTGGCCGATTTCCAACCGTCCAAAATCGAAATCCAAAGCCTTGTTGTGAAAAACTGTCGGTTTTCAGCCAACCGAGCACGATCCGGCCCGGCACCATTGCGACCATATCCGGGTAGCAGCAGCATCCGTGCGAAAAATTACTCTAGTGTATTGTACGCAATGTCATCCCCCGGCTTAGGCAGTGAAACGTAGGATGTGTGATATCGGTCGCGTCCCTAGCGATATTACTCGCTGCTTTGGACCCCAAACCCCCTCAGCTCAAATAACAAGTGTCAGCGATCGATTTCTGGTAGGACGTGATCTTGCTGCTCTTGAGTGTCGAGAAGAGCGGCGGCACCAAGGTTAGCGAATCCGCGGTTTGCCAGAGCTGCTCAACCCGCTCGCGCGCCTCGTTGGGTGTTCCTGCAATCGCGAAGGTGTTCACCATCTCGTCTGAAACTGCCTTGATTGGCGCCGGAACGGCTCTTCAGCGGCGCCGGACGAGCCTAAGAAATCGAGTGGGGGGCTGCCATGCAGATTCGAACCCGTCTACTTCAAGAGCGCGATCTCGCTGAAGCCGACCGAATCCTGCGACTCGCGTTCGGAACCTTTCTCGGATTGCCCGACCTGATGACGGTGTTCGGCGACAGCGACTTCGCTTACACTCGTTACTCGTCGTCGCCCCCCTATCGCCAGTCATGGTGACTTGAAGTGGCCCTGGAATAGCCCTTCCGGATCGTATTTCTGCCGCAGCGTGTTCAGTCGGTCCCAGTTGGCTGGCGAATAAGACCGGGCAGCGCGGTCAGGGCTGGCAACGATATCCGATTCACCGACGTAATGGCCGACCGCATATTTATCGAGCGCGACGATTGCGGCTCGATGCCAAGCGATGTTAGCGGCGTCATCCTCCGGACGTTCCCAGATCGCGTAGCAGCAACAACGCATCACCAGACATCGAGTACGCGCCGTCGGGGAACGGCCGGTGCTCTCCGGTTGAAAAGACGAAAACCTGAAACGACTTCGAGGACGCTGCGCGCAGAAACTGGTCACGCGAGGTCGCGAGTACCTTTCCGGGCGCGGAGGTGATCCACAAAGTGTCGGCGATGTAGCGATGGCGCTCTGGCCAGAACAACGCGCCCATATCATGCAAGGCATCGATAGGGGTTGCGAGGTCCGGCTCCTTCAGCAGGCAACTGCTTGATACCGGGCAAGCGTCCAGAGTTTTAAGTATGGAAGCACCAGCGGTTGCGCTGTCGGCGAACACGGTCCCGCTGACGACGCAAGCAAGGCCGCTATTAGATTTGCATCGATCAGAGATCGATGGAGGAGCGCCGGCGATAAAGATCGTTAGTTCGACCTGCCGCGGCAGCGTGCGCGCGACGCCGCCCGCCCAATCGCCGATCTCTTCGATGCGCTCGAGCGGATAATAGTAGTTCCTGGTGAGGATCGTCGCAGGCGCAGAATACGCGTTAAGCGTGTATTCAGTAATAACGCCGAAGAAACCTGGCCCACCGCCGCGAATGGCCCACAGCAGGTCTGAGTTCCGTTCGTTGGTTGCGACGATCAGATTGCCGTCGGCAGTTACGACCCTTGCAGCCTCGACGCTGAAGCAGCCCGGCCCCCAATTGTTGAAGTTCCAACCGAGCGCACCGTTGAGAATAAAACCACTCATCGGGACGGTAGGGCAGTGGCCCACCGGGAAGGCGAGGCCCTGGGCGTTGAGCATGCGATCCAGCTCTCGGCTCGTAATTGCTGGTTGAACTATTGCACGGCGGGCCTCTCGATCAATCGAGGCTTTGTTGAGACGGGCGAGATCAATCAAGAGGCTGTCATCGCGGAGTGAGAAGCCGACCCAGCTATGGCCGCCGCCACGCACCGCGACCTTCATGTGATTTGCGCGGGAAAACCTGATCGTCTCCATCACATCATTCTCGCTCGTGACCTGCACGATATTTCGCGGGCGTCGATCGGGTGCGAGCTGGTTCCACACCATCGCGCGCCGGAGGCTCTCGTAATGGGTGTCGGTGGAACTGGTGACGGTACCTTCGATGCGCGATTGCAATTCTTTCGGATTCAGTCCCCCTCGGTTACAGAGGATGGGTTGACTGCGTATATGGTTGGTGGAGCACTTTGCGACCCATCCCTAGGAGATGGCGGCAATGCTCCAACCTCCCGTGCGCAGATTTTTGGCTCGCTTTGCTGTGCCCAGCGGCGGAACCGGCGCAGCGCTTCGAGCCGGCGGTTGACGGTGGCGAAACGCAAGCCCTCGACCTTGACCATTAATTGATGAGGTCGATGGCCGACAGCTTTTCGAACCGCGCGGGAGGTCCTTTAGCGTGATTGAACCAGCGCAGGAACTGGCGCAGGTCGTAGCGGTAGCCGCACACTGTGGCGGGCGCGAGATCGTCGCGTTGAAGTTGGCCCAGAAAATCGGCGAACCAGCGGTCGGCTGAGTTAGGACCGGTTCGCTGTATTGTACGCAATGCCGTCCCCCGCCTTAGACCCCCCGGTTTGTTCCGTGAAATACGGCGGCCTGGACCGCTTTATTACGTGCAAGGTCTCTTGCACGCAATGTTTGCACGTAACAAATGTCCCCAAAACCCGGAATTCGCCGCTTCTGTGCGAACAATTACCCCAATCCGGTCATTTCAGGGGTCCTTAGAGTAACTTTTCGCAGACTGCTGCCGCCACCCCATATCGGGGCCGTCGCCCGCATTTGGGTTTTGCTTAAGAATGCGCGATTCTACCCACGCCGATTCAACCGTCGCGTGAGTAGGTGTTCCGATGACGCGGGTGCAACGCCGGGCGTGGTCGATTGTCGCCTGCATGTTCGTCACCACCGGGGTTATCTGGGGACTCGGCTATGACATCATCGGCGTTTTCTATCATTCTTTCTCAGCCGAGTTCGGCTGGAGCCATGAAAAATTCTCGCTGCTGTCCACCGCGTTTTCACTCTCCTTCCTGATTGGCGGTTTGCTTGTCGGCTGGATCCTCGATCGCGTCGCCGCACAAATCGTGATCGCAATCGGCGCCTTGACCGTGATGGTGGGACTGCTGATTGCGAGCCATGCGCATTCATTCGAAGCCCTGATAATCGCGTATCTTTTGATCGGCCTAGGCAATGCCGCCGCGAGCATTCTACCCGCCTCGCTGATCATCAATAACTGGTTCAACGAAGGCCGCGGCCTTGCCATGGGGGTGACACTGTGCGGCTTGCCGGCAGGCGAAATGACGATGGCATGGACCGCCAGTTATATAATCACAGCTTACGGATGGCGCTCCGCATATCTGGTTCTGGCGGCAATAGCCGTGGCCCTGGTCGTTCCACTCAATCTCGCATTGGTACGCACCCGTCCGTCCGCCGGAAGGCAAACCCTAGCGGCGGCCTCGCGCGCATTGCCGGGATTGGACCTTCCTTCGGCGTTGAACAGCCGCGCCTTCTGGATGATCGCTGCCATGTTTTTGTTCTACGGCATGGCGGTCAGCGTCGCACTGGTGCATGAGGTAATTTACCTCGAGCAAGACCTCGGTTACTCGCCCGCCGTGGCAGGTGAAATCTGGGGGCTGCTGCTTGGCTCGACGCTGCTCACGCGAGCCGTGATGGGATATTTGGCCGACCGTATCGGCAACCGGCGCGCGGTGGGCTTGAGCTTCATCGTTTACGCGATCGGCATGATCGCCTGTATCGGCTCGCGCAACTTCACGCTGTTCATCCTCTTCGGCGTATGCTTTGCCTTCACGATGGGCGCGGGCGCGGTGATTCTGCCGGTGCTGCTATCCGAAATGCTGGGCCTCAGATGTTATGGAACCTTGATAGGCGTGATGAATGCCTGCGCCAGTGTCGGACTTGCGGCTGGCCCGGTGATTGCCGGCCGAATTGTCGACCTCACTCGCAGCTACGCAATCGCTTTTGAGTTCGCCGCCGCGTTATCAATTGCCGCGGCGCTGGCGACGATGGCATGCACGCCACCGGTTCAGCGAGCCTTCGAGCAACCGGTGGTCGTCGTCCCGAAGTGAAATAGTCAAAGGAGACATTATGGCAAACCAGGTAAAACCAATTCCCGAGGGCTCTCACACCCTCAATCCGTACATTTGTATCGCCGGTGCGGCCAAAGCTATCGAGTTCTACAAGCAGGCGTTCGACGCCATAGAAAAATTGCGCCTGACGCAGCCTGACGGGAGAGTGGGCCATGCCGAACTGAGCATCGGCGATTCCCGCCTGATGCTGTCGGATGAGTTTCCGGAAATCGAGGTCCGCAGTCCTCAGGTGCTCGGCGGAACGCCGGTCAGTTTCATTTTGTACGTCAAGGACGCCGAGGCCGTTTTCAATCGCGCGGTCGCGGCCAGTGCGAAGGTTAAACGCCCAATCGCGGACCAGTTCTATGGTGACCGCGCCGGCTGCGTCGAAGATCCCTTCGGCCACGTATGGTGGATTCATACGCATATCGAAGATGTTCCCGAGGACGAACTAGAGCGGCGAGCGGCCGCGCAATACAGTCAGTAGAGAACTCTCACAGGTCTTAACTGTCATTCTGAGAGTGTGTAAAGATTTTGTTTTTCTGTCATCCGAGCATAGCGAGGAATCCCGGATTTTTCTGCTTTTCCTGTGTTTTTTCCGAGATTCTTCACTTCGAAGACTCCGTTCAGAATGACAAAAATTCACAGACTCTGAGAGTGTGCGAATTTTTTGAATTGCCCGAATTTATGGACAAGCGGGGCTCTTGTCTGTCATCCTGAACCGCCCGCGCAGCGCGAGGGCGTGTCGCACCAGCGGAGCCACAGGCGGAGCGAACAAACGAGTCCGCGAGGTGCGTTGGACAAGGATCGACGCGGAGCGATTGAATCTTTTTTGATTTTTGAGCATCCGGACACTGAGGCAGAAAATCGCTCCGCGTCGATCCCTCGACTCCAGCAGCCTTTCTGAACGCAGCTCGCAGACTCGCCTGCTCGCTTCGCCTTCGGCTTGCGCTAATGCACTCGGATGACAAAATTAAGGCACCTCCTCGTAAGCAGCCGTCAGTTCAATAGCGCTAAAAATTCACAAGCTCTGAGCGGAGGCTGCTGGAAGCTGTACGCCAGCACTAATTTTGTGGATCGGGCGGCTTTGGCGGTTCGAGCGTCATCAGCGCCTCGCGTACGATCGCGCGAAGCTCGCCGTTGTCACCCCTGGCATATTGGAGTATCTGGCGGCGCATCCGCGGTTCCCAAAAACTCTTGATGTGCTGAGCCACCGCATTAACGGCCACGGCGTGGTCCCGCTGAGCTTCGAAGAATTCGCCGATTTGATTTGCCATCGCGATCAGCCGTTCAATCTCCATCGTTGCATCCTATACGCACCGGCCTGAGCAAGGTCAATTCGGATCGGCCTGGATTAGCGGACACATCTGCTTGCTGTTAAACGCGATCCGTCGTTCGAGCAGGTTGCGCAGCTCCACGCGTAGGAATTGAAGCTGCCGAATTTTTGTGTCGATCTCCGCGAGATGCTGGCGCGCTACATCACGGACACATTCACACGGGCGCCGACCGTCGCGCGATAGTTCCAAAACTTGTCTGATCTCTCGCAAAGTAATGCCGAACCCCTGGGCTCGGCGCACGAAATTCAAGGCGCTGACCTCGGCTTCATCGTAGAGCCGGTAACCGTTGAGAAGCCGGGACGGCCGCACCAGGCCTTGGCGTTCGTAATACCTGATTGCGGAAATGCTGAGGCAGGTACGTTTGGCGGCCTTTCCAATTGTCAGCATGTGCTTGACCCTCAACTATGGTTCACGGTTTAGCATCGGGTTCACACGGAGGTAATGTCAATGGAAAGAACGAAAGTTACGCTGTGCCCGGAATGCGGGAAATGCCCCAGCGTCGAGATCGACAGCAATGCCGTGCGGATCGGCGAGGATGCGAACATGGTGACGCTCACCCACGAGCAATGGAACGATCTTGTTAGCCGTGTGCAGCGCGGTGAACTGAAACAGGTCTGAAGCCCTGGGTCACGCACCGGATCGGCTGAGGCTGATCCGGTGCGGCGCATCGCGACCCGCCGGCTATACTTAATAGCGGCGCATCTCCTCCTGGTACGCGCAACCGGCCGCCGAACAGCGCGAAGATGCCGTCGCCGGTGGATTGCACGATGTAACCATCGTAGCGATGCATCGCGCCCATCATCAGCTTCAACGCCGGATCGACGATGGTGCGCGCTTCTTCGGGATCGATGTCCTCCATCAGGTCCATCGAGCCCTTGCTGTCTGCGAACAGGGCCGTGGCGATCTTACGCTCGCCCTCGATATTTCCGGTGGCTGCTTCTGCGACTTGGATCTGCGCGCCGTGCGATGTTCTCGATGTCGCCGTGGCCGCTACGCCCAACGCCGCCGCATCCGCCGCAGAAGCTTCGTTGGATGCGCCGCATGTGGGGCATATGCGCGCGAGCGGCGCCGCACACTTGCCGCAGAATTTGCGTCCCTCGCGATTGTCGCTTCCGCATTTTGCTCAGCGCATATTCTCCCGCGACGTAAGGTCAGGTGTTTCCAGACCCGGATCCTTGTCGCGACAGCATGCGGCGAGGAATCGCAAACGAAAAATAAAGAAACAGGAACGGCATCAGGAGAATTTGCGAAGCGACAAAAGCCGCGCGTTTGCCCCATCCGATTGGTGTCACGGGATGCCGGAATTGCTCCAACAGGGCGCGGAAGAGTGGGCCCGGTGCAACGGCCAGCGCATGTACTGCCGCACCCGAGACTTCATGGCATCTCGGGGCAACGAATACAGTTTGTCGTGCTCACGCTCCGCCGCGTCTCCCATCAGTTGCACGTGGGTGGTTACCCGCCCGAGCCCTTCGCAAACCTCTTCGCCTTTCACGAACTCTCCGCTGATCTCAAATCCGAGATCGCGGTAGGCGGCTTCGGTCATAAGCAGGTATTCGCGGCTCGGCACCGAATTCTTGAGCAGCCGATGGGCGAGTATCACATCGGTGCCCGAGACCTGAGGAAAACCGCCGATGGTATTGAATACCGCGCGGCCGCTATGAACGATGACCTTCAACTGAAGGTCCTTATTCCCTCAGATAGCGCACTTGCATGGAGTTGCCTCAGTAGCGGTGACCATCGCTTCAAGGAAGACCGCAAAGAAGCGGGTCAGCTTCTTCCTTATCTCCACCAGGGTCGCTTTCCAGCTACGTTCATCTCCGGGATTCGTCGCGTAAAGAAACAGGGCGTCCCCTTCAATCGCCTGAAGTTTGAGCGGTATGTCAGTTTCGCGCAGCAGGCTCTCGATCAGGAACGTGATGCACAGTTGCCCATGCGCCGCGGCGAGTTGGTTTTCGACCATGAACTTGGAGTATCCGCTGATATCAGCGAGATCAGAACGACTTGTTGCTCATGCGGCTCCATGCGGCGACTCCTCTGTTACTTTCATGCTGATCGAAACTAGGGGGCGCCCAGTTCATCGAGCAGCGCCTTGGCGTCCTTTAGGTCTGTGGTATCGAAGCCCTCGGTGAACCAGTCATAGATGTCGGATAGCGTCGCGCGCGCTTCGTCGCGCCGATTGGTCTCGCGGAGCAGCCGCGCGAGACCCGGCGTCGCGCTTAGCTGTTGCCACTTCGCGCCCAGTTCGATCGCAAATCCGAGCGCACGGCGCATACGTTTATCCGCACTACGCCCTCGGGTTTGAGTGACATCGCGCGATTACCTTCAGCACAAGCCTCCGCGTAGTGGCCGGTATGAAACAGGGTTTCTGCTTTAGATCGTGAGCATCGGCAAGGTTTGACGGAGTTTTCGAGCGCTCGGCCACTTCGAGCATCTGCTGAACGGTCTCCGCTGCTTCGTGGAATCGCGCGGCGGCATCATTCGAGGCGCGCGTCGGCGTCAACACCGACGAGACAGTGGTGCGCTCGATCAATACCGGCGACGCGCATACCGAGTACACCCCGATTGGCCATTCGACCAGCCTCGCCTCGCGCATGCAGACGCTCGCGCCGACCGGATCTATTGCAGTTACCGAAGCCGCTCGGCCCCACGCGCATCAAAGGCGTGACTGGCGCCAGGCTGTGTGGCGGCCTGAATGATCCGCTCGGGCGGGATGCGCTCGGGGCGGCGGCTGGTCGGTTTCACTTCCACCGCCGTGACCTTGTACTCGGGGCAATTCGTCGCCCAATCGGAGTTTTCGGTCGTCACCACGTTCGCACCGGTCTCCGGATGATGGAATGTGGTGTAAACCACGCCGGGAGCGACGCGGTCGGTGATCGTGGCGCGCAGCGCCGTGGCACCGGCGCGGCTTTTCAGTTCAACCCAATCGCCCTCGCGAACGCCGCGCTGCTCGGCGTCATGCGGATGGATTTCGAGCCGATCTTCCGCATGCCAGATGACATTGCGCGTGCGCCGCGTCTGCGTGCCGACATTATATTGCGTGAGGATGCGGCCGGTGGTGAGCAGCAAGGGATAACGCCGGCCGGTGCGCTCGTCGCTGGGGATATATTCGGTCAGCAGGAATTTGCCTTTGCCCCGCACGAACTCGCCCACGTGCATCACCGGCGTGCCCTCGGGTGCCGCCTCATTGCACGGCCATTGCACGCTGCCCAGACGCTCGATCTTTTCGTAACTGACACCGGAGAAGAACGGCGTCAGGCGTGCGATTTCGTCCATAATTTCGCGCGGATGCGCGTAGTCCATCGCATAGCCGAGGGCGTTGGCCAGCGCGCAGGTCACCTGCCAGTCCTCCATCCCGGCCAGCGGCTCCATCACTTTGCGCACCATCGAGATGCGCCGTTCGGCGTTGATGAAGGTGCCGTTTTTTTCTAGAAACGAGGAGCCCGGCAGAAATACGTGCGCGTACTTCGCCGTCTCGTTCATGAAGATGTCCTGAACGATAACGATCTCCATCGCCTTCAAAGCGTCCGCGACGTGTTGCGAATTGGGATCGGACTGCGCGATGTCCTCGCCTTCGATGTAGATGCCTTTGAAGCTGCCGTCGAGCGCGGCATCGAACATGTTCGGGATGCGCAGTCCGGGTTCGGCGTCCAGGGTGACACCCCAGTCGCGTTCGAACGTCGCCCGCATCGCGTTATCCGAAATATGACGATAGCCGGTCAACTCGTGCGGGAAAGAGCCGACGTCGTTGGAACCCTGCACGTTGTTCTGCCCGCGCAACGGATTGACTCCGACTCCCGGCCGGCCGACGTTGCCGGTCACCATCGCCAGATTTGCCATCGCGAGCACGGCGGTGCTGCCCTGGCTATGCTCGGTCACGCCCAAACCATAATAGATCGCGGAATTCGGTCCGGCCGCGTAGAGCCGCGCCGCACCGCGGATCTGGCCGGCCGGCACGCCAGTGGCGCGCTCGACCGCTTCGGGTGAGTTGCGCTCCTCGGCGATGAACTCCTTCCAGCGCGCATATTCTACCGGTTCGCACCGGTTCGCGATGAAATCCTCCTTCACCAGCACCTCGGTCACGATCACATGCGCCATCGCGTTAAAAATGGCGACATTGGTGCCGGGTTGGAGCTGCAAATGGTAATCCGCTTCGACATGCGGCAGGCGCACGAGTTCTATCGCGCGCGGATCAATCACAATCAGACGGGCGCCCTGGCGCAAGCGGCGCTTCATAATCGAGGCGAAGACCGGATGCCCTTCGGTGGGATTGGCGCCGATCACGACGATTACATCGGCCTGGTTGATCGAATCAAAGTCCTGGGTGCCGGCCGGCGTGCCGAAGGCGGTCTTGAGTCCATAGCCAGTCGGCGAATGGCAGACCCGGGCGCAAGTATCGACATTGTTATTGCCGAACACCGCGCGCACCAGCTTCTGCACCAGATAGGCTTCCTCGTTCGTGCATCGCGACGACGTGATACCGCCGAGCGCGCCGCGTCCATATTTTCGTTGCACGCGTTTCAATTCCGCCGCCGAGTAATTGAGCGCCTCGGCCCACGTCACCTCCCGCCACGGGTCGGAGATTCGCGCGCGGACCATCGGCTTGAGCACGCGATCCGGATGAACCGCGTAACCCCAGGCGAAGCGGCCCTTGACGCACGAATGGCCGTGATTGGGATCGCCGTCCTTATTCGGCACCATCCGCACAATCCGACCGCCGCGCATTTCAGCCTTAAAGGAGCATCCCACGCCGCAATAGCCGCAGGTGGTCACAATGGCGCGGTCGGCCCGGCCACGTTCGAGGAAAGTTTTTTCCATCAGCGCGTCGGTCGGACAGGCCTGCACGCAGGCGCCGCACGAAACACATTCCGAATCAATGTAGGACTGATGCTGCCCCGGCGACATCAGCGAAGCGAAGCCGCGGCCTTCGATAGTAAGCGCGAAGGTGCCCTGCGTATCGTCGCATGCGCGAACGCATCGTGAGCATAGGATGCAACGGGTCGGGTCGAAGGTGAAATATGGGTTGCTTTCGTCGCGCGCCAGCGCGAGATGGTTGTGCCCGGCGCCGTAGCGCATCTGGGTGAGTCCAACCTGGCGAGCCATCTCGTGAAGCTCGCATTTGCCTTCCGCCTTGCATTCGAACGGATCGAGCGGATGGTCGGACATATACAGTTCCATGACGTTCGCGCGCAGACGGCCGAGTTTTTCGCTGTGCGTGCGCACCTTCATGCCAGCTTCGGCCGGCGTGGTGCAGGAAGCCGGATAACCGTTGCGTCCTTCGATTTCGATCAGGCATAAGCGGCATGAGCCGAACGCTTCAAGCGAATCGGTCGCGCACAGCTTGGGAATCGCCACACCGGCCAGCGCCCCCGCGCGCATCACCGAAGTCCCGGCGGGAACGGTGATGCTCTTGCCGTCGACTTCCAGCGTGACGGTGCTGTTCGAAATGCGCGCGGGGGTGCCAAAATCTTTGTCGTTAATCGCTAACACAGCTTCACTCCGAAAAAGGATTGCCGGTAAGGCCGAAATCGCGGGGAAAGTGACGCAGCGCACTCATCACCGGCAACGGCGTCAGGCCGCCCAATGCGCATAGCGAGCCCGCCGTCATCGTCTCGCACAACTCGCGCAACAGTTCGACGTCACCGGCTCCGTGCCCGTCGACAATGCGATCGATCACTTCCACGCCGCGCGTGGAGCCAATCCGGCACGGCGTGCATTTGCCGCACGATTCGAGCGCGCAGAATTCCATCGCGTAACGCGCCATCCGCGCCATATCGACACTGTCGTCGAACACCACGATACCGCCGTGGCCGAGCAATCCGCCATTGGCCGCAAGCGCCTCGTAGTCAATCGGCAAGTCGAGCATCGATTCAGGGAAATAACCGCCCAGCGGCCCGCCGACTTGCACTGCGCGAATGGGCCGCCCGCTGGCGGTGCCGCCGCCGTAATCGTAGATGATTTCGCGCAGCGTGACGCCGAACGCCTTTTCGATCAATCCGGGGCGCCTAACGTTGCCCGCCAGTTGAATCGGGATCGTGCCACGCGAACGGCCCATGCCATAATCTTTATAAAACTGGCCGCCTTTCTCGACGATGATCGGAATCGACGCCAGCGTAATGACGTTGTTGACGATAGTCGGCTGATTGAATAGCCCGGCGATGGCCGGCACCGGCGGTTTGGAGCGCACCATGCCGCGGCGACCCTCCAGGCTTTCGAGCATCGCGGTTTCCTCGCCACAGATGTACGCTCCGGCGCCTACGCGCAGATCGATTTGGAAGCGCCGGCCGCTGCCGAGAATATCCTCGCCCAGATAGCCACGCTCGGTCGCCGCCGCGATCGCCTCTTCGAGTGTGGCCCGGGCATAGGGATATTCAGACCGCAGATAAATGTATCCTTGCGTCGCGCCGACGGTCAGGCCCGCGATAGTCATACCTTCGATAAGGACGAGCGGGTCGCCTTCCATGATCATGCGGTCGGAGAAAGTCCCGGAATCACCCTCATCGGCGTTGCAGACCACGTATTTTTGCCGCGCGGCGAGTTCCAAGCTGGTTTTCCACTTAATGCCGGCGGGAAACCCGGCGCCGCCGCGTCCGCGCAGGCCGGAGCTCGTAACTTCCTCGACAATCCGCGCGCCCGGCATATCCAGCGCGCGCGTGAGTCCGCGAAACCCGCCGTGCGCGACATAATCGTCGACGGAGATGGGGTCGGTGATGCCGACACGCGCGAAACTCAGCCGCTCCTGATTCTTCAGATATGGAATTTCCTCGGCTGGGCCGAGATATAGCCGATGGGCCGCTCCGTCAAGAAAATTCGCGTCGAAAAGCGATGCCACCTCGCCCGCCGCCACCGGACCGTAGGCGACGCGCCCGCCGGCGGTATCAACTTCGACCATCGGCTCCAGCCAATAAAGCCCGCGCGAACCGTTGCGAATCAGGTGAAGGTCAAGGCCGCGGCGCTTAGCTTCCGCGGTAACGGTCGCGGCGACCGTCCCGGCGCCTAACGAAAGCGCGGAAGAATCACGCGGCACGTATACCGTTGCGCTCACTTGCCGGCCTCGTCGAACGTCGCCATCTGTTGCTCGAAGCGCTCCGGCGTGACGCGGCCATGCAGTTCGTCGTTGATCATGATCGCGGGCGAGCATGCGCAATTGCCGAGGCAATAAACCGCTTCCAGGGTGAAGCCGCCGTCAGCGGTGGTCGCGCCGAAATCGATCCCGAGCCTTTTCTTGATATGGCCGGCCAGAGCGTCCGCGCCCATCGCCTGGCATGATTCCGCGCGACATACCCGGATAACAGTGCGGCCGGGTGCGCGATGACGGAAATCATGGTAGAAACTCACCACGCCGTACACTTCCGCACGCGATAGATTGAGCGTATTTGCAATCAACGGAATACTGTCCGGGGGTATCCATCCGATCCGGTCCTGGACCCGGCGCAGGATCGGCAGCAATGCGCCGGGCTGATGCTTGAGGGATTCGGCTATCGCGATGACCGCGTCCTTATCCCACTCCTGATGGCCGTCCATTGATTACCTCTATGCTTACCCCGCCAACGGCTCAGGCTGTATTCATTGGAATGCTCCAAGTCCATGAGCGGCATGTCTTTTGAAGCGTCATCCTTTACGCCCAAACCGTCAAGACCTCGCGCGCGGCGCGATGTAGTGGGATAATAAGGCGCTTAGCCGCCCGAGGGCGGGATCATTACAATAATAAAGGGCGCTGGGGAGTCGCCGGCATGATGCGCCAGTTCAAATTCGAGGACGAAATCCATCGTTCGCTCAGTTGCGTGCCAATGGCGGTGCGGCGCAAGCTCGACCAGACCGGCGTCAAGATCAGCCTCGAGCAATGGCAAGCGCTCGGACGCGGCGAACGGCTGGCTATCTGCCATCTGCCGATCGATTCATCTGAAGAACGGGAGACGTTGCGGCTGTTTATCACAGAAGCGGTAACCGGTCACGGCGCGGGAACCCCCAAAAGCCTGCCCGAAGAGATGCGACGCGCCGCCGAACCGCCCGTCGAACCACCGGCAATGCTGGTCGAAAATGCGAAGGCACTGGGCGTCACGCTAAGATTGTCGGAATGGCGGCGGCTCGATGCTGACGAGCGTTATGCCCTGATCAAGCTTGGAGCTGGTCAGCCCAGCCACAATTTCGCCGCAGCCTTGCAAGAATTCCTTCCCGGATAACCACCGCACCACCTCCGTTTAGCGGCGTGGCGCGCGCGACAAGCCGGCCAGGTGATCGAGCAGCGGACAGCCGGCTCCCAGCACATAGGAATGTTGAAGCGCGCGGGTCACGAAGGCCTTGGCGTGGCGGACCGCCGCTTCGAGACCTTCACCGCGCGCAAGGCAAGCGGCGATCGCGGCCGAAAACGCGCATCCGGTGCCGTGCGCGCCGCCACCGGCGACGCGCACGGCGCTAAACGTGACAAAGGCGCGGCCGTCGAATAGCAGGTCGATGACCCGCTGTTCGAC
>JBOHWL010000088.1:0-2916 GCA_050736615.1 Binataceae bacterium (SeqCode) | reverse complement strand
GGACGCGGCGCCAGAGGGGGACGACGCCATGCGCAATGCGCGCAACGTCCGCCCGACGTCGCCCTCCAGCATCTGCATCCGCCGCACCTCGCTTGCGGAACGCCCCACCATCCGCGCTAACGCCTCCAGCATCAAGCCCTCGCTCATTCCATGGCGCATCTCACCAATCAGAACCTTGCTCAGATATTTGCCCTCAAGCGCTGAAGCCCGCTCAAACAGCGCGCGCAAAGCTTCGAGTTTTTTTCTCCGCGAGTTGCGCCCTTCCATACCGGCGATTTCGTTCAACGCCCGTCCGACCTCGGTGATAGTCAGACTTGGCGCTGGATCGGGCAACCGCAAGCGCAGCAGCATTTCAATCGCCTCGCCAAAATCCGCCGCGGCGGCGAAAATATCCTCGCCCGCATCTTCTCCTCCAACCATCGACGCGACGACCTTCCACACCGCGCGACCGCTCACGTTGGGGCGCTTATCGCCCTGCTCCAGCGCCCGGCCGACCATGAAGCGCGCCGCCGTCTCGGCCTCGCTGACTTCCAGTTGCGCCAAAAAAGTCGCGGCCGCTTCGGCGATTTGCAGGCGGCTTTGGGTTTGGCCCAGCGTCTCGCACACCAGCGCAAAGTCATGGAAAGAAGCCACGGATGCCAGATTAACCTCAGTTACGACATTTTGCAGCGCGTCGGCGGGGCCAGCTAAATCTAGACGCAGCGAATTCGCCTGCTCGCTCAATTTGGATGCGCACGTCGCAGGCTCCTTTGCTCGGCTTCACTTCGTTCCGCCTAGTGTCGGCTCCGCCGGAGCGGTCACACCTTCGCGTCAGGGTCGCGGCCCGAGGCAATAACCATGATTTTTTAGAAAGCTGAGCGACCGCGAATCAAGCGACGGCCCCGACGGTCGACCCGAGTTCAGCATCTGCCCGGCTTGCGGATCCAGGTCCACCATGATGCCTTCATCCGTTAGCGCCCATGCGCGCGCATAGACGACCTTCATCGTGTTCGGCCGGTAGTAGCAGACGACTTTGAGGTTCGCACCGCCGGGTATCTGAAAGGGCGTGGCGAATGCGAACAGGTTGGACGGATTTTGCGCGCTCTTACCCTTCACCGCATCCGGGAAAAACATCGATGGCCGGTTATTAGACTGTTCCTGGCAGATCCTGACGGCATCCACATGACATTGCGCTTCGGCATGCCGGGACGGTATTTGCGCGGTCGTCCGCGTGCCGGCCAGGCTCCTTATCGGATTTCCCCCTCGCCCCTGACCCGCGCACGAGGACATCACGAGCGCTATTGCAAAGGCGTAAACCCCCGACCACGTGTCGACGCGTCTCATCACGCCTCTTTGCTAACAAACACCGGCGAAACACTCCAGTGCGAAGCGAGCACACCAGGCGAGGACCGGAGCCGAGCACATTAGCGAACCCGCTGGCGGAGAGAGCAAGCGAGTCTGCGAGCCGCGCTCCGCAAACGAGTCCGCGAGGTGCGTTTGGATTCTTCGTTGCTTCTCATGCGTGCGGCGCCGCAGGCTTTTGCTGGTCTTAAAAAAGCACTCGCCCGTACCGCTAACAGTTAGCCGCGGCCGAGGATCGCGCGCGCGATCGCGAATCGATGCACCTCGGAGGGGCCATCGTAAATGCGAAACGGCCGAATATCCCGGTAGATTCGTTCGACCACGGTGTCGTCGGTGATGCCCATGCCGCCTAAGACCTGCAGGGACCGATCCACCACCCGGCCCAGGGCTTCCGAGCAATAGACTTTATACATGCTCGTTTCGAGCCGTGCCTGTTGCCCTTCGTCGAGCATCCACGCCGCGTGCCAGATTGCCAGGCGGCACATCTGTAGATCGATTTGATTGTCGGCAAGCATGAAGCCGACGCCCTGATGTTCGCCAATTGGCCGGCCGAAGGCGTGGCGCTTGCGCGCATAGTCGAGCGCAATCGCATGGCATCGCCGCGCCGCTCCCAGCCATCGCATGCAATGGGTCAGGCGGGCCGGTGCGAGCCGCACCTGCGCATAACGGAAGCCCTTGCCGACTTCGCCCAAAATACGATCGGCCCCCACCCTCACGTCGCGAAATTCAACCTCGGCATGGCCGCCCGGAGAATTGCTGTCGAGCGTGTTGAGGATGCGGTTGATTGAGAAACCCGGCGCGTCCATATCGACTAAAAACATCGTCGCGCCGAGATCACGGCCATCGGCACTTTCCGTCCGCGCCATCACGATATTCAAGCCGGCGCCCGGCGCTCCGGTGATCAGCCATTTGCGCCCGTTGATCACGTAGTCGTCACCGGCCCGCCGCGCGGTGGTCTTGAGCATGCTCGGATCCGAGCCTGCGCCGCCGTCGGGCTCGGTCATTGAGAATACCGTGCGCATTTCGCCGCGCACCAGCGGCCCCAGCCAACGCTCCTTCTGCGCCGGCGAAGCCACGCGATGGAGCAAGTTGGTGTTGCCTTCGTCCGGCGCCTGGATATTCAAAGCAAGCGCTCCCAGCGGGGACCATCCGGCGGCTTCAAACACCACCGCCATCCCGCGATGGTCGAGGCCGAGTCCGCCGAATTCTTTGGGCGCGTGCGGAGAAAGCAATCCGGCGGTACGCGCCTTATCAACCATCTCGCGCCGCAACGACTCGTCGGGCCCATGCGGACCCTGGCGGGGGTCCCTTTCCAGCGGAACAATTTGCCCCGCGATGAAGGTCTCGACCTTGTGGGCTAAAGCCGAGAGTTCGGCGGGAAGAGAAAAATCGATCATTCAACGCTCCTGATTAACAACCTGCCAGGAACTTCTGTGCAGCTATAATCCTGTCATTTCGAAACGCGGCTCGCGGACTCCGACTCGAAATGACAACAAGTCCCTTTTTGTCATTCTGAACGAAATCTGTCGCCAGCGTAGCCGCAGGCGAAGCGAGCAAACGAGTCCGCGAGGTGCG
>JBOHWL010000087.1:0-25828 GCA_050736615.1 Binataceae bacterium (SeqCode) | reverse complement strand
GTCGACCGCAGCTCGCGGACTCGCCCGCGCGGCTCCGCTTTTGCTCCGCCTGATGTGCTCGCTCCGCCTGCGGCGACGCTAGTTATGCTGCGGGCGATCATTTTCGATTTGGACGGCACCCTCGCCGACACCGAACCGCTACATTTCGAGGCGTTCAACCAGGTGCTGCGCAACGAGGGCATCCAGCTCGAACGCGAGGATTATTTCGCGCGGCTGATTGGCTATAACGATCGCGACTGTTTCACGCTGGTGATGGCCGAGCGGGGCAAAGCTATCGATGTCGCGAAAATTGACGACCTGATCGCGCGCAAAGCCGCCGTTTATCAGGCGATGATTGCCACGCGCGACGTAATGTGTCCGGGCGCGGTGCGCTTTGTCGAGGATTGCGCGCAACGTTTTCCCCTCCTGATCGTTACCGGCACGCTGCGCAAAGAAGCCGAGATGATTCTCTCCCACGCGGGACTGCGCGGGCATTTTCTCGATATCATCGCGGCCGACGACGTCACGCATGGCAAGCCCGCCGCCGATGGCTTCATGCTGGCGTTGGGCCGCCTCGGTTTCATCCTGCGTCCGCGGCCGTCAATTGTAGCCGCGGAATGCCTGGTGATCGAGGACACTGCCGCCGGCATAACGGCGGCGCGGCGCGCCGGGATGCGCGTGCTGGCGTTATGCCATACGGCGAACGCGCACGAACTTGCAGCCGCCGACCTGGTACGGCCATCGTTCGAGCAAACCGACCTCGACGACGTACTCACCCGTCTGGCGCGGATAACCTGAACCGCCGTCGCGTAGCTTCCGCTGTTTACTCACGGGCGAAATCCATCCTGAATGTCGGGCGAGAACCCGTGTCCGGATCAAGAAACCTGGTGATTCGCGTGAAACATATTTCTGCACGGCGTGATCAGCCGCGCACCCGCAACGCTTCGGCCATGCACCGCGTCAGATTGTCGAAGGGGCCATTGGACATGAATAGCGCCACGTCGCCGG
The DNA here is from genome assembly GCA_050736615.1 of Binataceae bacterium (SeqCode). Lineage (GTDB taxonomy): Bacteria > Desulfobacterota > Binatia > Binatales > Binataceae > JBOHWJ01. Next base: position 24,841 of record JBOHWL010000087.1, on the reverse strand, counting down.
GCCGCGCCGCCTCAAGCATCCGATCCAGGATTTCCGCCCCCGACGCACAAGCGGCCGCGCGCGGGCCCCGCTGACTGATCGCCGCGGCGAGCCGCGCTATATCGAGCCGCTCGTTATCCGGTATCGGATCGTTTTCCTTGAAATAAACCGGCGCCAGATAGACCTCGCTGGCACGATCAAACGCGGTGGCGAAACCGGCCTGAAAAACGCCGCGCCGGGCGGTGTTGGAGCGCGGCTCAAAGGCCGCCAGAATCCGCCCGCCGAAGCGTTCGGCCACCGCTTCGAGCGTGGCGGCAATCGCGGTCGGATGATGCGCGAAGTCATCGATCACGATCACCCCCGCGGCCTCGGCGACAATCTCCTGGCGCCGCGCGACCCCACTGAAGGTGGCAAGACCGGCCGCGATTTCTTCTGCACTTACCGCAAACTCGCTCAGCAAGGCGAAAACGCCGAGCGCGTTGGCGACATTCATGCGCCCGCCGATCGGCAAACGAACCTGGCGCGCCGCCACTGCGCCGTCGCGCGTAATCGTGAAGCGCGCGCCGTCGCGGTCAAGCCTGAGGTGCGCCGCGCTGATCGCGCCGGCCTTAAGGCCGAAAGTGACGCGCCGGGCTTGCGTTTGACTGGCTATTTCCAGCGCGTGTGGAAAATCGGCGCATACCGCCAATACGTCCGCCGCGCTCATCCGCGTCGCCAGCGCGCGAAATGACGTCTTGACATGATCGAGATCGCGGTAAATGTCCGCGTGGTCAAATTCAACCGCGGTGATAATCGCGCCGTGCGGATGATAGTGGAGAAACTTGGGCCCCTTGTCGAAGAACGCGGTGTCGTATTCGTCGCCTTCAATGACGAAATCGGGCCCAGCGCCAAGCCGGTAATTCGCGCCGAAGTTGCGTGCCAACCCGCCGACCATCAAAGATGGATCGCGTCCGGCCGCCGCCAGCACCTGCGCCATCATCGCGGTGGAAGTGGTTTTGCCATGAGTGCCGGCGACCATCAACACGCGCCGGCCGTCGAGGAAGAAATGCCACAGCGCCTCGGGCATCGAGACATATGGAATCGCGGAGGCCAATAAGGCCCGCGCTTCCGGATTGTCGCTTGTGATCACGTTGCCAACCACGACCAGGTCCGGCGGCGGTACCAGATTGCCCGGCGCGAACGAGGCGCGAACTTCCACCGCGAGCTGCTTGAGCAGCGAGGCGGCCGGCTCGTAGATTTGATGGTCGGAACCGGTGACGTGCAGACCGCGCGCCTTGAGCATCCCCGCCAACCCCGTCATCGCGGAACCCGCCACGCCCATCAGATGCACATGATTGACGCGTGCCGGGATATTCGCGATTCGTAGCGCGTCCGCCGATGGTTCAATCTTCACGCACGCCCCTCCACCCCAGCATTGCCGTGTCTGGTTTCTCAAACGCCATCTCGATGCGCGTTATGCTACCAAACCACGTCTTATTGGCATCACCCCCCGAGGGTGACCGATTGACCAGACCGCCACAATGTCTGAACGCACCTCGCAGACTCGTTTGCTCGGCTCCACTCAGTTGCGCCTGATAGAGGCTGACGCGTTATGCTTTTTATACGCAGTCGTCGATACGGAATTTCCGCATGTCGATAAACATGCGGCGCCCGGACGGCACCAGCCCAGTATCGCGGCGCAAACGGCGCGAAGCGATCCACCATTGCACGGTGGCCGGGCGTACGCTGACGATGTTTGCCAACTCGGGCACGGTGACGAATCTGATCAACTCGCCGTCAGGCCCCGCCAGGCGTTTGCGGTAACGCCCACTGTTGAACCATCGCATGGTGTTGCGTACGCCGAGGTAACCACCCAACGCGAGCACATCGGCGACGATCATGTCTTCGACCCGCATTACGGAGAACCAACTACCGGAGTACGCCGTTCATTGAATGCGCGCGGGATTCGCTCCAGACCCGGATGCGGCACGCCGACCGGTGCCGCGCCGAGCCTTCAGGCCAGGCCCAGAAATTTGAGTACCGCCATGGAATCCGAGCGCGTCGCCGTTGTGGCGGCGATCACTTGCAAGCGCATTTCGGCCGGATCGGCCAAGGCCGGACGATCCTGGCACGGATCAAACAGCAGTGGATCGTCCGGCCCAGGGTCGCGCCCGAAGCGGTCGCGAAACAGGAGATAGCGGTATCTGGCCACTTTCAACAGGGACAACGCCAGCATGCTCGTGCGGCGCGCACCCGTGCGGGAGCATCCGCCCCTACGCCTCCCCGATTTCCTTGCTGTTTCGTTCACGGCTCCAACCCACGTCGCGTAACTTCGATCAGTAGAGGAGCAAGCTTGATACCATCTTCAGATGTACGGTTTTGCTACTGACAGCACGTTTCAGTGACACTACGGCTGACGGGCGCCATTGATTTGGCATCATGGCGCCCGGCTTTTGTCATCGGCCTCTGTCGCGATTCGTGGCAGTGCCACGAAAACGTCAGCGCAGGCCGTATTCCTTCATTTTCTTTTGCAACGCGGCACGTGAGACGCCCAGCGTGCGAGCGGTCCGCGAAATGTTGCTGCGATGCTCGCGCAGCGCGCGCGTAATGTAGTCCGCCTCGAAGGCGGCTCGCGCGTCCCATAACGAAATCGCGCCAGGCGCGACATCCTGCCCGGTCTCGGCCACCCGCTCGGCCGCACCGTTAACGCCGTGGTCGGAGTCCGCCACGGGTTGGTGCGAAATAACCCGCACGGCGGGGTTGTCGGTGAGCCCGGCGGAAGAGATTGGCGCGGCCCTGTTGGAATCCATCGCTGTCGCCGGGAAACGATCCCGCGCCTGCCGCACTCTTTGCGACAGCACCTCCGGGGTAATCGCCTCGCCATCACCGGCCAAGGCCAGCGCACACTCCACCTCGTTGCGCAGTTCACGCACGTTGCCAGGCCACGCATAGTTGCGCAGCAACTCAAGCGCGGCGGGGGTGAAACCGCCACTGTGTTTGCGCTGGCGTTGCGCCGCGATTTCGGCAAAGCGCGCCGCGAGTATCGCGATATCCTCGGGACGTTCCCGCAAAGACGGCAACCGGAGCGGAAAGACCGCGAGCCGGTAATAGAGATCCTCGCGAAACTTGCCGCGCTCGACTTCAGTCTTGAGGTCGCGATTAGTGGCCGAGAGCACCCGCACATCCACTTTGCGCGGGAAGCTTTCACCGACCGGCACCACTTCCTGCTCTTCGAGCACGCGCAGCAACTTGGCCTGCATCGCCAAGGGCATATCGCCGACCTCGTCGAGAAAAACCACCCCGCCGTTGGCCGCGCGGAACAGGCCCGCGTTATCGCGCACCGCGCCGGTAAAGGCGCCGCGGCGATGTCCGAACAGTTCGGTTTCAAGCAGCGATTCAGGCATCGCCGCGCAATTGACCGCCAGAAACGGCGCCTCGGCACGCTCGCTGGCGCGATGGATCGCGCGCGCCACCAATTCCTTGCCCGTGCCGGTCTCGCCTTCGATAAGCACCGTAATCGGCGCCGCCGCCACCGTCGCCATCAGGCGGAATACTCCCGCCATGGCCGGTCCGCTACCGATGATTTCTTCGAAATGGCTCCGGGCGAGGTCTCGCCTGAGCGCGCCCACCTGTTTACGCAGACTCGCCTCGGACGCGCTCAGTTCCGTATACAAGCGCGCGTTTTCTATCGCGATAGCAATACTGCCCGACAGCGCTTCGAGAAACAGCAGATCGTCGTCGCTGAACCGCGCGTCATTGCGGCTGTTGAGCACTTCGAGCACGCCGATCATCCCTTCGCGCGAGCCCAGCGGCACGGCCAACAGATTACGGGTGATCACGCCGGTTTCGCGATCAATCCCGCGATAGAGCCGGGCGTCAGATTGCGCGTCATCCACGCGGATTGGCAGACCGCCCTTCAACGCCGCACCCGCCACCCCCAAATCCGCCGCGAAACGCAATTTTGCAAGACGCCTGGCCACCTCCGGATCCTCGTCGGCGACGTAGGGAAAATAAAGCTCGTTGCGTTCAGGGTCGAGCAGCAGCACCGAAGCGCCTTCGGCGTTGAGAACGTCACGGCATTTGTCGACCACAAACGGGATCAGTTCACTCAAATCGATGCGTGCCGCAAAAGCACAGCCAAGATCGTAAAGCAGCTTGAGCCTCGAGGAGCCGCTATCCACCTCATCCATAATGCGCCTAGTTTGCGCACCGTACCGCTTTAAGAGCAATCGCGGGAATGCGGGCGACAGTTCACATATGGTCGCCCAGCCCGCAAAGTGCGCGGCTCAATCATGCTCATTGAGCTTTAATGGCTTCACGTAGGTGCATCCATCTTAATGTATCCGTCTTCGATGAATTTATTTCATGTGGACCGGCAACAACCGAGTCAATCGCATCGCAATTTATTCCGGCATCATAGCGGTGTGTGGCGCAGCCGCAACGCGTTAACCACCACCGAAATCGAACTCGCGCTCATCGCGGCACTCGCGATCATCGGATTGAGCATCAAACCGATGAGCGGATACAGCACGCCCGCCGCGATCGGAATACCCACGATATTGTAGATGAAGGCGAAGAAGAGGTTCTGACGGATGTTCCGCATCGTCGCCCGGCTTAGCGTGCGCGCGTGGACGATGCCCATCAGGTCGCCCTTGAGCAGCGTGATTCCGGCGCTTTGCATCGCGACATCGGTGCCGGTCGCCATCGCCAGTCCGACCGCCGCTTGCGCGAGCGCCGGCGCGTCATTGATGCCGTCGCCCGCCATCGCGACCACGCCGCCGTCGGCTTGCAGACGCCTGACCACGGCGGCTTTATCCGCCGGCATCACCTCCGCCACGACTTCGCTGATACCCAGCGTGTGCGCCACGTGTTCAGCGGTGGCACGGTTATCGCCGGTCAGCATCACGATGCGAATGCCGTCGCGGCGCAGCATTCGAACCGCTTCCGCAGTGGACTTTTTCACTGGATCGGCAACGCCAAGAATTCCCGCTGGCTGGCCGTCAATCGTCACGAACATCACGGTCTGGCCCAGGGCGCGCAACCGCGTGGCGCGCTCGATCAGTGATCGCGCGGCTCCGTCCGCCGGGTCCGCTCCAGCCGGATTATCACCCGTGCCATTCCGCTTGAGCATGCGCTCGCTGCCGACCGCGACCAAATGTCCGTCAACTTGCGCGGTCACACCCATCCCGGCAAACGCCTCGAAGTTGCTAATCTCCGCCGGCACGATCGCCCGTTCCGCCGCGCCCGCCACGATCGCGCTGGCCAGCGGATGCTCACTGGCGCGTTCGACGCCGGCGGCCAAGCGCAGCATCGCATTGTGATCTCCAGAAACCGCCTCGACGTGAAGCAACCGCGGCTTGCCCTCGGTCAGCGTGCCGGTTTTATCAACCACCACCGTATCGACCTTTTCCATCGTTTCGAGCGCTTCGGCGTTGCGGATCAGCACGCCGGAGGTAGCGCCGCGTCCGGTGCCAACCATCACCGCCATCGGGGTGGCAAGTCCTAACGCGCAAGGACACGCGATTATCAGGACCGCGACCGCCGCGACGATCGCATGGGCGAGTACTGGTATCGGTCCCAGCGCATACCACACCACAAAGGTGATGATCGCGACGGCGATTACGGCTGGCACAAAGTAACTCGCGACCGCGTCGGCCAGCCGCTGAATCGGCGCGCGGCTGCGCTGTGCTTCGGAAACCATCCGCACGATTTGCGCCAGCACGGTATCGCGGCCAACCCGCTCCGCCCGCATCACGAAGGAACTGGTGCTGTTGAGGGTGGCGCCGGTGACGCGCTCGCCCGTCCGACGTTCGACCGGCACGGCTTCTCCCGTGATCATCGATTCATCAATGATGCCGCGGCCATCCACGATCACGCCGTCAACCGGGACTTTCTCACCCGGCCGCACGCGCAGCCGGTCACCCGCTTTCACCTGTTCAAGCGCTACATCCTCTTCACTTCCGTCGTCGCGTATCACTCGCGCGACCCGCGGTGTCATCCCGAGCAAGGCCTTGATTGCACCGGCGGTCTTGCCACGCGCGCGCAATTCCATCATCTGCCCAAGCAGCACCAGCGCGGTAATAACCGCGGCCGCTTCGAAATAAACTGGCACCGTGCCTCCCATGCGCTGTGAGGCGGGAAACCAGCCCGGCGCAAAAACCGCAAACAGGCTGTAGATATACGCGATCCCGACGCCCAGCGAGATCAGCGTGAACATGTTGAGATGGCGGCTGACGAGTGATCGCGCGCCACGCTGGAAAAACGGCGCCGCGCACCACAGCACCACCGGGGTCGTCAGAATCAGCTCGATCCAGGTCACGATGCGCATGCCGCCCAGCGCATGTTGCACCGGCATGCCGGGAATCATCTCGGACATCCCAAGGAACAGCACCGGGAGCGACAGCACCACGCTGACCCAAAATCGCCGCGTCATTGCGACGACTTCCGGATTGCGCTCGTCCTCGGAAGCGGCCGACCCGACGCGCCGCTCCAGCGCCATGCCACATTTAGGACATGCGCCCGGACGGTCGCTCACCACGCCGGCGTCCATCGGGCAGAAGTATTCACCCTGGGCCGTACTTTCGCCGCCGAGGATCGGCTCGAGCGCCATACCACAGATCGGGCAAGCTCCCGGCGCGTCACGGCGAACTTCCGGATGCATCGGGCAGGTGTAAACGATTTTCTCCGGCGCGGGAGCAACCAAACAATTATTATTCTCCGCCGGGGCGGTCATGCGGTGGACATGCTGGTCGTGTCCGTCCGCCTGATCACGCGCGTCCGCATTGGACTCGCCGTGCAAGATTTCATCCGGCCAATGAGCTGTGCCGGCCTCATCGGAGCAGGCGGAGTTGATATAATCGGCGGGGTTGGCCGCGAATTTCTTCATACAGCCCGCGCTACAGAAATAGAACATATGGCCGTGGTGCTCGTGACGCCATCGGGATGACGACTCGACCGTCATTCCGCAAACAGGATCTTGCGGACGACGCGCCAGGTCACCGCGGCCGGCTTTAACATCACGGACTTGCGATGACATCGCTCTTCCACCCTTACGCTAGGAACCGATCGAGCGCCTCGACCAGTTCATCGATTTTTGCGGCCGCGTCGCGTGCGGCGATCGCGTCGGTGACGCAGGTCTCGAGATGGTCGCGCACCAGCATCAGCGCGGCCTTGTCAACCGCGCGGCGCGCCGCCGAAACCTGCTGGAGGATATCGATGCAGTAGGCGCCTTCCTCGATCATCTTGCGTACGCCGCGCAATTGGCCCTCGGCGCGCCCCATCCGCGCCGCGAGGTCGCGTTCAAGTTCGGCGGTGCGGGGCCTTGGCTTACGCCGCGCTTGGGTGGCGCCGTTTCCCGCGTTATTTTCGTTCTTCATACGCCTTATACTCCGGTGGGGTATCGATACTCTATGGGGGTATGGTAGCCACTGCACCACCCCCATGCAAGCGCCAGGCAATCAGCCTTCAAGAAGGGAAAAGGCTCTCGACAGTGTAATTCGCCATCGATAGTGTCCGGAGTGGAGGAAACCCGATATGCCGGCAACCATCATCAGCGGAGACAAGTGCTTTCAAGCCACTCATGCCACGGTCCGTAACGGCAATCTCTGGCTGCCGGCGGAGGAACTCCAGCCGGCCACCGGATGGGAGTTGAAGCCGCAAGGATTTTGCCTGGCCGAGCAATGCGTGCCGATTCCCCCGTCGCGCGAGGCCGAGTTTCGCACCGACGGATTGCTGAACCTCTCCGCATTGGCGCGCCTGACCGGTCAGCCGCTCATCCACGACGATCGCCATAATGTATGGTCGCTCGGTGAGGCGGCCGAGACGGTCGGCGAACGGCTCAATTCGCTGCGCGCGCCTGATTTCACTTTGCCTGACCTCGACGGGCGGCCGCATTCGCTTTCCGACTATCGAGGTCAAAAGGTTCTGCTGCTGTCGTGGGCTTCATGGTGAGGATGCCGCTTCGACCTGCCCGTGTGGCAGGCGATTTACGACGAGCTGAAATCTCGCAACTTCACGATTGTCGCGGTGGCGTTCGATACCGGCGGCAAAGCCGCGGTCGAAAGTTGGATTCGTCCGCCCGAGCCAATCCAGATTCCGCCCGAATTGCGCGACATTATGGGATGGAGCGCCGAACAGTGCGCGCACGCCGCCGCGCCGGCATATCCGTGCCTGCTCGACGAGCGCCATGTGGTGGCGGAACTCTACAATATGACCAACGTGCCAATGGCGACGTGGATCGATGAGACCGGCCGCATCGTACGCCCCGCTGAGCCAGCCGGCGCAACAGACGGCTTTCGTGGCATGGACCGGACGACTTTTAAGATGAAGCCGACAGCCGCCGCTGCCTCGCAAGCCGCGCGCACGAGTTACGTCGACGCGCTTCGCGATTGGGTTGAAAAGGGTGACACCAGCGAATTCGCGCCGTCGCCGAACGAGCGGCGTCAGCGCGTGCGGGGACCATCGCGGGACGAGGCGTTGGCCACGGCTCATTTTCGCCTGGGACAGTATCTGCGGTCCGCAGGCCATCTGGCGGACGCGCAAGTCTATTTCAATAACGCGCGACGGCTATGCCCGGAAAGCTGGCATTTTGTGCGTCAGGCGCTCGAGCTGGAGGCGGCGGGAAAAGCATCGGGGCCGGAATTCTTCGCGGCCGTGGACGCGCTGGGTGAGCGGCCTTATTATCCGCCGCTCGAATTGGTCCGGCGCGGTTCCTGAACCAGCGGAGTTTCAATTGTGGGTGGCGCGCGGCATAGGCCCGGACCCCGTTTCGAGTGTTTAAGCGGAAACTCCGAGCGCCGCGTTGAGCGGGCGGCGCCGACTCCAGACGCCGGCGCGGGAAACGGATCACGCGCGCCCGATCTCCCATATTTCGGGCGTCACGGCCGGTGGCTTGAATATGACCGTGGCGAGCTGGGCAGCTTCACACCTCGATCCGGGCCGGCGGCGCCGCGATCGATTTGAGCCGCGCCAATTCGCCTGAATTATGGAGTACCTCGCCCCGACTGATCGCGATAGATGAAAACATTCACGGGCGTGTAATCCCGAGGCGCTCACGCGGCCCGGATGACGGCTTTTGGCTAAGGTTCCTTAACTGACGGGCTCCAGCGACTCCATGACGAGGTCGTGGATCTTCGGGCGGAAATCACGGATCGCCTGATTGTCGCGGCGGGGATGCACACGGTTGGTGAGCAGCGACACCGCGATTTCTTTTTCCGGCTCGATCCAAATCGACGTGCCGGTAAAGCCCAGATGCCCGACCGCCTCGGTGGAAAAATGCCGCCCCGAACTGGAGTAGTCTGGCGACGGCGTGTCCCATCCCAGCGCCCAGGTGGAATCCCGCACCGTGCCGCGCTTCCAGAACTCGCGCACGACCTTTTGCGGTAGAAAATCGGAACGGCCCGCGTAACAGCGCATCAGTTCATGCGCGATACGGTCGACCTCTTTTACCGGCGCGAACAGCCCGGCATGACCCGCCACTCCGCCCATGGCGAAGGCATTCTCATCGTCGACCTCACCGACCAAAAGGCGCTTGCGCAACGCGCACACCGAGGTCGGCGCGAACATCTCCGCGACCGGTTCGAGCCGGCGCGTGCGCACGAGCGAAATGTCGATAAAATCGGTCGCGCGCAAACCGAGCGGGCGAAAAAGCTTGTCACGGCAAAAGCGGTTCAACGCGGCTCCGACGATTTGCTCGACGGTCTCGCCCAGCAGCATGAAATTGAGATCGGAATAATTGGCGCGCGTGCCGGGGGCGAATTCGGGTTTCTCCCGATGGATTTCCTCATAGACGAAATCCTTGGCGCCGCGGCTGGCCATGAAGTTGACCTTGCCGCTCTTCTCGACCTCGGCGATGCGCTGGAAAAACGGACGCCACGGCGCCAATCCGGAGCTATGCGAAAGCAACTGGCGGAAGGTGACGTAGCCTTTGCCATGCACGCCGAAATTATGAAAGAAGCGGGTGACGCGTTCGTCCAGGCGCAGCTTGCCGCCGCTTACTAGCAGCATCAGCGCCATCGTGGTGGCGAGTGGTTTGGTCAAAGACGAGAGATCAAAAACCGTCTCGAGCCGCATCGGCGAGCGCTCCGGTGTGAGCACACGATGGCCGAAAGCGCCTTCATAAGCAATCGCCTCACCTTTGCGCACCACCAGCGTGGCGCCCGGGATCGCGCCGTTTTCCACCGCTTCGGCAAAGGCCCGCTCGACTTCACGCCATCCCAAGGCCTGATTCCTCCATTCCCATTAGCGTTCCGCAGTATCTGTCATTCCGAGCGCGGCGAGGAATCCCGGATATTTCGGTGTTTCTTTTCCGGGATTCCATTGACTTTCAACGCATCTCGCACACTCGCCTGTTCGCCTTCACTGCATTCCGCCTGGCGCGGCGTGCCTACTCCACCGCCAATTCGAGAAAAGTCATCTTGCGGCGCGAGCCGTCAAGCCTGACGCGCACGCCCAGGGGCAAAGTCAAATTCTCCGTACCGTGGCCCGCCTCGATGCCGAACAGCACCGGGCAGGACAAATCGCGCGTCTGGGTCAGAACAAAATCCTTGATAAGCGCCCGTTCATCCTCACTGGAAGAGAACGGGCGCAGCGCGCCGAACACGACCCCGGCGACCCGATGCAGGATTCCCGCTTGCCGCATCTGCACCAGCATGCGGTCGATTCTATACGCCTTTTCTCCGGTATCCTCCAAGAACAGGACGCGGCCATCGAATTCCGGGCAAAACGGTGTCGCCAGCATCGCGACGATGACCGATAAGCATCCGCCGATAAGCTCGCCTTCGGCCACGCCCGGGCGCAAGGTCTCCCGCGCGTCCAGTTCGAATTCGCGAGTCTCGCCGTTCAGCAGCCGCTTCAGGTGCTCGGACGCGCGCGGCGTGAGGCCTTTGGAAAAATCCATCGCGACCATCGGCCCGTGAAAACATACGAGTCCGCCAAGCTCGACCAGTGCGTTGAGAATAAAAGTGGCATCGGAAAAACCGAGGAACACTTTGCGCGTGCGTCTGAGCGCATCGAAATCCAGCAGCGGCAGGATGCGGCCGCATCCGTAACCGCCGCGTGCGCCAAAGACCGCTTTGATTTCGGGATTGGCGAAAAACGCCATCAATTCCGCCGCGCGCATTGAATCGGGGCCAGCTAGCACGCCGTCGCGATCCAAAGCGTGAGGCGAAACCTTGACCCGGTAGCCCATCGAGATCAGGGCGTTGACGCCGCGGTCGAGATATTCCCGTTCGATCGCGGCGGCTGGGGCCACCACCCCGACCGTGTCACCGGCATGCAACGCCAACGGCTTGATGATGCTCGCGGTCATCTTCGATTTGGCGAGTACAGTAGCAAGACGGCCTTCGTAAAGCTTTAAGGAACTCTGCACAAGTCCATTTGTCATTCTGAACGGAGTCTGCCATCAGCGTAGCCGCAGGCGGAGCGAGCACGCCAATGAAGCTAAGCGGAACGAGCAGGCCAGTCTGCGAGGTGCGTTTCAGGAAGTCAAGAATCCCGAAAAAACACAGGAGAAGCAGAAAGATCCGGGATTCCTCGCTGCGCTCGGAATGACAGAATCGCCCCTTGTGCAGAGCTTCCTTAAGAAATCGAAATGGCACGGTCCTGAGCACTAAGAATCCGCTCAACCAGCGCGTCAATCCGCGCGGCGACACCGTCGCGGCGCAGAACGTCGCGAATTATGCTACGGGCGCGAATGAAATGGAGATTGTCGGGCAGCGCAACTGCGGCAGCGATCTGCTCGGCGCGCTGGGCCTCGGCGGCCAACCTCAGATGGATCGCGTCGGATTCATCAAAGGGCGGGATAGCCTCGGCCAAAAGCTTGTCGAAATGCCGGGCACCCCATTGGCCCTTCGCTTGCCGACTCGCGATTTTCATACGCAGCGCCTCGCTGTTGAGAATCGCTGTAAGGTACGAAGCGTCTTCTATACGTTCTGTACCCGACCAATAGAGTGAATGTTCGATTACGGCAGCCGAATCCTTAAGAATTGCCGCAGCAGGGTTGGTTCCGGAAGCCGAGTAAATAACGCGCAACTCGGGCGCGGGCATCTGAGCGCTGAGCTTACCGTAAAAGTCTAGCTGCTCCGTGAGCGAGATTTTTCGACGGCGATGCTGCCCCCAAATCGTTTCGGCTTGACGGAGCCATTCCGCAAGGCCGCTGTAGCCGGAGTTACGAGCCGAAGCCGCATCAAGCAGCCGCGCGGATTTCGCCGACCATGGAATTACCGCCTCGGCTGGTTTCAAGAGCCGAAATGGCGCGATGGACTCGCCCAGATAGAGCGGCTTTAAGAATTCCTTTTCGACCGAACCGCGCAAGGGCTCCAAATCCCGCCATGGAGCTTTCTCCAGATTACTGCGACGGCTTTGGACGATCGGCGCTTCTGGATTTGAACCCAAACGACCGGCGGTGACCCGCTCGACGAGGAACAAAACGCGCGGCACCACGGTCGCCCCTTGCCGAAAACGTGCACTGTAGCCGCCCGTCCCCGATTCGTTGCCGCGCGGCCAGGGTACTTGTCGGTAAGTTAATCGCTCGGCCGCCTCGCTCGCCGAGGCGTCGCGCCGCGGCAACTCACCGGAGTACTGCCGGACGCTGGTGGGAAGTTCGGCCGCTTGGCCCTCATGTGCAAACAGAACGCAAGACGGAACATTGAACAGCGGTTGCACGGATTCATCGAAAACCCATGCGTCGGCAAAGCGCGCGGAGGCGTAAATCCTGATCGCCCTGCCCTTAATGCGGCCAGCAAATACCCCGCCTCTGAAACCGCGGTACTGCTGACGGGTCATGGTTGCAAGGGGCATCACGAACGCGATCGCGCCATTCTTTTTCAGGTACAGTTCAAGGCAGCGTGCGAAAAAATAGGCCGAAAGATCCTGATGCGTCGCCACCTTGCCGCCAGCCCACAGCCCACGCGCCTGGCATTCCGCTTTGAGAAGTTTTTGCATCTCATCCGACATATCGCGGTAGGCGAGCCAGGGCGGATTGCCGATTAGCACGTCAACCTTTTGCCCCTCCGACGACAGCCAGACCGGGCGGCTCAGGTTGCGCGCGACATAACCCCAGATGTGGTTGCGGCCTTCCCGGCGAAGCTTGCGCAAATTCGAGTAAGTAGTAGCCAAGGTCTTGCGCAACTCCGCCGGTATTTCCTCACTTGCTTGCCGCTCGATCCAGCCTTCGAGCGCGGCAGGCGGAGCATTCTGTTCGCTCAGACTGAGCATTTGATTAATGACCGAGTCGAACAGTGACGGATTTGATGCAACACGAAATGGAAAGGTCAGGTTGGGCACGTTCCTGGGATTGTCCAATTCGTCCTTGCCCATGGGCGGCACCGTGATGCGCACGGTCTGGCCCATCATGACCTGCTCGGTGTTCCACTGCATGGAATCGCCCAGGTAAACCGGAATGTTGAGCGGCGGGCGATCCCGCAGCCGTTCCTCGCCGATCGCGAGCAAATACGTCACGCGCGCGTTGATGACCGCGACGGGATGAACGTCGATGCCGAAAATCGCTTCAGTGCATCGCTTCAGCGCCTCACGATTGGCAATCCCGCTCCTAGCCGCGGCGTCGAGGAAGCGCCGCACCGCGTGGAACAGGAAAGTGCCAGAACCGCACGAGGGGTCGAGCACCCGACTCTTCAGCGGGCGCTCGATAACGCGCTCGCACATCCATTGCGCCAGCCAGTCCGGTGTATAGTACTCGCCCAGATCGTGGCGCTGTTCCGGGTCGATCAGCGATTCATAAAGACCCTTAAGGACGTCGTGCCGGATGTCGCCGAGACGGAAGCGCGCCACCTGGGCGCTGATACGATGTACCAGATCGGCACTGTCTCCAGCCGCCAGTACCCAGTCAAAGAAGTCCGACTCGACCACGCCGTTGATCCCTGCCTGCTGGAACGAGCGGCCTGAGAGCAGATCCTCTGGTTGCGGCAGTTCGACGTGCAAAGCCAACGTCGCCATGGTTTTGGCGACGATGGTCAGGTAGGTATGCTGAAAAAACAGTGCGTCATCATCGACCGTGTCGCCATACACTAAGCGCAGCCGTTCGGCCCACAGTTGCCTTTTGAGCACCACGTCCGGGCGTGAGCTGACCTCTTTCCAGACTGCTTCGAGGCGTGAGCGCGCAACTTCATAGACCACGCTCTCGCGTCCGAGTTCCTGACGTACAGTATGCGGGTCGGGGCTGAGTTCCGGAGCAAGCGTGACCAGGGGGCTCAGCCAAGCCATTAGAGCGTGGCCAACGTCCGCCGCTTCACGCTTGCGTGCGAGCTCGCCGCGAACGCTGAATTGCGCTCTTAAGCGGGCAAGCTTTCCGCTCCTGATTTCATAAGTGAAGAAATCCGCGCCATCAGTGGCAACACCGACGTAGCGATGCCCAGTCTCCGACTCTCGCTGCTTCAGATAACGTCCAAGTTCCTCTTCCGCATCGCCCGTCTCATTGCGCAGATCACTCTTGAATTCAAAGACGGTGCGGCCCAGCAGCGCGTCGGCGCGACCATGTACTTCCGGCAGCTTGTGCTCGTGCTTTATCTGATTTGCCGGTGCGCCGAGCCCGAGAACCAAAAGGCTTTGAGTGCTGGAGCGCAGCGATTCGTGACCGGGCCGGCTCGAAAGCGATCGGATTAGCTCGCGAAGTTCCTCGTCGGATAAAGGCAAACCCCCGTCCCCCTCCACCAGTGCCGCGTTAGCTATGTCCCATCTTATATCATCGCTCCAAGGGTCACAGTGAGCGGCCCAGCGCCTGAGCGAGCGGAGCCAGCGATTCCATCAATTGAGCGAAACGCTTGGGTTTGAGCTGTTGCGGCCCGTCGGAAAGGGCCTTTTGCGGCTCCGGATGCACCTCGATCAGCAAGCCGTCGGCGCCGGCCGCGATGGACGCCAAAGCCATCGGCGTGACCAGCGACCACATGCCGGTGCCATGGCTGGGATCAACTATCACCGGCAGATGAGTCCATTCTTTGAGCAACGGCACGGCGTTCAAATCCAGCGTGTTGCGGGTCGCGGTCTCGAAGGTGCGGATGCCACGCTCACATAGCACCACGTTAGGATTACCTTCCGACAAAATGTATTCCGCCGCCATCACGAACTCCTCAAGGCGCGTTGACATGCCGCGCTTGAGCAGCACCGGCTTCCTGATTTTGCCAAGCCTGCGCAGCAACGAAAAGTTCTGCGCATTACGGGCGCCGACCTGCAACATATCGGCATGAGCGGCGACCTGTTCGATATCATGGGCGTCCATGATCTCGGTCACGACCGGCAACGACTGACGGCGGCCAGCATCTTCCAATAGAAGCAGGCCCTCGTTTTCCATCCCCTGAAAGGAGTAGGGCGAGGTACGCGGCTTGTAAGCGCCGCCGCGCAGCAGATGGGCCCCAACGCTCTTGACCGCAGCCGCCGCGCGCTCGACCTGCTCGCGGCTTTCGATCGCGCACGGCCCCGCCATCACAACCAGCCGCCGTCCGCCGATTTTGACTCCGCCAACATCGATGATCGAGCCCTCCGGCCGCACCTCGCGGCTGGCCAGCTTGAACGACTTCAAGACGGGCATCACGCGCTCGACGCCAGCCACCGATTCCAAGTGCTGGAGCGAATGGGTTTCGCCCCGTTCTTCGCCCACGCAGGCCACGACGGTGCGTTCCACTCCGCGGATGATATGCGCCCTGTAGTCGAGTTGCTCGACCATGCGGACGACGCTTTCGAGCTCAGCTTCGGTGGCTTGCGCCTTCATTACGACGATCACAATGTTTGCCCTGTCCCGCTTGGACCGATTTAATGCTACGCGGCACTAATCCGTTGAATATAAAGTAGCGCCGCCATAATATAAGGAAAAGCGCTCGTAGGCATCCTGACAAAGGGTGGGGAAACACGGAGGTTCGCGTACGAGCGCGGCCGAGCCGATGCCGCGCGAGCCGGGGCTATCCGGCAGCGCAGGAAGTAACGATGTCCTCATTACCGCCGAGAACCCTCAGTCTGGTCCATACCTCCGACGTGCATCTTGAGAGCGACACCTTCGGCTCGGGCGGCTCTGGAGACGTCTTTCGCGAACGCGTACGCCGTGCCTTCAGCGGCGTGATCGACCTTGCCAACCGCCGCACAGCGGATCTCCTGCTGATCGTCGGTGATCTGTTCGATTCGAGCCGGGTCAGCGAATCGTCGTTGGGTTTCGCACTCAGCGAGATTGGGCGGGCGCGAATGCCGGTCGTGATGATCCCGGGCAATCACGACGCACATGACGAACGTTCGATTTACGCCAGGCTCGCCCCGGCGGCGTTGCCGCCGAATCTCCACCTCATTTTGGAACCAGCGGGACGCGTGGTCGAGTTCCCACAATTGGCGGCCCGGGTATGGGGGCGCGCGCTGATCGAGCATTCGCCCGATTACCGGCCCTTGTCAGGAGTGCCGAAGCCGTTGCCTGAACATTGGAACATCGCGCTTGCACATGGGTTTTTTACCGAAGACGAGCAAACCAACCGTTCTTCGCCGATCACGCCGGCGGAAATCGCCTCGAGCGACTACCATTATATTGCGCTCGGCCACATCCACGTCTTCGGTGATGTCTCGCAAGGTCACACCCGCGCGTTCTATTGCGGCACACCGGCGCCGCTTTACGCCAGCTCAGAGGCGGGCTGGGTGGCCTGCGTGACTTGCGTTCCCGGCGAGCCGTTGACGATTGAGCGGGTGGTAGTTCCGTGAACGCAAGCGCATCTCGTGCTGACAGAAAAGCCGAGAGAATTATATCATCCTTGGCGCAGCTCGCGGACTCGCCTGCCTCGGCTTCATTTCGTTCCGCCTAGTGTCAATGGCGCCGTGGGGCGCGCACGTTGAATCTCATCGGTGTGAGCTCAGGGAATAAGTCCAGGACGCGTTGCCGCACCCGTTCGAAGCTTAGGGTGTCGAAGGGCGTGACCAGATAATCAAGCGCGCCTTCTTCAAGAAAGGACTGACACACGTCCGCCGCGGCGACCGAACTAACCACCAGGATGGCCACGCCGGGCTTCTCGGCACGCATCATGCGGAATAGGTAGAGCGGCGTAATTCCTCCGGTTTGTGCCACGCCGATATCGAACGTCACCAGCGACGGCCGCACGGTTCTGAACAAGTCCAGCGCCTGTAAGGTGTTTCCCGCCTCGGCGATCACCTCGCAGCCGATGCATTCGAGATGATGCCGCAACACCTCACGAACTGAAATCGTATCGTCCACCATCAGCACACGTGCCGGCATTAGCACCATCTCCTGCCACTGCTCCGCCTCCTCCGCGTGTTTAATCAACACCGTCCACTCTCCTCAGTGGTTTTGATGGACATCCAAAGTGCAACTGGCGGGCCATTTCAAATGTGGGGAAATTAGTGGGTTTTTGCCCGCTTTGGCTCAATTGCGCCCATCATGCGCCGCTCCATCTCCGACCGTGACGTCGCAAATGACTACAAGCCGGCTGTGGATGTGCATCGCTGCGACAGCACCAGGTTGTCATCACGCGCGCTATACTCCCGCGCAATGGCTCGCGAGCTTGCTGTCTATCCGACCGCGCGCAAGGTCGAGAATCTGCTCAAACGTGACACCGCCGGCGGCGGATGCCGTCTCGGTCACACGATTATGACCTTCCCTCAACTGCTCGAAGCCTTGTGGCGCGAGCACGCGACGGGCGTCAAAGTGCTGAGCGAAACCGGCGAACGCCTGCTGCTCGAAGAAGCGCTGATCGCGGCGCGCGCGGCCGGGGAAACCACCTGGAGCGGACCCGGCTTCGGCGATTGCCTGATGGCGCTCATCAGGCAATTCGAAAGTGCCGGTCTGGTCGCCGCGGACGTCAGCGAAGCGGCGGACCGGCTGGCGCCGATGATGCGCGGCCATCTCAAGATGATCGCGCGGGTATTCGCAGGCTACGAAGACGCGCTGGCGCGCTGCACCGCCGCCGACACGTATCAGCGCATGCGCATGGTGCTGCAAGCACTGCACACCGCCGAGGCGAACGAAAAAAAGCCACGCCTGCTCGGTGATGTGAATCTGATTCACATCGCGGAAATCTATGATTTCAGTATCTTGCAATTCATGATCGTGACCGCGCTGATTCGCCTGGCCGGTGATGCGCGCCTGACGATTCAGGCGCAAGCGCATCGTGTAAACGCCAGTCGCTTTCCCGAATTGACCTGGAATCGCTTCGTCAGCGAGCAATCGATCGCCAATCAGGCATTGCCGGATTTTGTGCGGCGTGACGGACGGGAGGGTTGCCTGGGATTCGCGGTGGAACACGTCTTCACCGGCGCCTATCCTGAGCCACCGGCCGATGACGGCTCGGTGCGCGTAATCGAAGCGCCAACTCGTTACCGCGAGATCGAAGAAATTGGGCGTACGTTACGGCGCCTGCTCGAAAGTCCCGGCGGCGAGCACGTCGCGCTTCATCGGATCGCGATCGTCGCGCGCGATCTCGCACCCTATGCTGACTATCTGGCGGAAATTTTCTCGCGTTATAAAATCCCGCTCGAAATCGGCTATGCGCGCCCGCTGTTAGCCAGCGCACCGGCGCGGATGGTGCTGAACCTGATGCGGGCGGTGAGCGAGGGTTATCCGCGCGCCGCGTTGACCGACCTCGCGGTCTCGCCGTTTTTTCGTCTTGCAGCCGGACGTTATCGCACGCTCGCGGGTGAGGCCTGTTATATCGACGAACGCACCCGCCCGCTCGATGAATGCTTGGGGATGAGACGTCGCGAACTTGCGGCGGCGTTGGAGGCCGCAAAAGAGCCCGGCCATCACCAGGCCGCCGACCGTCTGGAGCGCTTTGACCGGGGCGCGGCGGCATGGCGCGAAATGATGGAAATGCTCAAGCCGCTTGCACCTGACGGCACGATTGGCGAGCACGCCGTCAGGCTTGAACAAGTGCTGGCCCAGCTTCATCTCGAGTCCGCGGCGGCGCCGTCTTTAGATGAGGCGAGCGCGAGTATCGGGCCGTTGCTGCAAGCGCTCGCGCTGCTTGGACAGGAGGCCCGCGCGATCGCAGCCGCACGAAGCGTGACGTTGGAGGAGTTCGCCGGGATTTTCGAGATGGCCTGTGCCGAAAGCACGCCGGCCAAGGCAGGCGCCGCGAGCGGCGTGCGTGCTTTTAACGTCATGGATGTGCGCGGACTCGACTTCGAGCTGGTCTTCATAATCGGCCTCAATGACGGCGAGTTTCCCCGTTACAACTCGGATGATCCACTGATTCCGGACGAAACCAGAGCCGCACTCAATCGTGAACTCGCGGTCGCTTTGCGCCGGCGATGGGGCGGCAAGGCCCCGAATGCCGCCGGCCATATTCTGCGCACGCGCTTTGACCATAACGCGGAGGATTGGTTCCTGTTTTTCCTGGCGGCCTCGATGCCGGCGAAGAGGCTCGTGCTCTCGCATGCCACGACGAATGACAGCGGCAATCCAGTCGCGCGCTCGCCCTTTATTGACGAAATCGTCCGGCTGCTGGATGCAGAAAGCCTGATCACGCGCGTCGCGCCAGAGAATTTTATCCCGCCGCCGAACGACTGTTTCGCCGCTTGTGAGTTTCTCAACAGCGTTGCCGAACAGCCACTGTTGCGCGCCGCGATGTGCGGCGTAATCGCATCCGAAGAGCGGCTCAATACGATCGCGGCGCGGACGGAAATCGAGCGGCAGCGCGAGCGTTATCTGAGGTTTCCCACGCGCGAGGAGATCGCGGCGACGAAGCACGTCGAAGTGCCATATCGCGCGAGCCATCCGGACAAAGTGGCCTTGGCTGGCGCCTTTACCGGACGCGTCGTGGCCGACGAGCGCCTGCGGCTGGCATTGAGCCATGATCGGAATGGCGCTCCGCGCGAATGGAGCGAGGCGCAGCTCAATGAAATCGCCTCGTGCGGCTTTCGTTTCTTCGCCCGCCGCATCCTGCAATTACGCGACGACGATGAACCCGGCTACGAACAGTCCGCGATAGAAACTGGCGATCTGGTCCATCAGATCCTCCGGGATTTGGTCAGCGCGACTGACTTCAGCGATTTCATCCGGGCGCGCGAGGCCGCGCACCGCGTGCTCGAAACCCATCGCGAGCGTGCGCGCGGGCAAGCGCGGGACGCCGCTTTTGTCGAACTCGAATGGCGCACGATTACGCGCATTATCGAGGAATTCGTCGTTTACGAATGTGCGCGGCACGGCACGCGGATGCGACCGGCCGATCAGAAACTCCTCGAGCATTCCTTTCGATTCACCTTACCCCCGCAACCGGGGCGCGAGTCCATGGATGAAATCGTGCTCGCGGGACGGATCGATCGCCTCGAACTGTATCGCGGGCAGGACCACTTGATTCATGCCATCAAAGTAATCGACTACAAGACCTCGCGCGGAATGGATAACTATCAGCGCAAGCTCGAACACGAACTCGGCGTGACTGACTTTCAAATGCCCGTCTACGCGTTGGCCGCGCTATCCGAATGCAATTCCGAACTTGCCACGGAGGTCGAGGTTAAAGCCAGTTACATGGTCTTGCGCCATCGCGACAAGGAAACCGCGGAACTCGTTCTCTCCCGTGACAGGTTAATCACCGCCGGAGCGGGTTCTCACAACCAATCCGGGGTGGAAACCTACCCTAATCGAATCGCGGAACTGGTGGCGTCCGCGATGCGCGGCGAGTTCGAGGTTGACCCCTTGAAATGTGACCCATGGTGCTCTTACCGCACGTTGTGCCGCTATCACAAGGTGTTTGACTGATGCGCTCCCGGCGGATTCAACCGAGCGCGGAGCAGCATGCGGCGATCAACGCTTCCGGCAACGTGGTGGTGCGCGCGGGCGCGGGCGCCGGCAAGACGGAGGTGCTGGCCCATCGCTTCGTCGCACATCTGGCCGGCGACCTCGGTGCCAAGCCGTTGCTGCCGGTTGAAATCACCGCCATCACTTTCACGGAGAAAGCCACCTTCGACATGCGCGAGCGGATCGCGGACGTGCTCGACGAGCGCATCGAACGGCAGCCATCCGGCGATGTCCGCGACCATCTGATGCGCGCGAAGCGCACCCTCGCGCTCGCCCGCATCTCGACCATTCATGCCTTTTGCGCCGGCGTGCTGCGCGAAAACCCGCTCGCCGCCGCGCTCGATCCGGGCTTCGAGGTGATCGACCAATACGAGACCGCGACCTTCCTCGAACACGTCTGCGAGCAGATCCTGGTCGACGCGGTGCGCGCGCGTGATAAAGGTGCGCTCAGGCTCGCCACGAGCCGCCGGATGCGCGGCATGGGGCACAGCGAAGGCGCGGTTGCCGCGCTGGTGCGCATCGTCAGCGAATTACGGCGGCTCGGGCACAAACCTGAATGGGTGATACGCAAAGCCGAGGAGTTCGCACAAAATGTCCGGGCCGAGGACGACCGGACGGGTCAGTTGGCGCGGCAGTTGGTGATATTGGCTGACCGGCTGGCCGGGCATAACGCCAGCGCAATCGATCGACTGAACGAACATTGGCCCAACCTGCGGCCGCTCGTGCTGGCGCTTGGCTCCGCCTCGGAACCGGCGGCCTTCGACGTGCTGCGTGAACTCCTGCATTGTCTTCCGCAGGCGCGCGGCGCGATTCGCGACACGCTGCTGGAAATCCGCGAGCTGGTGAACGGCGGCAGGCGCTTCGGACTCGACGGCGCCCTCATCCGCGCCTACGGCGCCGCACGCGCGGTGGTTCCGGTGGCGGAACTGGCTAAACTCGTGGCGATGGCCGCCAGCCGAGTCGATCAGGCCAGCCGCGAACAGCGCGTGGTGACTTTCGATGATCTGCTCACACTGACCCACCGGATGCTGCGCGATAATCCCGCCGTGGCCGCGCGCTATCGCTCATCGATACGGGCGCTGCTGGTCGACGAATACCAGGATACCGATGCGATTCAGCATCAGATCGTGATGATGCTGGCGGAGCGCAAGGTTGAGGGGTCGCCGCAATTGTTCGTGGTGGGCGACGAGAAGCAATCGATCTACGGTTTTCGCGGCGCCGATATCACGGTCTTCGAGCTCGCGGCGCAAACCAGCGGCAACACGCTGACCTTGCGCGACAATCGCCGCTCCACACACGCGATTTTGGACTTTCTCAATGCCCTGAGCGCGCATGTGATGTCCGTCGAGGATGATTCGCCCCGGCCATTTTGGGTGCGCTGGAGCGACGCGCACATGCTCAAACCGGTGCGCGAAGCCGGCGACGATGCGCCTATCGAGCTGCTGGCCGCCGCCGCGGGCGACGATGCGGCGCAACAGCGCGGGCGCGAGGCGGATGCGGTGGCTGGACGCATAAGTCAGCTCATCGCCGAACGCGCATTAATCGTCGATCCGGGCGATAATCGCAGCCGGCCGGTCCGCTACGCCGATATCGCGATTCTCATGCGCGCGTTCACCGACCTTGACCTGTACGAGCACGCGCTCGGCACCGCCGCTATTCCTTATTACACGGTCAAGGGCCGCGGCTTCTTTGGATGCAAGGAAATTCTCGATGTGGCCGCGCTGCTCGCCGCAATCGAAAACCCCCGCGACTCGCTGGCGCTCGCCGCCGCGCTGCGCTCGCCGTTGTTTGCGATTTCCGATCAAATTTTGTTCGAAATCGCTCTTCGCCTGAACGAAAATCGCGCAAGCGGGAACGGCGCCACCTCGCTCGGCGGTCTTTTCGCGAGCGCGGATGAGAATTTCGCATGGCTCGGCGAAGCGCAGGCGTCGCTGTTTGAGGCGGCGAAGCTGATTCGGGACTTGCGGACGAGATGCGCGCGGGCACCGCTGGCGACGGTGCTTGAACGCGCGCTCGAGTTGACCGCCTATGAGGCCGTGTTGCTCGGCCTCGACCGTGGCCGCCAGCGCGTCGCCAATGTCCGCAAACTGATCGAAATGGCGCGTGGTTTTGGTTCGCGCGGATGCTTCACCTTTCGCGATTTTGTCATTCATCTGCGCAATCTGACCGAAAACCCGCCGTATGAAGCCCAGGCGCAAATGCTTGGCGAAAGCGAAAATGTGGTGCGCCTGATGACGATCCATCAGGCCAAGGGGCTCGAATTTCCGCTAGTAATCGTTCCCGATCTCGGCCGCGGCGCCGGCAACAGCGGCACTCTCGTCCCGCTACTTTCTCCCGACGAGGGCTTGTTGGCCTGCGATACCGAGGGCAGCGGCTATGACGAGATTCCAATGGCCGCAATGGAGGATTTCCGCAGCCGCCTGCGCGATCGGGAAAAAGCGGAATCGGTGCGCATCCTCTACGTCGCGCTGACCCGTGCGCGCGATCGCTTGATCATAAGCGAAGGCACCGGCCGGGGCGGATGGGTCAAGGCCATCCGCGAATTCCTCAAAGCAAATCAGGTGGACGTTGAAGCGTTCCTCAAAAGCGGCGCGGACGTGCTCGAGACGCGCGTCGCGGACGTCCCGATGATTTTGCGCACGACCGCCGTTTGCGAGGTCAAATCGCCCCCGCGCGAAGCGGCCGCACCGATCGTCGAGCCCGCGAGCGCCGCGAGCCATCTTCGTGAAATGGCCGAGCTTGCCCGAAAGCGGCTCGACTTTGTCCCAACGATTCTGCCGGAAATCGTCATCAGCCCCACCGCGCTGGCCGATTTTGCGCGATGTCCGCGCCAGTACATGATGCGCTATCTGCTGCACCTTAACGAAGGGGCAAACGGTGAAGGCGACGGCGATACGGCAACTATCGCGATGGGCACGGTTGCGCATGCGGTGCTCGAACAGATCGACTCGCCACGCGACGGCGGCGCGCTCGCGGAGGGAATCGCGGGCATGGTCGATGCTCTCGGCGCGGCCGCCAGCTTGACACCGGCCCAATGCGGCGAATTGACCCGCGACCTGCATAACTACGCCGCTCGCCATCTGAACAAATTGCACGATGAAGAGCTGGTTGGCCGTGAACTGCCCTTTTTCCTCAACACCAGTGATGACGCCGTCGCATTGTTCATCCGTGGACAGATTGACGTGCTGGTGCGGCGTAACGGAAAGCTGGTCGTGCGCGACTACAAGTACGCGCGCGATCACGGTCAGGCGCGCGCATATCAGGTGCAGATGGCATGCTATGCGTTAGCGGCGGCGCAAGCGTATCCGGATCATCCGGTCACCGCCGAGATTGTATTTCTGCGGGACGGCAAAATCGTCGCGCTGGAGTTGCCGTCGCTCGATGAGATAAGGGCGAATTTGCTCGAGCTCGCACATGAACTGATGGCCGCGCGCCGCGAGGAATCATTTCGGATCAAGCCCTCCGGCCCGGCGGCGTGCCGCGGGCTTGGATGCGGTTTCGTCTCGCGATGCTGGCCGGGCCCCCCGCGCGATCTCAATTCAGGCGACGCACGTTGATAACGCATTGGTCCCCGCAGTGGATTGACTCAGTAGGGGCGACGGTCAAAGTTTAATCCGGGATGGACAAGCGACCCGGCGTCGATTTCGTGCGGAGGTGATTTGCATGAAGCGATGGATGATCGCGGCTGCAATCACACTATCTTTGTCGCTCTCAGCGACACCATTGCTGATGGCTCAGGACAACGGCGGCGATGGCGCCGCTCCAGCGTATCGCGATAATGGCGCGGCCAGGCAGTCTTCGGCACCGCGGGAAAATTCAGAACAGCCTCAACCTGGCGTCACCGTGCCAAAGCAGAATAATTCTCCTGCACAGGCGGGCGACGCTGATAACGACAATGAGGAAACGAACTCGGTCAATTCGGGTGGCGACCTCAGCGGTCCACATCAGGAACCTAATTTTCAGAACCAGCCTCCCGCTGACAAGCAAAACAATTAGGTAACCTCCTGAGCCCTGGTTTCTCTGGCCTAAGAATCCGAAAGTTCTCGCAAAACCACGATTCGCAGAGCCTTCTCACAACACCGCGCAGCTCTTTAATCGACCCGCTCGAGCCTTGCACCTATAAAGCGAAGCGGCGGTCCGCACAAACGG
>JBOHWL010000086.1:0-3048 GCA_050736615.1 Binataceae bacterium (SeqCode) | reverse complement strand
TGGGACGAACAGGACGATCAGGTCGTGGTTCGTAGGGCGGCTCGATATACCTCGCTGGAGATCCATGACGCGCTCTTTCCGCAGGAGGCTGCCGAGAAAGGGCCGGTGGATGTGAAGGCGGGAATTCGAAAGTACATGCGCAAGCGGCATGCGCGCCGTTGATACCAATGTCTTGGTGCGCTTGGTCGTCCGTGACGATCCGGCACAGGTCCGCGCCGCACAGGAATTCATCGCCGGCGGTGCATGGGTATCGCATCTTGTGCTCGCCGAGACTGCTTGGGTGCTCGATGCTGTGTATGATCGCACTGCGCAGCAAACCGGGACGGCAGTGGATATGCTGCTCAACCACAAGGAACTCACCCTTCAAGACGCCGAGGTTGTGACTGCCGCGCTGGAGAATTTTCGCAAGCGTCCTCCGCTGGGCTTCTCCGACTGTCTTGTGGTGGAAATTGCGCGCAAGGCTGGCCACCTTCCGCTCGGAACTTTTGACCGGGATCTTGCGAAGGTGAGCGGTGTGCAACGTTTGAAATAGGTGAACGGCGCCGCTTTCCCCCGAGTGCGGGAGGTCCCGCCGCCCTGGGAGCTGCGAACGGCGGCTTCGGAGCGGGCCAAGCGACGCCACCGACGTCCGCAGTTGGCCGGGTGCCGCCGGAGGCCGGATGATCACTCAGTGCCCAAACCCGTAGCTGGGCTCACCCAGAAGCTGTCGTTCAAGAGCGGTTAAGCGGACACACTCGTAGAGTCGGACAATCGGCGCTGGTGCACGCCCTTTAAGGAAAGGGCGCCGACTCAAAAGTGACGCGCGCTCAGCCCTTGACCGGATTGTCTATAGCGCCGCTCGCGGCGACCCAATCCTTGAAAGCGCCAAGGTTGTATACCTGACCGTAGCCCATGTCTTTGAGCACCTTGCCGCTCAAGGCCGAGCGCCCGCCGGAGGCGCAGTAAACGATGATCTGCTTTTCCTTGGAGAAACTCTTGTCATGGTAAGGCGACTCGGGATCGGCACGAAATTCCAGCATGCCGCGGGATACGTGTACGGCACCGGCCACCTTGCCGCTCTGTTCGACCTCCGGGGCGTCGCGCACATCGACTACCAGCGCATTGCCTTTGGCCATGATCTCGCGAGCCTGTGTCGGCGTGATCCGCGGCACCGCCGCGTTGGCAACCTCGATCATTTGCTTGACGTTCGCAGTCATGAACTCCTCCTCCTGGGTAGCGGCCAGGCTTGTCTCGAATGTACACCCACAACTTGCATGACGGTTACCCTTCAACCCTTGTTGCTTTGGATGTGGACGACCCAGTCTCCAGCCATTATACGGAACGCGCTGGCGACGCTTCTACCGACAGCAAACGGCCGATGACCGGAAATCTGTGACTCGGCCGCGGATGACGGCTCCTGGCCGCATCGGGCCATAAAAGGACTTCTTTACGATACTGAAGTGCTTAGCCGGGGCGAAGCCGATGCGCCGTGCTGTCGGAGTTGAACTCGGCCACGTCGCGCCTCCGATGGGCGAGCGCCAGGATGACCGCTCGTGTCCTGTCCCTTCTCGACGGAAGCCCCTATTGACCCTGATCGTGAGGAACCAGTACTTCTGCGGAGCATGTCCCCTGATGGCCGATCGCATCGGTCGCCACGACCGTAATGGTGTACGTCCGACCCGATTTGATGTTCCCCGCACGCGACGCGATGAGCGGCACCGTAAACGTGAATGTGCCGTCCGTGGCAAGGACAATACTTCCGCTCTGCTGCGTGCCGCTCTGGCTGTCAGTGACCCGGAAGGATGTTGCCGCCGGATCGATGGCCGAAGTACCCGCTGCGATCACACCCGACGTGGTAACCCGAATGCTACTACCATCGGGGGGCCACAGCGTGGCTGGGGTCGCCGCGCAGCTGACTTTTGGCGGCTGCTGCGGGATAACTGTGCTCTTACTGACTACTACCAGCGCGTTCGCCGTCAGGCTTGCGTACGATATATGGACATTTGCGTTCCCAACATCAGTGGCGGTAACGGATTCATTCTTGACGATAGCGACAGCCGTGTTGCTCGAAGGCGTGTGCAACTTGGATGAGTGTGTGAGACCTTGCCATGACCCGTCTGCATAGACTCCAATTGCCGACAGCTGCAAGCTTTGCCCCTGCTCGATATGGAAGCTCGGTGGGTCCACGCGCTGGCTCACCGGAGCATCCGTTCGCTCGACATCCAACGTGACGTCATACGATGTGTGGAGGACACCCGAGGGATCGGTCCCCGCGGCAGATATCGTGAAATTTCCTGGAATTGCTTTGGGTGGAATGGTAATACCACCCGGATACGTCCCTGAATTGGCAGTTACCGACACCGTGATGGTTTGACCGGGAGCGACTACGGTACCATTTGCTGGAGAAGTGATGACGAGCGCGCTACTCTGGAGGCCGAGACCGGCTCGAACGATCCGGGCGAGCATTAACGCTTGACGATAATATCGTCAAGCTTTAGTATTTGAATGTGATCCGAACCTTCAAGAACAAAGACACGGAGGAGATGTTCAAGGGACAGTTCGTGAAGAGCCTGGATCACCGGATTCAGCAACGCGCACGCGAGAAGCTGAAATACCTGGACAGTGCTGCGGATCTGCGCGACCTGATGATTCCCCCCTCGAATCAGCTCGAGGCACTCAAAGGCGACCGCGCGGGTCACCACAGCATCCGCATCAATAAGCAGTGGCGCCGCTGCTTCAGATGGCAAAACGGCGACGTTCTCGATGTCGAGATCGTCGACTATCACTGAGGCGCAAAGGAGATTTGAACGTGGCAACGAAGAGCCTACGCCCCGTGCATCCGGGGGACATTCTGCTCCGCGATTTCATGCAGCCCCTCACGCTGAGCTCGTACAAGCTCGCTAAGGAGCTGGGGGTGACGGCTCCGTCGATCAACGAGATCGTCCGGCGACGCCGTGCGGTTACCGCCGAGATGGCCTTGCGGTTGTCGCGGTATTTTGGCACCTCTGCCCAGCTCTGGCTGAATCTGCAATCGCAGTATGATCTCGAGATCGCCGACCGCCGGATTGG
>JBOHWL010000085.1:0-20667 GCA_050736615.1 Binataceae bacterium (SeqCode) | reverse complement strand
CGCGCGCGACGCGATTAATCGCGCCGAGCAATCAGGCATAGTCTTTATCGACGAAATCGACAAAATCGCGGGGCGCGAGTCGTCCCATGGACCCGACGTCTCGCGCGAGGGCGTGCAACGCGACATGCTGCCAATCGTGGAAGGCTCGACTGTTAATACCAAGTACGGCACCGTGCGCACCGACCATATCCTGTTCGTCGCTTCCGGCGCGTTTCATACCTCCAAGCCCTCGGACCTCATCCCGGAATTTCAGGGGCGCTTCCCAATTCGTGTCGAATTGCGAGCGCTCAATCAGCAGGACTTCATTCGTATCCTGACCGAGCCGGAAAACGCGTTGACCAAGCAATATGTGGCCTTGATGAAGACCGAAAACGTGCACATCGGTTTTACCGATGACGCGATTTCCGCTTTGGCGGAAATTGGCGCGCAGGTTAACTCCCGTTCGGAAAATATCGGCGCGCGCCGCCTGCATACTGTGCTTGAGCGGTTGCTCGAGGAGCTTTCCTTCAGTGCGCCGGAGTTGTCCGGGCGCGAGATGACGATCGATGCCGCCTATGTGCATCAGCGACTTGACCCGATCCTCAAGAACGAGGACCTCTCCCGCTATATCCTTTGAACGTCCGGCGAGTCCGGGCCACGAGACTATCAGGCAAACTGTTAACGATAATTTCGTAGGCCGCCGCATAACTGAGTTTTGCAGGCTGCTCCAGTGGCGAGGGAGGACATCATCATTGCAAGATCCGCTTGAGCGTGCCCAGGTCCTGATCGAAGCGCTGCCTTATCTGCAGCGTTTTCGCGGCAAAACCTTCATCATCAAATATGGCGGCCATGCGATGCTTGAGCCGCACCTGCGCGAGGCCTTCGCTCAGGATGTCGTGCTGCTCGAGTCGGTTGGCATCAAGCCGGTGGTGGTGCATGGCGGCGGACCGCAAATCACCGAGTTGACGCAAAAGCTCGGCATCAAATCGCAATTCGTGCGCGGCATGCGGATAACCGACGCCGACACGATGGACGCGGCCGAGATGGTGCTGCAGAAAATCAACAAGCAGATTGTCGCTCTGCTCGCGCTCAAGGGTGGCCGCGCGGTCGGTCTGTCGGGCAAGGACGCCAACCTGATCGTCGCGCGCAAAATGCGCATGATGATGAAGAGCGACAATGGCCGCCGCGCCAGCGTCGATATCGGTTTGGTGGGCGAAGTCGCACAGATCAACCCGGGCGTGATCGGCACCTTGCAGGAGGCCGGCTTTATTCCGGTGATTGCGCCAGTGGGCCATAGCCGCGACGGTCAGACCTACAATATCAACGCCGATTTGGCGGCGGGCCAGATCGCCGTCGCGCTCAAGGCCGAGAAATTTATTTTGCTGACCGACGTCGAGGGCGTCAAAGACGAGGGCGGCGGGCTGATTTCGACGCTCGAGGCGGCGCGCGCGCGCAAGCTTATCGCGCGCGGCGCGATCGGCGAAGGCATGATACCCAAGGTCGAATGCTGCATCGAGGCGCTCAAAGCGGGCGTGGTTAAAACGCACATTCTCGACGGCCGCGTTCCGCATATCGTGTTACTGGAAATTTTCACCCGCGCGGGCG
The DNA here is from genome assembly GCA_050736615.1 of Binataceae bacterium (SeqCode). GTDB lineage: Bacteria > Desulfobacterota > Binatia > Binatales > Binataceae > JBOHWJ01. Next base: position 19,083 of record JBOHWL010000085.1, on the reverse strand, counting down.
CGGGCACTGAAGTGGTGCGACACAGCGCGCGGGTGACCGAACTGAGACAGCGTGGCGGCGGCCTGCGCGCCTGATCGTTCGTCAACGCAAGCGGGCGCGCGCTTCGACTATTACTGCGATTTTCGCGACGGAACACTAGCCTCTTGCGCCGCTTTCGTCGGCACCGGCTGATGATAATCGCGGATCTCTTTGATCTTGCCGTCCACCATCTCCATCACTTCAGCCCCGATCGCCTCGACGCGCCGCTGCTCGGAGCGCGTGCCGGTAAAGTAAGACTCCGCTACTCCCCGGCCGCTGTTGCCGGTGCACACCCGCAGATCACAATGCGCGTCAGGGAACAGCGCGAACTCCGTCTCGTATGAACGCCGCACTTCCGCGATACCCACCAGCCGCTTGCCATTGGGACCGACCAGGACCGCCTCGTCGTGGAAACACGCCACGACTCCTTCGACGTCATGCCGGTTGAATGCATCGAAATAACGCTTAATGAGTTGCTCTTCGAGCGTCATGCCTATCGCCTCCATTGCAAGAATCCTGGTTTAAAACGTCCGCGAACGCTCGCGCTTCGGGCATTGAGGGTGATTCAAGCTTCCAAGGCGGCCTCGAATCCACGAGAGCGCCGCGAGTGCTTGTGAACCAGTAAAGTACGATGCTTCATCTTACTCTCATCGCAACGCGCGCGGGCCAGCGCTTTAAGCCAAGCCGATTGCGGCGACCCGCCCGTTCGTGGCATTAGAACGATATCCGAAGTCAGCCGCCGGGCACTTCTCAAAGCATGAACACATCCGAGGAATCGAGACTTGGCAAGCGCCGTATTCAGTTCGCTTTCACCGACGAGCAGGAGCAATTCCGTACGACGCTTCGGCGATTTCTGAACGACCGAGCGCCGACGACGGAGGTCCGGCGCCTTATGGCCACCGCCGAGGGTTACGATCCCGCCGTGTGGCGGCAGTTGAGCGACGAACTGGCACTGCCCGGCATCCACATACCCGAACAATATGGCGGCGCCGGCTTCGGCATGGTGGAGCTTTGCATCGTTATGGAGGAGCTTGGCCGCGTATTGCTTTGCGCGCCCTATTTCTCCACCGCGGTGCTCGCGGCCAACGCGATTTTAAACGCTGGCAGCGAGGCGCAAAAAGCGGCTTTGCTGCCGGATATCGCCAAGGGCGCACGGCTGGCGACGCTGGCGGTGACCGAGCCCGACGGTAACTGGGACCCAGCCAGTATCAAGCTCGTCGCCACGCCCGATGCGGACGGATATCGTCTCGACGGGGTTAAAAGCTACGTTGTCGACGGCCACGTGGCGGACCTGCTGATCGTTGCCGCACGTTTACCCAAGACCGCTGGGCGTGAGGGGTTGGCGCTCTTCACGCTCGAGGCGAACGCCGGCGGAGTGGAACGGCGCCTGCTGGAATCCATGGATCCCACCCGCAAGATCGCGCGCATCGATTTTCGCGGCGCTCATGCGACCCTGCTGGGCAAGCTGGATGACGCAAAGCCAATTCTCCGTACGCTTGACCAGGCGGCCATCGCGCTCGCCAACGAGATGATGGGGGGCGCCCAGACGATGCTCGACGCTGCGATCGATTACGCGAAGCTGCGGGTTCAGTTCGGCCGCACGATAGGCTCGTTCCAGACTATCAAGCACAAGCTCGCCGATATGCTGCTGGAGGTCGAGCTAGCCAAGTCAGCGGCTTATTACGCGGCTCAAGCCGCGGCGCTGGATGATCCCGAATGGCCCGCGCTCGCGAGTCTGGCCAAGGCTGCCGCTTCGGAAACATACCTGCATACCGCGGCCGAATGTATTCAGATTCATGGCGGCATCGGTTTCACCTGGGACAACGACACCCATCTTTGGTTCAAGCGCGCCAAAAGCTCGGAGGTGTTCCTCGGTCAGCCGAGTTACCATCGGGAACTTCTGATGCGGCGTTGGGGAGTTTGACATGAGCACAGTCAGCGAAGCCGAGGTGCGAGCCGAAGTCCGCCAGTGGCTGGCGGCGAACTGGGACCCGGAGATGGCGCTGGTGGAATGGCGGCGCAAGCTCGCCGATTCCGGCTGGGGGATGCCGCAATGGCCGAAAGAATGGCACGGTCGCGGTCTGCCGCACGCACTCGCACGGGTGGTGGAAGAGGAACTCGCCAATGTCGGCGCGGTCGGCGTGGCTAAATCCGGCGTGCGATTGCTGGCGGCGGCGACGCTGCTCGAGCACGGATCGGAGCTGCAAAAAAAGAAATTCCTGCGCCGTATTCTCACCGGGGAAGATACCTGGTGCCAGTTCTTCAGCGAGCCTGGGAGCGGCTCCGACCTCGCCGGCGCCACCACCCGCGCGGATTTGCAGGGAGATTTCTGGATTATCAACGGACAGAAGGTATGGACGACCAGTGCGCATCATGCCGACCACGGCCTGTTGCTCGCCCGCACCGATTGGGACGCGCCCAAGCATGAGGGGCTCTCGTATTTCGTGATTGACGTCAAGCAGCCCGGGGTCGATGTGCAGCCGCTTAAGCAGATGAATGGCCACGCGTCTTTTAACCAGGTGTTCTTCACCGACGCCAAGGTCCCGCAAGAGAACCTGGTCGACCGCGTCGGCGAGGGCTGGAAGGTCGCGATGACGACGCTGGCCCACGAGCGCCGCGGTGCCGATGGGCTTACTCCACCGTCAAAGCGCGGGACGCGGGCCGGACGAATCCACGCCGAAGAGCGCGCTGAAACCGAAAAGGCGAATCAGCCCTATAAATGGTATCCGCAACGCGCCGGGCGCGTCGATCTTATCATCGATCGTGCCAAGGAAACCGGCGCCAACCACGATCCTTACGTGCGCCAGGAGATCGCCAGGCTTATGATCCTGGCCAAGTCCGCCGAGTGGACCTCCCGCCGGGCACGCGCTGCTCAGCAACAGGGACGCGCGCAAGGTCCGGAAGGCTCGCTCGGCAAGCTAGCCGCCAGTCACGTCGCGCGCGCCTGCTCCCGTGTTCACACGTTGATGACTGGCACCGAAGCGATGCTCACCGGAAGGGAAAGCCCGCGCGAGGGCATCATCGCCGAAATTCTGGTCTCGGTGCCTGCCGTTTCCATCGCCGGAGGCACCGACGAGATTCAGCGCAACATCATCGCCGAGCGCGTCCTCGGCCTGCCGAAAGAACCGCGGTTCGACATCGGTCCGTTCCGCAACGTGCGCAAGAATTAAACCGTTGAAAGCTCGAAAACTTGAGGTTCCGCGCGCGACCTTTCAGCTTCGGACATCAGCGGACAGTCGCGATTGCGCCGACTGACCGAATTTGCCGAGGATGCCAAGCCCGAACCGATCTCCAAGGCTAAAGGCCTCTACCGCAAACCGGAACGTCCGTGTTAACCTGATTTTGTGATGGAACTGCCTATCATATTGCTGCCCGGAGAGGATGGTTACTTGATTGCGGAATGCCCCGTGATACCAGGTTGTATCAGTCAGGGAAAAACCCGCGACGAGGCATTGCGGAACATCCGAGAAGCAATTGAACTTTGTCTGGAGAATCGTCTGAGCGAAGGATGGCCGCTGCCGGAGGGCTATGAAATTGTGCACCTCGCCGTCCGCGCATAGAAAACGTTTGGGTGCGGGAGACGCCTGGAACTCCGAGAGGGCGATCCATCAGTCGTGGCGGCGGGTCAGCTCTGTCCTACGAACCAAACATAGTGCAAATACACCCTCACCAGCCTGTACAGAGCACACATCTAATACCCCCTAGTCTAATTGGTCTCCCCGTGATATTTGCGCGTCACGTTTGCTGACCTTATTGTTGAGGCATGGCAAACGCAGGAGTGTCGTGATCGAATTCAAGCTCAAGACTCCGGAGCGCGTCGCGCTGATGGATATCACCGCGCAGGTTAACGCCGCCGTCGAGCGGACCCGAGCCGGGGAGGGGCTGTGTAACGTCTTCGTACCGCACACCACCGCCGGCATTATCATTTCCGAGAACTGGGACCCCGACGTGACCGCTGACATGTTGCGGCAGATGGAACGAATCGTGCCGCGTGCAGCGGACTATCGTCATGCCGAAGGCAATTCACAAGCGCACATCCTGTCGGTTATCGTGAGCACGTCGATGAACATCCCGATTCTGAACGGCAAGCTCGCGCTGGGACGATGGCAGGGGGTGATGCTGGCGGAATTCGACGGCCCACGCGAACGCAGCGTCAGGGTCAGCGTCGTTTCAACGGCCTGAGCGGACAAGGGGGGACGGGATGCTGGAAATACCGCGATGGCTTGGCGCCGCCGCCGCGCTCATGATCGGAGCGTGTGTGGGCAGCTTCGTCAACGTCGCCGCCTTTCGCATCCCACGCGAGCTTTCGATCGTCGCGCCGCGTTCGTTCTGCCCGCGATGCCGCCGCCAGATTCCCAATTGGGCCAACGTGCCAATTCTCGCCTATATCTTTCTGCGCGGCCGCTGTCATATGTGCCGTGCGGCAATTCCCTTCCGCTATTTTTTGACTGAACTGGCCCTGGCCACGGCGGCACTCTATCTTTATCTCTGTTTTCCCTTCTGGGACGGCTTCGCGCGGTTTATTTTATGCGCGACGCTTTACGCGGTCGCGTTGATTGATTTCGACTGGCGCGTGATCCCCAATCTGCTGACGCTCGGCGCCATTCCCATTGGAATCCTCTTCGCAGGTCTCGTGATGCCGGAGATCGGCTGGATCAATTCGCTAATCGGGATCGCCGTGGGTGCCGGATTTCTATTTATCACCGGTCAGGTTTACACGTTGATTCGCGGCGCCGAGGGAGTGGGATTAGGCGACGTTTACCTGATGGGCATGATCGGCGCGTTTTTGGGCTGGGCGGGCGTGTTGTTCACGCTGTTTATCGGCTCGTTGTTCGGTTCGATGGGCGGCGTGGCGTTTGCTTTAAGCGGCGGCGCGCCGGGACCGCCGGAAGCAGAGATACCGACCGCGATTGCCGAGGCCACCCGCCGCGCCCCCGTTGAGGCCGCGCGGCCGGCCGGCCTGTTGCGCACTGAAGTACCGTTCGGTCCTTTTCTGGCCTTGGCGGCGGCGATTTTCGCGCTCTTTCAGCCGCAGCTCACGCATTGGTATCTTGCCCATTGATGACTTCCGGATGGTTCATGACGCTCGAAGGCGTCGAGGGTTCTGGCAAAACCACCCAGGCCGCGATTCTGGCCGACACGCTGCGCCAGCGGGGCGAGCGCGTAACCGTCACGCATGAGCCGGGCGGGACGCGCGCGGGTGAGGCGATTCGCGCGATTTTCCTCGATCCAGCGGTGGCGCTCGAGCCAGCGGCGGAGTTGATGCTGGTGCTGGCTGATCGCGCGCAACATGTGCGTGAAAAGCTCCGGCCCGCGTTGACGGCGGGTGGAATCGTCATCTCGGACCGTTATTCGGATTCCACCACCGCCTATCAGGGTTGCGGCCGGGGCTTTGATCTCGTGCTGCTGCAAGAACTGAATAATCTTGCCAGCGCCGGTATGTGCCCGGATTTCACGGTGGTGCTTGATTGTCCGGTTGAAACCGGACTCGAGCGCACTCGCGCCCGCGTACGCGGCGGCGTGCGGCGCCCCGATCGTTTCGAAGGCGAAGAGGTCGAATTCCATCGCAAAGTGCGCGCGGGCTTTCTCGAAATTGCGCGCCACGAGCCCACCCGTGTGATCGTGATCGATGCGACTCAGGAGTTGGCCCGCGTCAGCGCCGAAATCCTGCGGCAGGTTGATGCGAGGCTCACGCGCTGATGCCGCTTACGGGGATCATCGGCCATCGCGCGCTGATTTTGGCGCTGGAGGCGGAACTCGCCCAACGTCCATCGCATGCCTATCTCTTTGCCGGTCCGCGCGGAGTGGGCAAGGCGCTGGTGGCATACGGCCTCGCGCATGAACTGTTATGTGAGCGGGCGCCGGGTCCGAACTTCTGCTGCCATTTGGAAAATTGCCCGACCCGCATTGCCAGTATCAGCGCGCGGGCGGCGCGCGCCGCCACTCCACGATGTGATTGTTGCGCGGCCTGTGTGCAGGTGGCGCTGGGCGTGCATCCGGACTTCAACGCGATCTCACGTCAGCCCAACCGCAGCGATGTCTTGATCGAGCAGGTGCGCGATTTGATCCAGCGCCTCGGCGTGCGGCCCTCACGGGCGCCGCGGCGGGTGGCCATTATTGATGACGCCGAGACGCTCAATATCCCGGCGCAAAACGCGCTCCTCAAAACGCTCGAGGAACCGCCTGGTCAAACGATCATCTTCGTTATCAGCGACAGCGAACGGGCGTTGCTCGACACCTTGCGTTCACGGCTGCGCCCGGTACGCTTCGGACCGCTTGAAACCGGTGAAATCGCGGCGGCGCTGAGCAGCCGGCGCGGAATCGATCCCGTCCGCGCCGGCGCGCTTGCCGCTTTGGCACGCGGCGGTATGGGCCGCGCGATCGCGCTGGCCGATGGTCAGGAGCCGCCCTTGCGCGAATTGATCGGCGCCCTGGGCCGCGTACGCTCTTACGATTTCGCTGATGTGCACGCGTTGGCGCAGGAGTTTTTCGCCGCGCGCGAACAGGCGTCGGAAAACTTCGAATTGATCGCGCGCGCGCTCGAAGAGGTGATATGTTTCAAGCTGCTCAAGACCGCGCTGACCGCGCCCTCGCCGGAGGACGCCAAAATCATGGCGGAGCTGGCCACGCGGCATCAGGCGTCCACTTTGGCCGATTTGCTGGAAGCCGCGCTGGCGGCGGCGGCCGCGGTCGAGGCAATGGCGAATCCGCGGTTGCGGGCCGAGCAATGGTGGATGATGGCGGCGCAGGCACTGAAAGGTGAATGCTAGAGAACCTCTGCACAGCCCTCGGTGGTCATTTCGAGCGCATTAGCGCAGCCGAAGGCGAAGCGAGCACACCAGGCGGAGCGATGCGGAGCCGAGCGAACGAGTCTGCGAGTCGCGTCCAGGACAACGAGTCCGCGAGTTGCGTTCAGGGTCAGGCGGCCGGAGGGAGAAGTCCCGGATAAAACTTTAGAAAATGAACGGATTTCCGAGATCCTCGCTGCGCTCGGAATGACAAACTAAGGGTTGCGCGGATCACTCCCTAAGAGCTGTTGATAAACTGATGCCTACACCCCCTCTCTTGTCTCCCCCGCAAAAGAGCGGGAGAGAAGCTTGAGGAAAGAAGCCATCTTTTGCGCAGGGTGTTGAGGACACTGAGGCGCAAGTTGCGATAAGATGGCTTTTTTCAACACCCTGCTAAGGAGTCGGCGACGTGCGGTTAGATAATGATTCGTTCGATGGTGACGAAGGGGCGAAAATCGTCGCGGTAAGCCTGCAGCCCACCGGCCATTTATTCACCTATGTTGCCGGTTCGTTTGCCCTCAAACGCGGCGATCGCGTGCTGGTCGAGAGCGAAGCCGGCCCACGGCTCGGCGTAATTGAAATTGAGCCACATGAGGCCGCCCGCACGCTTGACCTCAAAACGCTCAAACCGGTGTTGCGGCTGGCCGACGAGCGCGATTTGCGCCTCGAAGAGGATACGTTGAGCCGCGAGGATTACGCGCAACGACTGTGCGTCGAGCAGATCCGCGCGCGCGCCTTGCCGATGAAGCTGGTCAAGGTTGACTATACTTACGATGCGCGCAAGGCGCTGTTTTACTTCACCGCCGAAACCCGTGTCGATTTTCGCGAATTGGTGCGCGAACTCGCCAATACTTTGCGTGTGCGCGTCGAGATGAAGCAGATCGGCGCGCGCGACGAGTCCAAGGTGACCGGCGGCCTGGGACCATGCGGACGCGAGCTGTGCTGTTCCTCATGGTTGCGCGACTTCGAGGCGGTGACCGTCAAGATGGCGCGTGAACAAGGTCTTGCGCTCAATCCGTCACGTCTGGCTGGGATGTGCGGCCGCCTCAAATGCTGCTTGCGTTACGAATATGGCACCTATCTGGAATTGAAACGCGCCTTGCCCGCGATTGGCAAACACGTGGAATCGGTCAGGGGTAACGGCAAAGTGGTCCGCCACAATATCCTCAAGCAAGCCGTGCTGATTCAGCGCGAGGAGGACGGTGGTGTGGTGGAGGCGAATCTCGAGGATTTGGTCGCGGCGCGCGCGCCACAATAGCATCGGACGACACCGCGAGATTTATTGGCGCAAAATTTATTGGACAGATGGCCGAACCAATTCATATCACCACCGCGATTTTCTATTGCAACGGCACGCCTCATGTCGGCAGTGCCTACGAAGCGCTGGCCGCCGACGTTTTTTCCCGTGCGCAGCGCAAGCGGGGACGCGCGCACGTCAGCTTTTTGAGCGGCACCGACGAGCATGGCGATAAAATCCGCCGCGCCGCGCTGGCCGAAGGACTGGCGCCGAAGGCCTATACCGATAAAATGAGCGCGCTGTTCCATGAAGCCTTTACCGGCCTCAACGTCGCGCTCGATTACTGGGTGCGGACCACCGATCCGATGCACGAGCAATTCGTGCAGGCGATGCTGACGCGGACCTATCAAAGCGGCGATATCTATTTTCGCGATTACGAGGGCCTCTACTGCGTTGATTGCGAGCGTTTTTATACCGAAAAGGAACTGCTTCCCGGCAAACTATGCCCGACGCATCACCGCGCCGTCGAGTTGATCAGCGAGGGCAACTATTTTCTCAAAATCGAGAAATATCGCGAGCAGGTGCGCGGGCACATTATCGACCATCCGGACTTTATTCGGCCCGAGCGCTATCGCAACGAGGCGCTCAATATGCTGGCCGAGCCGCTCAGTGATTTGTGCATTTCGCGGCCCAAGACGCGGCTGGATTGGGGTATCGAGCTGCCCTTCGACCAGAAATACGTTACCTACGTCTGGTACGATGCTTTTTGGGCTTATGCCAGCGAGCCGGCGACCGCAATCGGGGTCGATCGGTTCGCACATGAGATTTGGCCGTACACTCAGCATTTCATCGGCAAGGACATATTGAAGACTCACGCGGTTTATTGGCCGCCGATCCTGCTGGCGGCGGGATTTCCGCTGTTTCGCCATCTCAACGTGCATGGCTGGCTGAATTTCGGCGGCTCCCGCATGTCGAAAAGCTCCGGTAACGTGCGCGACCCGGTCAGCTATGAAAAAGCGTTCGGGCCCGACGTATTGCGTTACTTCCTGATGCGCGAGGTGGTTTACGGGCTCGACGGCGATTTTTCCGAAGAACGCCTGACCGAGCGCTATAACGCGGATTTGGCCAACGATCTCGGCAATTTCACCAGCCGGGTGCTGGCGATGGCGGATCGCTACTTTCACGGCGAAGTCACCGTCGCACCCGAGTTCAATCTGACCCCGCCACTGGGCCATCAGGCGCTGGGCTACGCCGCTGATTTGACTGTCAATCTCGAGGGCAAAATCGAGGCACTGGATTTCAGGGCGGCGCTCGACCTGATCTGGCGGATGCTCGATGCGGCGAACAAATACATCGTCGAGACCGCGCCCTTCAATCTCGCCAAGGATCCTGCGCAACGGCCGGCCGTGGCGCGGATCATTGCCAATTTGCTGGAGATTCTCCGCGTGGCGGCAGACGCGCTCGAACCGTTCATGCCCGTGATGGCGCGCCGGATTCTCGACCTGCTCAACGTTGATGAGCAAACCGCCGGGCGGCCCTTTGGCGAGGGGCTCAAACCGGGTCATAAGGTCAAACCACCCGTCGCGCTGTTTCCGCGCATCGAGAAAGTTCAAACCTGATCGGGCTTGTATGGAGAGCTTCCATCGATGACGTCCGCCGTCATTGATTCGCACTGCCATCTCGCCGACCCCAAATTGCGCGGCGATCTCGATGGCGTGATCGCGCGCGCCGCGGATGCGGGTGTGCGCACAATTATTTCAGTGGGCGCCATCGGGTCGCTTGAAACCGACCGGATGACGGTTGAAATCGCGCAAAGCAACCCTCGCGTTTACGCCGTTATCGGCGTGCATCCCCATGACGCCAGTGACTGTGACCGCGCGCGCCTTGAGGCGCTGCATGAACTGGCGCATGCGGGCAAAGTCGTCGCTGTAGGTGAAAGCGGCCTCGACTTCCATTACATGCGTTCGCCCCAACCGGCGCAGGAGCAATCATTACGCGCTCAGCTCGAACTCGCCCGTGAGCTTGCATTGCCCATCGTGATCCATTGCCGTGCCGCCGAACGCCGCCTGTGTGAGATCGTTCGGGAAACGGGTCTGCCACCTCGCGGTGGCGTGATTCATTGCTTCAGTGCGGACGCGGCTGCGGCGCGCGAATTTCTTGACTTGGGCTTCCATATTTCGTTCGCCGGCATGGTGACCTTCAAGAACGCCGCGGGGCTGCGCGCCGCCGTGCCGGTCGTCCCGGACGCACGCGTGATGATCGAGACCGACGCGCCATATCTCGCGCCGGAACCCTATCGTGGCAAGCGCAATGAACCCGCTTTCATCACCCGCACGCTGGACCTGTTGGCCGTCCTGCGTCATACCGATGCGGCCACGCTGGCGGAAATCGCCGCCGCCAACACCCGTCGGTTGTTCAACCTGCCATGAAGTAAGCGCCGGCCGATACTATGGCCGAAGCAAATCGGTGGGGAGTTAATCGCGGCATAGTCGTACCCGATGTGGTAGTATTTCTCCCACTACTGGTAGGATGATTCAGCATGAGCGTAGTAAAAGTGTCAGTGTCGCTGTCCGACACGTTGGCGCGGTTCGTCGAGGGCTACCAGAAAAAGCGCGGCGTAAAACGATCTGAAGTCTTTGAAGAAGCACTCAAGCTGCTCCGCGCTAAGGAACTGGAGGCGGCCTATCGCGAGGCCAACGCCGAATGCGATGAGGCTTGGGAGACTGCGGTTGCTGACGGGCTGAGCGATGAGACGTGGTGAGATCTACTTCGCCAACCTGAGTCCAACCGTCGGTACCGAGATCAACAAAATCCGTCCCGTGCTGGTCGTTAGTACCGAAGCCAACAATCGAGCGGCGAACACCGTGACCGTGTTGCCTATTACGTCGAACGTTACCAGAATCTATCCTTTTGAGTTTCTTCTACCAGCCGAGGAAAGCGGCTTACCCAAGCCATCGAAAGCACAGGCGCAACAGATTCGCACCATCTCCAAAGAACGCATCCAAGGCAGGGCTCAGGGCCGGCTAAGTAAGGCCACGATGCGGAAAGCGGAGGACGCCATGCGCCTTCACCTCGATCTATAGCACTCACGCTGGCTGCGCCTCAGCTCGGGCTGGCCTTCCTTAAATCGCGGCGGTTCACGAAGCGGGACCGGCGGGGTTATACATAAACGGATGGAAAGCCAGCCAAAACTTGAACTGCCGCCGCCCTTCGAGGAGGCAATGCGCCGTCATGAACGCGAGATCATGCGCTTCATCCTGCGCGCGACGCATGACCGCGAGGAGGCGCTCGACCTGTTTCAGGAGACCTGGTTGCGCGCCTATCGCGCCTATCCGCAGCTTGATTCCGCCAACGGCTTGCGGCCCTGGCTGTTCCGTATCGCCAGCAATTTGTGTCTCAACCGCAGGCGCGATCGCGCGCGCCATGCGCGCGTAATTGAAGCCGGGGACGGCAATGAGCAGACCGCCGCCGACCCCGCCAGTGGCGGCCATGACGCCGTGATGCATCTGCGCGCGCTAATCGAGCGGCTACCATCCCGGCAGCGGGAGGTCCTCATGATGCGCAAGTTTGGCGGCTTGGAATATGACGAAATCGCGACGGCGCTCGGCTGTTCCTGCGAGAGCGCGCGCGCGGGCGTATATCTGGCGCTGAAAAAGCTCAAAGCCGCGCTATGAGCGCGCTTGGGCGGGCCGGAGTTGAACGACGATGGACAATATGAACAAGCTTGACGATCTGCCACTGCGCGACGGTGGGCCACCGGATGCGGTGGTCGATGAGATGCTGCGCGCCGCCAATCCGCGGCTCTCGCGCCGCCTGCAGCGGATCAAACGAGCGCCTGCCCGCGCCGCCGTGATTGATTCGGCCCTCGGACGCCTGTTGGTGGCGGAAAGCGCGCGTGGGCTCTTGACCGTCACCTATCTTGATACGCGCGATGGCAAAGTGACGCTGGCGGCAATCCGGCAAAAGTATGACGTGCGCGAGGACGACGGTTTCGCCGCACGAGTCGGCGCGGAGATTGAACGCTTTCTCAATGGCGAGCTCGACGCTATCGCGCATCGCGAACTCGACCTGAGCCTGGTCGAGAGTGATTTCCAGCGGCGCGCGCTGCGACGATTGAGACAAGTGCCGCCTGGCTCGGTGGTGACTTATCAGGCTTTGGCGGCGGCGATTGGTGCGCCCGACGGCCAACGCGCGATTGGTAATACCATGGCGGCAAATCCGCTGCCGATTTACGTCCCGTGCCATCGCGTGATCAAATCCGACGGCACGATTGGCAACTATGGCGGCGGCGTCGCGCGCAAGCTGAAGCTGTTGCGTGCGGAGGGTTTCGAGGTTGGCCGCGACCATCGGCTGCCCGCCGGGGCGGTCTACGGCCACATGGTTTCACATATCTTCTGCCGGCCGACTTGCCAGGCGGTCAAACGCTCCGAGCGCCGCAAATGGATCATCTTTGCCGATGCCGAACGCGCCCGGCGTGGCGGGATGCGCGCGTGCAAACTATGCAAACCCGCGTGAGCCTTGCTCACTTTGGGCATCCACGCGTCCGCCACTTGGTTTGAGCATCCGCCGCGGCGGACGCGCGAGCTTAGTCAGGTTTACTCGGTGCCCTGATTTTGCTGCATCTGCTGGATTTGCTGACGCTGGCGCTCGAGCTCCCGTTGTTGTTGTTCAACTTGGCTTTGCGTCTGCGCCTGCTGGTTTTGCTGGTTTTGCAATTCGTTGCCTGTCAGGAAGCCACCGCCGGCGCCGAGCGCGCCGCCAATTGCGGCGCCAGCCGCCGGATGACCGACGGCGGCGCCAATAATCGCGCCGGTACCGCCGCCCACCAGCGCGCCAATCCCGGTGCCTTTTTCGCGCTCGCTCAACGGTTGCCCGCTACATCCGGCAAACAATAAGAGGGCGACGAATGCCAACGCCGCGGTCACCATCCATCCTCTACGCCAAGTCATAAAACCTCCTTGCTAATCGCTCTCATACCGCTTGAGTTGTTCAATCAAATATTGATGCCGCTCAATTTCGCGCTCCTGTCGCTGAACCTGTCTCTCCGCCTCCTGATTGCGCATCTCGGTATTTTGCATCTGGCCGCCAATCAATGCACCAGTTAAGCCCCCGATACCACCGCCGATGGCCGCCCCGATGGCTGGCGCGCCGAAGGAGGCGCCAATGATTACGCCGCTGCCGGCGCCAAACAAAACTCCCAGATTGGTGCCACGCTTCCGCATGGTTAACGGCCGCCAGCATGTGAGCAACGCGAGCAACACCAGCGCCACGATTATGGCGACAATCGCCAACTTGTCCCGACGCCTCGCGAGGTTGCTCATCCGGCTAATCCATCCACTTACACAGTTCCGCGAAGTGATCGTCGAGCATGTACCGTGCCCAACTTCACGTCTAGCCTTGTCATAGCAATGATTAGCACGGCTCTCTGTGCCGCTGTGATGCGTAAACGTTTTCAGGCATTCGTTTTGCCCCAAATCCGCACCAGCATCTCGCATTGTTAATGACGGTTCATCTCAGGCGTTCGATTCAAAAGATGGTGTGTTCGCGAAACAGGCGGCCAGCGAAGCTCGACACAAGCCCCGTTTGTCACGCTCGGAGTCTGTGAATTTTTGTCATTCTGAACGGGGTCTTCGAAGTGAAGAATTCCGAAAAAACACCAGGAAAAGCAGAAAGATCCGGGATTCCTCGCTGTGCTCGGAATGACAGAAAAACAAAAAATTCACACACGCTCGGGATGACAGATAAGACTTGTGCGGAGGCTCCCCAGAGGAGAGCAGCGCAAATGTGGCACTGACACCAACGCCGTCACTTCGAGTTTGACATAACTTCGATTTACCAGCCGATCGCCTGCGCCGGCATCACCACAGCCGCCTGTCCGCGCGGGTCGGCGCCACCGCTGAGCAATCGCCGTTTCGGCTCGCAGCGGATTCCCAGCACGTGGCCTTCGCACCACGGCGGGCGGATTTCGATGCGATGGCCCCGATTCGCCAATTCGTTGCACACGTCCGCGTCGATTCGACCTTCGAGCCGCAGCAATCCGGGATGGGCGTCATGCGGATAAAAGGTGGAGGGGAAGTGCGCGGTCGAAAAGCGCGGCGCCTCAATCGCTTCCTGCACGTCCATCGCGAAATCCACCAAATTGAGAAAAAACTGCAGCGTCCATTGGTCCTGCTGGTCGCCGCCCGGCGTGCCGAAGGACAGAAATGGTTCATTCCCGTGCGTCGCGATCGAGGGCGTGAGCGTGGTGCGCGGCCGTTTGCCCGGACATAACGCGTTGGGATGGCGTTCGTTGAGATAAAACGTCTGCATCCGGGTCCCGAGCGGAAATCCAAGGCTTTCAATCACCGGCGAGCTGGGAATCCATCCGCCGCTCGCGGTGACTGCGATCATATTGCCATGGCCATCGGCGGCGGTGACGTGAACCGTCCCGGAACCCCATGAACGCGGCTCGCCCGTGGTTACCAACGATGGCCGCATATTAATTGGATCGCCAGGCCGATGTTCCAGCGACGCCCGTCGCGGATCGATAAGCTCGCGCCGCATCGCCGCATAATCCGCCGAGAGCAAGCCGGCGAGCGGCACCCGCGTGAACTCCGGATCGCCGTACCATGCCTCGCGATCGGCAAAGGCGAGCTTGGCGGCTTCGGCGACGTGATGGATATAGGCGGCGGAATTGTGGCCCATCGCACGCAAATCGAAGCCTTCGAGTAACCGGAGCTGCTGAAGGAATACCGGGCCCTGCGACCATGGTCCGCATTTATGCACGGTGACGCCATGATAATCCGCGGTAACCGGTTGCTCGAATAGGGTAGTGAAGTGCGCGAGATCATCCGCGGCCAGTAAACCGCCGTGCTGGTCGGACCAGGCGACGATCTCACGCGCGATGTCACCGCGATAAAAGCGCTCACGTGCGGCCGCCAGGGCGGCTTCCCGGCCGCGCCCGCGCGCGCCAGCTTCGGCGTCGAGCAAACGCCGGAAAAATGTCGCCAACGCTGGATTTTTAATGATGTCGCCGGTATGCGGCACCTCGCCGCCAGGCATATAGACGCGCGCCGTCGAGGGCCATTCGTCACGAAACTTGCGCTGATTTTTGCGAATCGAGGCGCGACCAATAAGTCCGGACAGATCCTCCGGCGTGTCGCCGTCACCGCATAGGCCGGGATGCATCGGGATGCCGTCCTCGCAGAGCTGCAGAGCGGGCTCGGCCACTTCCTTAAGCATCATCGTGCCAAATTCGCTCAAAGCCGCCGCCAGCGCGTCGAAGGCCGCAGGCACGCCGGCCGCAAGCAGGCCCTCGCCTGGAACCAGCGTCAGGCCGAGCGAGCGGTAATGGGCGATCGTGGCGCGCGCCGGTGCGATCATATTGCCGTTGACGGCGATTACGCGCCGGGCTTTCGCCGCGTAAATGAGCATCGGCGCTTCGCCTCCGATGGTATGCATGTGGGGATTGACCACGCCTTCGACCAACGTTGCGGCTACCGCAGCGTCAATTGCGTTGCCGCCACGCGCGAACATCTGGGCTCCGGCGGCGGCTGAAAGGTAATGTTCGGTCGAGACCATCGCTTCGCGGCCCATAATCATCGGATAGAGAGTGGTCATTAACTTCCTCCACAAGACGTCGAGACCGGTATGTTTGCCCGCGCAGACGTTAAACGTTTCGCGAAAAATGCGGCGAATCCGGGTTTTTTTCCATTTCGCAATGCGCGTCGCGGCTTCGCAAAAGCGCAAACCATCCTTGCGGTCCGATTATATTTTTATCCACAAGCTAATTCAGTGATGCAAAAAAACATCTAATCAATGGGCCCGAAGATTGCTATACTAGCAAGTAGGGCTGGTGGACCGCTTGTTGATACTTGGAGGCGGAAAGGCGGGATTGCCATGGAAAGCATGAACACTGAATCGATTGTGGGACGTCGTTGCCGATTGCTCAAGCCCGTGCGCGATCACGAGGGACGTAGCCGCTTCAGCGAACAACCGCGCATCCTGCGCGAAGTCAATAATCTTGGCCGCCGGATGTATCTGGTGCAGTTCGACGACAATAGCACTACATTCCTATTCCCAGACGAAGTAGCCATCGAATAGTCGAATAGCGGGCAGGCGCTGAAGGGTTTTCAGCAGCGCCACACTCGAGTTGCGAGCCATTCGCGCTGGCCCCGCCGGCGGGATGGGTTGTGGCTTTGTTGGGCTCAGGTGAGAGATGGTTTGATAGCGCGAACCTCGTTCGCATGTTTTCAAGTCGGTCACGCGTGTGACAACGGTTGTTCTTCCCAGGCGATAAAGTGCGAGCCCGTGTGTGCAGTCAGCAGTCGGCATTGATGAGGAGGAACTTCGCATGAGCAGTCGCGAATTTTTGAAAGATCGTCAGGGCCGTACCCTCGGACGGATCGACGACGATGGCCGCGAGCGGGTCGGTTATGACATCACCGGGCGAATGACTGGACGCTATGACAAGCAGCGCGATCAGACGCTCGATATTTTTGGCCGCATCGTGACCACTTCCGGCGACGCATTAAGCAGCCTGATCACCGGCCGGAAGAAGTAGCGTTTCGACCTTAGGCGCGCCGGTGTTCACGTTCAGGACGGGTGCAACCGGGGCGCCTTGAGCGAACGCTATGCTTCAGGCGCCGGGAGCCGGCATCGGACGATGATAATCGCGCAGTTCCTTAATTTTGCCGTCGACGATTTCCGCGATTTCGGCGCCCAGCGCTTCAACCACTTTGCCAAAGCGTGGCCGCGTGCCATGGAAAAATGATTCAGCGACACCGTGGCCGTCGTTGCCGGTCAACATGCGCAGGTCGCAGCGGGCGTCGGGAAAAAGCGCAAAGCTGGTCTCATAGTAACGTTGCACTTCGTCACGGCCGGCGTAGCGCGCACCCGCACTATCGATGATCAACGGCTGGGCGTGAAAACATTCCAGCACGTCCGCGAGATCGTGACGATTGAAAGCCTCGAAATAGCGCGCCAGCAATTGTTCTTCCGCCGTCATTGATTTTGCTCCTTGCGCTCGAGCGCGTATTCGAGCGGATACTACCAATTTTTGCGCCGTTACGCGCTCGGCCCGCGACGCAGCGTTGACGCCCGACGAAATCATACGCGGACCCACGCGGCTGTGTCTGGCAAATCGTTTGTGGCGCAAAAAGACGCTTTTCATTTGTGGCCATATAATCGCTATTCCAGCATCATCGGCAAGGCGCTGAGGCCGCGCAGGAAATACGAGCCCTTGTACTCGCGCGGCGCCTCCGGGTCGGGCAGATGCACATCGGGAAAACACCGGATTACTTCCCCGATTGCAATCGCGCCCTCCATCCGCGCCAGCGTCGCACCCAGGCAATAATGGATGCCTTCGCCAAAGGCCAGGTGATTGTTGGGCTCGCGCGCGACATCGAAGCGGTCGGGATCGGGAAATTGCGCGGGGTCGCGATTGGCGGCCGCGACGATCACAAAGGTCGGCGTATTGGCGGCGATAGTCACGCCGGCGATTTCGATGTCGCTCTTCGGATAGCGCGCGGTGGATTGTACCGGACAGTCATAACGCAGCATCTCTTCGATCGCGCGCGGCATCAGTTCGGGTGCGCACCGCAGCCGCTCCAGTTCATGCGGATTGCGCCCCAGCGCGAGCAGGCCATTGCCGATAAGATTGGTCGTGGTTTCATTGCCGGCCAGCAGCAATAGCACCACGAACGCGATCAACTCCTCTTCGCTGAGCGCTTCGCTCTGTTCGCGAGCTGCGACCAGCACGCTCACCAGATCCTGCCCCGGATTACGCCGCCGTTGTGCGATTTCCTCGATGAAATAATCGCGCAACGCCGCAAACGCTTGTTTCACCGGAGCGGGCAGTGGCGCTCCCGGCGGCGTATTGTCGGAGTCAATCACGGCGTCGGACCAATGCTTGAACTTCTCGTAATCGCCGGTCGGCACGCCGAGCATCTCCGCGATCACCATCACCGGCAAGGGATTGGCGAGCGCGGCCATCGCTTCGAACTCGCCAGCCGCCGCGGCACGGTCGAGCAATTCGCGGGTGAACTCACGAATGCGCGGTTCGAGCTCCTTGATGCGCTTGGGCGTGAAAGCGCGGCTGACCACACGGCGCAGCCGCGTATGAATGGGCGGATCGGAAAAGACGATGCGCGGAGCGTCGCCGAAAACCCGCAGCCGCTCCTCCATAAAGGGTGAATAGGGCGGCGCGCTGGAGAAACGTTCATGGTCGCGGATGATGGCGGCGGCCTCGGCGTAGCGCCCCACCAGCGCCATTGGGATAAACAGGTTCAGCAGATAGGGCGGGCCCGCCACCAGCGGCCGATAGTAGGGATAGGGGTTGGCACGAAATGCCGGATCCCACGGATTGAACGTGATCGATTCCAATACCGCCGCCATCCGTCACCTATTACTCAGTTAATTTCAATCTCGTGCCGAGCTTCAAATCATCTTCGAATCACAACTGATAATTTCGATTCAGTTTCCACTTGCTATTCAAGGGCGAGTTCGAGCGCGGCCGGTCCGCGCAGGAAATACGAGCCTTTGTAGGCCGGAGTTTTTTCGGGTGTCGCCAATACAAGGCGGGGAAAACGTGCCAGCATCGCTGCGAACGCGACACGCGCCTCGCTCCGCGCCAGTGCCGCGCCCAGGCAAAAATGAATACCCTCGCCGAACGCCACATGACGATTGGGATCGCGCGCGATTTCAAAATGGTCCGGATCAATAAACTGCGCCGGATCACGATTGGCCGCGGCCAGAATCACGAATACAAAGCCGCCGGCGGGAATTTCGGTGCCGTTCAGATTAACCGCCTGGCTGGTGAAGCGCGTGGTCGCCTGCACCGGGCCGTCATAGCGCAGCATCTCCTCGATCGCGCCCGGCAACAAAGCGGAATTGGCGCGCAAACGCGCAAATTGATCCGGATTGCGGCCGAGAGCGAGCATGCCGTTGCCTAACAAATTGGTGGTGGTCTCGTTCCCCGCAATCAGCAGTAATACCACGAAAGAAAGCAGTTCATCCGCACTAAGCGCCTCATCCGTCTCATGCGCATCGATCAGCAGACTG
>JBOHWL010000084.1:0-4487 GCA_050736615.1 Binataceae bacterium (SeqCode) | reverse complement strand
CAAAGGCTTTTACAGCACCAGATTCGTTCTTTCTATGTCGAGTGCTTCCACGAGCATTCATCGCCTTTCGATGGGCGACCAAAAAAAGAGCCGGCCCCGTCGGGACCGGCTCTTTGCGCTTACTGAGATGAGGTCGCGGCGGCCGTTAATTAACCGCCGTGTCGCGGCGCGACATCAGTGCGTTGATATCGAAATTGAACACGCGCGCGGCGTTAAGTCCCAGGATTTTCGCGCGCTGCTCTTCGGTCAAATCGCCCATCTGACGCTCGATCGCCTGGTAGGAATGCGGCCACGAACCCTCATGATGCGGATAGTCGTTGGCCCACATGAAGTTATCGACCAAGTTGTATTTAACCGCGAGATCGAGGCCGACGCGATCTTCCTGAAAGGTCGTCGCGCCGTTGCTGCGAAAATATTCACTCGGCATTTTGGGCAGCTTT
Organism: Binataceae bacterium (SeqCode); assembly: GCA_050736615.1. Lineage (GTDB taxonomy): Bacteria > Desulfobacterota > Binatia > Binatales > Binataceae > JBOHWJ01. Next base: position 4,047 of record JBOHWL010000084.1, on the reverse strand, counting down.
GGATAGGCCCACATATGATGCTTGCGATAGGCCTCGTCCATCGCATCCAACGCCCACGGCACCCAGCCGATACCGCATTCAATCGCGGCGAATTTGATTTTCGGATAACGCTCGATCACGCCGGAGGCGCACAGGTTGGCGATTGGCTCGATCGTCGGCGAGAGCGAATGCGAAACATAATTGATTACCGCGCCGCCGTCCTTGCGCGCCGCTCGCGGGTCGCGTCCGGTCGAGATATGGAAAGTGATGGGCAGGTTGCAATCCTGGATTACCGTCCACATCGGATCGTACATGGAAAAATTGTAATTTGGATGGCGCGCGTCGTAAGAGCCAAAGATCGGCTTGCACGGCAGCGTCAGCCCGCGAAATCCCATCTTGGCAGCGCGCTTTATTTCGTCGATCGCAAGCGTTACGTCTGACGTCATAATCGCCGCCATCGGCGACATGAAGTCGTTGTATTGGCCGAAGGTCTCCCACGCCCAGTCATTCCACGCCCGGCATTGCGCAGCGCCAAATTCCGGGTCCTGCGTCGCCCACATCAGGAGACCCTTGTTGGGAAAAATCACCTCGGCGTCAATGCCGTCAAGTGCGTGGTCCTTGATCCGCTGGAGCGGATCATAGCCAGCCTTGGCGCGTAACTTGTCTTCGCCGTGAAATTCGAACGCCCGATCGACCGCGCGCGATTTCTGCCAGCCCTCCGACACCATCCACTTGACGCCCTTCTCGTCGGTTTCGATATGGGGCAGGCGCGGCACGAATTTCTTGTCGATGCGCTCCTGCCACAGGTTCGACGGCTCGTTGCAATGGCAGTCGGTCGAGATCATCAGGTACTTGTTGGGATCGCCTGGCCGCGCGGTACGGCGCCAGCCTTCGTGTCCCGGCGTTTCGAGCCGCCATTTGTTAGGCTCATTGATTTCCAGCACTTCTTCCATCGTGTTCTCCTTCAGCGGCAAGTCGTTGTAGGATTCGCTCCGATATCCTCAACTCGCTGCGTCCCTACACGGACAATTGTATATCATCCACAGCTATGCATCCGAATGCCATAAGGCGGGCCTTGCCAATCGGGTAAGCGCGGCGCGAACGAATCCGCGGCACCCTGCGACATGTCATTCTGAGCGTCAGCGAGGAATCCCGGATCCTTTTGCTTCCGGTGTTTTTTCCGGGATTCCTCACTGCGGAGGCTCCGTTCGGAATGACAACTGTGACTTTTTCGGAGTTTGCTTAAACGGGCCTTGGCGGTCTCGATCTCTCCTTTGACGTGATCGGCATAGCGATAACTTTTGGCTCAATCGCTTTGACGCAGCTCGATCACGTTACCGTCGGGGTCCTTAACCCAGATTTGCTGGCCGACCATTTTTTGCGCCTGCGGCTTCAGATTCATCCGCATCGAAGACGCGTCGAGAAATTCGATACTTAAGCGGCGTAACTCGTCCTTGGTCGCCTCAAGGTCCACGACTTCGATCGCCATATGCGGCCCGGTCGGATCAATTCCGCTGGTCCGGCGCTTGCCGCCGATCAGATGAAGCTGATTGGTGCCGACTCCGTACCATTCGCCCGGAATCGGAATCTCCGGCCGTGGAATCTTCTTGAGCCCGATCACCTTTTCGTAAAATTGCCTCGACGCCTCGACGTCGGTGACGTTGACTGCCACATGGCTGAAGCCTTTGATCATCGCGCACTCCTCGTCGCTAAATTGAGCGTTGCTCGCGACCTGTCCAGCAGGTCCTTCTGTAATTCAACTGGGACCCGGCGAACAATCGCGGTATTCAAGGCTCGCTTAATGCACTTCGGCGCCGCCGGCGACGGTCAGCGCCGCGCCGGTGACATTGTCCGCGCGCGACAGATAGACCACCGCCTCACCGATATCGGCGGGCGTCTGTTCGCGCCGCAGATAGGTCATCTGTCCGACCGTTTGATCGAACAGCGTCTCTTCCTTACCGCCCCAGACCTGACTCAAGTATTTGTTCAGCAACCCGGTCCACATCGAGGTGCGCAGCAAGCCCGGGCAGATCGCATTGACGCGGATATTGAACGGTCCCAGTTCTTCCGCCAGCGCCTGTGTCAGCGCAATCACCGCGAACTTGCTGGCGCAATAGGCTGATAATCCGCCGCGGCCGGTTTTGCCCGCGATCGAGGCGATATTGACGATCGCACCCTCGCGATGGTTGCGCAGATGGGGGATGCAGGCCTTGGCACATAGAAAGGGGCCCTTGGCATTGACCGTCATCACGCGGTCCCAGGTCTCCTCGGACATCTCCGCCACCATGCCGGCGGCGATGATGCCAGCATTGTTGACCAGGATATCGACGCCGCCGAGCTGCTTCGTGGTCTCGGACGCCATCCGCTCGCAGTCGGCCAAGCGCGTCACGTCGGCGAGAATCGGCATAGCTTTGACGCCGCGCCCCTTGAACTCTTCAACCGCGCTGGTGAGGTCGGCATGGCGCGCGAGGTCGTAAGTGAGCGCCGGGTCGGACGGATTGCCTAGATCAACCGCCGCGATATTGACCCCGGCCTCGGCTAATTTAAGTGCGATACCGCGGCCAATCCCGCGCGCCGCTCCCGTAACGATGGCGTTTTTGCCTTTGAGTTCCATTTCCGCTTCCCTGTTGCCTTAATGTCCCGCGACGCCGCCTTCGCAATCACGCCGCCATCCGATTCAATCAAACGCGCTCTCCCCGGTTATATCACGGCCGAGGATCAGGGTTTGCACGTCATAGGTGCCTTCGTAGGTGTTGACGGTTTCAAGATTAAGCATGTGGCGGATGACCGGGTACTCGTTGACGATGCCATTGGCGCCCAGCATGTCGCGTGCGTCGCGGGAGATCCGCAGAGCTGCATTCACGTTATTGCGTTTGGCGAAGGAAACCTGCTCCGGGCGCATGCGATTGGCGTCTTTCAATTGGCCCAGCCGCAGGCACACCATCTGGGCCTTGGTAATCTCGGTCATCATGTCGACCAGCTTGCGCTGGACGAGCTGATACCCGGCCAGTGGACGGGTGAATTGCTTGCGCGACTTCACATAGTCGAGCGCACATTGATAACAAGTCCGCGCGGCGCCGATCGCGCCCCACGCGATTCCGTAACGCGCCTGCGTCAGGCATGAGAGTGGCGCCTTCAAGCCGCGCGCCTCGGGCAGATGATGTCCCTCGTCGAGACGCACGTCTTCGAGGAGCAACTCGGAGGTAATCGACGAGCGCATCGAGAACTTGCCGTGAATATCGCTGGTGGTGAAGCCGGGCGTGCCTTTCTCGACGATAAAGCCGGTGTAACCTTGGTCAACTTTGACATAGACGATCGCGATATCCGCAATCGAGCCGTTGGTGATCCAGCGTTTGGTACCGTTCAACACCCAGCCGTCGCCTTCGCGGCGCGCACGCGTTTCCATCCCACCCGGGTCGGAGCCGTGATCCGGCTCGGTCAGGCCGAAGCAGCCGATGAGTTTGCCCTGGGCCATTTCGGGTAAATAGCGGCGCTTTTGCTCCTCGGAGCCCCACGCGTAAATCGAGTACATCGCCAAGGCGCTTTGCACCGAGGCGAACGAGCGCAGGCCCGAATCGCCGGCTTCGAGTTCCTGCATGATCAGACCATAAGCAAGGTTGTCCATTCCGGCGCATCCGTAACCCTTTAAATTGGCGCCAAAGACTCCGAGTTCGGCTAATTTGGGCACCACTTCGAGGGGGAAAGTCTCATTGGCGAAATGACGTTCGACATTGGGCAGAATTTCGCGCTGGACAAACTGGCGCACGCTGTCGCGCGCCATCTTTTGTTCCGGAGACAGCAGCTCATCGAGGTTGAAGAAATCCAGGTCCTTTAATGAATCGGCCATATAAAGACTCCTTGATCGTGCCTGGCAGCGAGCCCGAGGCGCCGTCGTGAGGTGCGCTCCGGCCGCCGCGTCCAGTGCCAACTATGCTGAAAAAGCTCGTCCAGCCGCGGTTGCGTCTCTCACAACCATCAAATATCCTTATATTAGAAGCAAGCAATCATGCATATTGAAACGCTAAAGGTCTTCTGTGACATCATCGAAAGCGGCAGTGTTTCTTATGC
>JBOHWL010000083.1:0-22701 GCA_050736615.1 Binataceae bacterium (SeqCode) | reverse complement strand
CGTCAGGACAGAGACCCTTCGGTCTGGTGTCCTTTGGTAAATCCGAAGTCCGCACGGCATTTGCCACAATCCGCATCCTCGACAAGACTCCTGAAGGATCTGAGCAGTGGGCAAAGATTGTAGAAGTGCTCGGCTGGCATGCTGAGATTGCCGCCGGCATGGCTAGGTGGCGCGCGCTAGCCGGCGAGTTTTCCTTACCGACAATCCCTGAACGGCCGATGGATGCCGCCAGGACAATTCATTCCTGTCTCGAAAAGGTTGATGTTGTTGCTACAGCGGTCCGCGCACATGTGCCGATGATTCAGGCGGAAGTAAGGCGGCTTTTTTCCCACGGCGTCGATCCCCTGGACATCGTCTGCGATCCGGATCGAGCAAAGAATGCCGCCACGTCGATACGGAGCGAAATTTCGCGGTACAGGCTTGAAGGTGCCCGCGTCAGTCTCCGAACCGCCGCCGATAAGCTCTCAGATTGTAGCGGGAATATTTCACGGAAAATAAAAGAATTCTTGTCAACATCCGTCGGTAGTCCCGATTTGTCAGCCAGCAAGATCACTGCGACTTGGAGTGCTCATTTACGCGAACTCGAACGGGTTAGGGCGCTACAGTCTCATTTGCGAACAGTCGCCCGCGTAGCGGAGAGCGTCGCTCGCTCCGGTGCGGCGGTATGGGCCGAGAATCTGCGCACACGTCCCGTGGCGGGGATTGATGATCCATGGACGCCGGACGATTGGCGCGAAGCATGGAGGTGGTCCTGTGCATATACCTATTTGCAATCAATCGACGGCCGCGACCGCCTGCTCGAACTTGACGAACACAGACGCGTCGCGGAAGAGCAAACTCGGCAACTCTTTCAGGACGCCGTCAGGATGCGAACGCTCCTGACGCTGAAAGCCCGTATAACTCAACGGGTTGCCGCCGCCTTACAGATGTTCCTCACCGCAACCCGCAGGCTCGGTGCGGGAACTGGTAAAAGCGCCTCGCGGTTGCGTAGGGACGCGCGCGACGCAATGCAAGTAGCTTATGCAGCCGTCCCTTGCTGGATCATGCCAACCTGGCGGATTTCCGAAAACCTCCCTGCGGCGCTGGGCTCCTTCGATCTGGTTATCTTCGATGAAGCGTCGCAGTCCGATATCTTCGCGCTGCCGGCGCTGCTGCGCGGACAAAAAATTCTGGTCGTCGGAGATGACAAACAAGTAAGCCCGATGGCCGGCTTTATTGAAGAGCAGAAGTTGCGCGCGTTGCGCGTGAATTATCTGGACGGGCAGCCCTTCGGCTCGCTCATGTTGCCGGGGAACTCATTATATGAGCTTGCGTTGGCTTGTTATCCCGGTAGAAGAATCATGCTGAAGGAACACTTCAGATGCGTCGAACCCATCATTCGCTTCAGTTTTCAGTTCTATGCTGACGAAATTGTGCCGGTGCGGCTGCCCAAGGCATCCGAGCGTCTCTCACCACCGCTGATCGATATCTACGTGCCGCATGGCCGCCGTGACAAATCCAATCGGAATCATGCGGAAGCCGAAGCGATCGTTGAAGAGGTCGCTCGAATTGTCGCCGACCCTGCGATGGCTAAGCGAAGCATCGGGGTTATTTCGCTGATCGGCGCAAAGCAGGCACAACTAATTCAAGAGATGTTACTGAAGTGTATCGGTGAAGACGCCTATCTTCGGCACGATATCGACTGCGGAGACTCAGCCGTATTTCAGGGCAAGGAAAAGGACATCATGCTGCTCAGCATGGTGGAATGTCCCGAGACATTTAAGTCAAAAACTGCTCTCCCATTCCAACAACGCTTCAACGTCGCATTATCGCGCGCTCGTGACCGTGAATACCTGTTCCATTCCGTCACGGAGGAGATGCTAAAGCCGGACGATCTCAAGGCCAAAGTCCTGCGGCATTTTAAGAATCCAACTGACAGCCGGAGTACATCGTCAAGCGACCTAGCCGAACTCTGCCAGTCCAAGTTCGAGCGCGACGTATTTACGCGGCTGCTTGGGCTTGGATATCGAGTCCGCCCGCAAGTCAAAGTCGGTCCATATTCCATCGATCTCGTGGTCGAGGGCCATGACGATCGTCGTCTGGCCATAGAACTTGATGGAGACCGATACCACGGCCCCGAACGCTGGGAGGAAGACTTGGCACGGCAACGAGTGATGGAACGGGTCGGTTGGCGATTCTGGCGATGCTGGGGGTCGAGCTTCCGTCTCGATCCCGATGTCTGCATGGATGACCTTGTACGTAGTCTCACGGCGATGAAGATCGGGCCCATCGGTGCCGCGGAGATGCCGAGTGTCTGGACTGAGTTCCGCACCATTTCCGATAAGCGGGACTACGACACGCCGCCTGAAGAGTCTCGGGTAAATGATGATGACATAACTGTTGGATCGCCCGCCCCAGGCTCCCAAGCACCGGACGATGCGGTAGCGATTGGCGACCGGGTTCAGGTCCAGGACGGCGAAAGCCGCATTCATGTCGTAACGGTAACGGTGAATCGGGATGAGCCCGAGCTTGGCTTCGTATCGGCGTCACAAACGGCGGGTGCAGCGCTACTCGGCGCTCGAGAAGACGAAGAAGTCGAATTCAAGCTCAACGGCAAGGCAATGCGATGGACGGTTATCAAGGTTGAAAAAGCGAACGGCAAACCACCACGACCTATCTGAACTTGTAAGATCGTAGACAATTGGCATCGACCGCATCTCACGATGAATACCGACCGACGGTTTCGCTTAACGGTTTGGCGCCATTATGACAAGAGCCGCACCGGCCAGGAGAAAGCAACTGGCGCATCTGTTCGTTTTGTCACGCATCTTGTCCACATCTGAATTACTTATTCATTAACTGGTTGATCCGCGCGTGCGCGTTGTTCACATTTGCGGGGATGACTCGCTCATGAGAGGAGAGACCAAAAGGCGCCGTGATGCCGCGTGAGGCCTTGCTGGATTTTCACTAAATTTCGGCGCCACAACGTCACATTGTTCAGATTCTCAACCTTAAAGCTTCACGCCGTGAGCGCGGCGCCGGACGGTCGCACAAACCAAGCACATGCTCTCTTTTCTACAAGCAATCATTCTCGGAATTTTACAAGGAGTCTCGGAACTCTTTCCGATCTCCAGCCTTGGGCACAGCATTATTTTGCCGTCGTTGCTGAACTGGAAGATTGATCGCAACGCGGATTATTTTTTGACCTTTCTGGTCGCCACCCATTTCGCTACAGCCACGGTGCTGTTCTTCCTTTACTGGAATGATTGGGTCCGCATTATCCGCGGCACGCTGAGATCGATTTGGTACCGCAGCCTGGCCGCGGATCCGGACGCTCGACTCGGATGGCTGCTCGTGGTCGGCACGGTGCCGGCCGGGATAATCGGACTGGGGCTGGAAAAGCAGCTCGAGCGAATTTTCACCTGGCCCTCCTATGTCGCGGCTTTTCTGGCATTGAATGGAGTGCTGCTCTACCTGGCGGAATTATTGCGCATCAGGGCCAGGCACCTGGAGTGCATCAGCGCCGACGCCGATCAGCGGCTCGCCACCGAAGTTTCATGGTGGCAATCGGCAAAAGTTGGCGTGATGCAGGTGCTCGCGCTGCTCCCCGGATTCTCACGGACCGGCTCGACCATCGCGGGAGGGCTGCTGGTCGGCTTGGCGCATGAAGACGCGCTGCGATTTTCCTTCTTGCTGGCTACCCCGATAATAGGAGCGGCCGCCGCGCTCAAGCTGCCGGTGTTGATCGCCTCCAGGGACGCGCGGGCGATTGAGGCCGCGATGCTGGGCGCGGGCTGCGCCGCCATCTCCGCCTATTTTTCCGTCAAATTCCTCACCAGTTATTTCAAAACCCGAACGCTCACGCCCTTCGCCATCTATTGTTTGATTTTCGGCTTGGTGAGCCTGGGGCTGCTGCACGGATGATCCCGGCGCCCAGGTTTCCTGACTGAAATCCTTCGAAATCGAATTTGCGCGCGAGGACAAGCTGACGCGCCGGTTGATCATCAAAACCGGCGCGACGGCGGATCAAACGATCCGATGTTCTAGGTGGTGCGCGGTTGTGGGGATGGGTTCGCAGCCGCTTGCCGGGTCCGGCGAGCCACGGGCATAAAGACCGCCGCCAGTGCGAGCAACAACAAAATGCCTTGCGCCAGCAGCGTTTGTACCGTTGGAAAAACTCCCAGCACCATGATGGTCGGCACATGACTGACGAAGCTTGCCGCAATCCATCCCGATTCCTGCAAACTCGCGATGCCTTGGCCCACGAAAATCACCGCCAGCGCGTAGAGCAGCACCGAGGTGACGGAAAAGAACGGCCGGATGGGAAGTTTAAACGCCAGCCGATTCAGGAGAAAAAACGTGATCGCCAACGCGACCGCTCCAGCCGCCACTCCCGCCATCACCGCGTGATGTTCCGCGCCTTGCGTGGCCCCGGCGGCGAGCGCCTGAAAAAACACGATGGTCTCGGCGCCCTCGCGCATCACGGCCAGAAACGCCGTGAGCCCGAGCGCGATCGACGGTCCGCGGCTGCGCGCGGCGGCTTCAACCCGGGAACGAATGAACTTGTTCCAATGGTCGGCCTGGCTTTTTGATGTGATCCATGAACTTACGTAAAAGAGCGTGGCGGCGGCAAAGAGCTGAAACACCCCCTCGAGCGTATCGCTGGTATTATCGCCAATTACATGATTGACCGCCCATGCCAATATGATGCTGAGCACGACCGCGGCAAACGCGCCGACGTAAATGTCGCGCGCACGATTGCTCTGTCCCGCCTCGCGCGTACCGGCGACGAGCGCGATTATCACCAGCAGCGCCTCGCAGCCTTCACGGAAGAGAATTCCGCTGGAATAGAGAAAGTAGGGGAGGACGGTCGAAGTGGTGTTCATCGGCAAGACCCGTGACGATTGCGATGAGGTGCTCTCGCGTCTAGCAGTCGGTCAACGCCGCGCCTCTCATATCCCATGCTATTGATAATGATTCTCAATTCGGCAGGCTAGTAGGGCCTGCGATCGCTGTCAAGCGCACCCGACGAACCGTCGTTTTCCCGCGCGATCGGCCGTGATCCGGCCTTGCCGCTGTGCATGCTCGGGTGTAGCTTCGTGATGAAGCGGGCCGTAATGGCGTCCCCGCTTCATCATTATTTAGGACGGTTACCGTACTGACCGGGATCATCAGGGTCGTCGATGCGTTGTGTCTTTTGTCGAGAAAGAGCTGGCTTGACGCGTCGTGTATGCACGGTATGCGGCCGCGTTATCGCGATCGTGGAGCGGGTCGGCGGTGAAGTGGGATTGGCCGGGCTGGTCGATATTTTTGCTTCCGAGGGTCTGACGCGCGATCAGGTCGCCCGCGTGCTCGACGCGGAATTAGACGAAAAGCCGACGATCCGCGACCGCCTGACCTCGAACATGACCAACGTGCTGATGCGTCATCTGGGCATGCCGGGCCGGCAATCGCCGGAGGACGTTCGGCGAGTGCGTCTCGGGATGGGCCACTAAGGGAACCTGTACAAGCCTTTTTTGTCATTCTGAACGGAGTTCGCTATTAGCGTAGCCGTAGACGGAGCAAGCTACGAGGTGCGTTTCAGGAAGTGAAGAATCCCGAAAAAACAGAGGAAAAGCAGAAAGATCCGGGATTTCTTGCTGTGCTCGGAATGACAGAAGAACAAAATCTTTACACACTCTCAGATTGACAGAATCACCCCTTGTGCGGAGCGAAATCCGACTGTGCGGGGATTCCTTGAGCAAAGCGAGCACGCCCGCGAAACGAAGTGCATCAGACGGGACAAAGCGCAGCCGACCAAGGCATCTAAAACCGGAGACAACGGATGAGTATTAACACTGTGGGCGTGATCGGCGCCGGACAGATGGGCGCCGGGGTGGCGCAAGTCGCCGCCCAAGCTGGGCTTAACGTCATGCTCAACGACGTTTCGGAAGATCTTTGCCGTCATGGGATCGAAGGCATCGAGCGCAATCTAGACCGTATGATCCAGCGCGGACGGTTCAAGCCCGAGGAGCGTGAGCGCGTGATTCGGCGCATCGACACAGCTCCCCGGCTGGAAGATTTGCGCGAAGTCGAATTCGTCATCGAGGCGGTGGTTGAGCATGAGGACGCCAAGATTGCGCTGTTCCAGAAGCTTGACCGGATTTGCCCGCCGCAGGTGATTTTTGCTTCCAACACCTCGTCGATTTCAATTACGCGAATGGGCGCGCGGACCAGCCGCGCCGACCGTTTCATCGGCATGCACTTTATGAACCCGGTGCCGGCGATGCGTCTGGTGGAGATTATTCGGGGACTGGCGACCTCCCGGGAGACTTACGAGGTGACGCGGACGCTGGCGGAACGGCTGGGAAAGAACACGATGACCGCCGAGGATTTTCCCGGCTTCATTGTCAACCGTATTCTTTTGCCGATGATCAACGAGGCTATCTATACGATGTACGAAGGCGTGGGTGGCGTAACTGATATCGATACGGCGATGAAGCTGGGCACCAACCAGCCGATGGGGCCGCTGGAACTCGCCGATTTGATTGGCCTCGACACCTGCCTGGCTATCATGGAGGTGATGCATCGCGTATTTGGCGATGACAAATACCGTCCCTGCCCGCTGCTCAAGAAATATGTTGACGCCGGTTATTTAGGACGCAAGGCCGGGCGCGGTTTCTACACCTATGACGCGCAAGGCAATCCGGTGCCGCCGCCGCGCTGAGTGTCCCGCGTGTGGATGGCTCCTGCCAAGCACCTGGCGCGTAATGCCGCGACGGTTCACCGGCGCGATTCGCAGTCTTCACACGGAGGGAGGCAAATGGTCAAGGCTTTTATCCTGATTGACACCTCGCCGGGCAAAGCCAAGGAAGTGGCCAACAAGCTGCGTCAGATAGGGGGCGTCTCGGCGGCGCATGCGGTGACCGGGCCGCACGATATTATCGCGATCGCCGAGGCGGCGGACGTGTCCTCTCTGGGTGAGTTGGTGGTGCAAAAAATCCAGAGCGTGGCAGGAGTTAATCGAAGTCTCACGTCGATTGTGGCGGATTAGGATCGCGGCGCTGCCCGGCGCGCGGGCCGCTTGCCCGTGACAATTTCCGCAATTGAGTAAATTTGCGCGACCGAACCGTGCTGGCATGCTAAGCTTTGGCCGGATATTGGCCGCATTCGGGGAATCTATCGATGGCTGAGTTACCAGTGGTAAAGCGCTTGCGCAAGGACATGGAGACGCTCAAGCGCGAGTTGATGGTTGATTTGCCCAAGGAACTGGAACGGGCCCGCGCTCATGGCGATTTATCCGAAAACGCCGAATATGCGATGGCCAAGCAGCGCCAGGAATTCCTGCGCGCCCGGCTCAATAACCTGGAGGCGCGCACCGCCGAACTTTCCATGATCAATCTCGATTCGATTCCGCACGACACGGTCGGTCTGGGCAGCCGCGTCGAACTCGAAGATTTGGACGAAGGCGGGCGGGTCGAGTACGAGATCGTCGTGCCCGAGGAGGTCGATGGCGGGCAACATCGGATCTCGCTGTCGTCGCCGTTGGGCCGCGCCTTGATCGGCAAGGCTTGCGATGACGATATCGAGGTGCAAACCCCGCGCGGCAAGCGCGCCTATCTGGTCTGCAAGCTGGTGACCTTGCATGAAATAATGGCGGTGGAAAACCAGGCCGGCGGCAATAATTCGTCGCATTAGCGCGGCCGACACTAGGCGGAATGGAGTGCAGCCGAGCGGGCGGGTCCGCGAGCCGCGTCGAAATCAGTGAAGCCGAGTCTCGCCAGTGGAGCGCAGCGGAACGCGCGGGTGAGTGCGCAAGCCGCGTTCAAAATAAGGAATACGCGACGTGCGTGTACAATGAAGCGAGCAGGCGAGTCCGCAAGCTGCGTTCAAGGAGACGATGGAACAACGCTCATTTCCCCTAGCGAGCGCTATCATTCTCGGGGTGCTTATCGGACTTGGACTGGCGCTGGGTGGCTATTTCATTGGACAAGGTTTCTTCCGCGCACGCGCCGCTGACCGCTTCGTCACAGTCAAGGGGCTCGTCGAACGCGACGTCAAAGCCAATCTGGGCATCTGGGTTATCAGCTATGCGGTGACCGGTCCGGATATTAATTCGACCAGCGCGCGGCTGGACCGGGCCGAGCAGGTGGTGCTGGGCTTCGCTCACGCGCATGGCTTCACCCCGGACGAAATCGAAATCCAGCCGACCACGGTTAATGATACGTTCGCGAATCCCTATCAGCAGCATCAGAACGATCCCAATCAGCGCTTCATCATCAAAGGTGGCATCAAGCTGCGTTCGAGCAACGTCGACGCGATTCGCAAGGCCAGTCAGGATACGGGCGATTTGATTAAGCAGGGCGTGGTGTTGGGCGAGAACTATCCACAGGCGCCGCAGTACTATTTCACCGGGCTTAACGCGATCCGGCCCGCGATGCTGGCGCAGGCGACCAAAAGCGCGCGCGCCGTCGCCGAGCAATTCGCCAAAGACTCGCGTAGCCGTCTGGGGCGGATTCGCCAGGCCAACCAGGGCGTATTCGAGATTATGGGCCGCGATTCGAACAGCGCTCGCGACGGCGATCGGCAGGGCACGATCGACAAGAAGGTGCGCCTGGTCTCGACCATCGAATATTACCTCAGTGATTGAGGGGGTCGCGATGGCCTTTTTCCGCCGACAACAAGATCGCTCCGCGTAGAATTGTTGCACGCACTCGCTTCGGCTGGCGCTTCGTTCGCCTGGCCGGAATGACAATGACGCGCATTCCCGTCCAGACCCGTGTTACGGCATTGAGAGACTGCACACTCGCGCGCGATCTCCGAAGCGGTCGCTTCTCTCAGGGTTGACGGCTCAAGCCGCACTATGGGACACTGATTTCACAGGCAGCGCCGGTGCGGCGTTGCTTTATTTACGTTTCCAGCAGGGCTTTCAATCGTCCGGAGGAAATCTGATTAATGGCTGAGCAGGCAAAACAGCAGACCGCGGAGCTGGGACCTCGTCCAATCCTTCCATTTTTGAAATTAGAGCCCAAGCCGCATCTGGTCGGCACCAAATGCTCGTGTGGTGCGCTCTATCTGGATGTCAAACGCCTCGCGTGCTCGAAATGTGGCTCAACTGGACCATTCCAGCAGGTCGAATTGTCGGATAAAGGCAAGGTCTGGGTCTTCTCCGTGGTGCATCAGTCGTTTCCGGGCATTAAAACGCCATACGTAACCGCCATCGTCGATCTTCCGGAAGGGTTGAGCGTGCGCTCCAATCTGGTCGACGTGGACCCGGACGAAATTGAAAAAAATCCAAAGCAAGTGTTCGGTATGCCGGTGGAAATGGTGACGTCGGTGGTCGCCAAAGATCGCCAAGGCAACGACGTCGTGGCATTTCAATATCGGCCAAGTAAGAATTAGGCAATCAACAATAGAGCGCGCGAACCAAAGTTTTGCTTAGTGAATAGCTGAGCGACAGGAGGATTTCAGATGCGAAACGTTTACGTTCTCGGCACCGGCATGATCAAGTTCGGACGTTACCCGGAGAAAACCGTGCCGGAACTGGGCGCCGAAGCCGCTATCATCGCGATCAAGGATGCGGGCATCGGCATCAAAGATGTGGAGATGTTCGCGTCGGGCAATCTTTACCAGGCCAACGCCATGGTTGGCCAGCGTATCCTTCAGCAAATAGGCCAAACCGGGATTCCGGTCATCAACGTCGCCAACGCCTGCGCTACCGGTTCCACTGCGTTTCGCGAAGCCTACCTCGCGGTTGCATCCGGTATGTATGACATTGCGATGGCGGTTGGGGTCGAGCAGATGGGCAAGCAGGGTTTGCTCGGCGGTGGCGGCGGCGGCAGCGATCCCGCCTACGCGACCGAGGGTCGTCTTGGCTCGGGTCTGATGCCGGCGGTATTCGGTCAGGCCGGGGTGGAGCACATGCGCAAGTATGGGACGACGCTTGAGCATTTCGCGAAAATCTCGGTGAAGTCCCATAAGCATGCGACCAAAAACCCGTTCTCGCAGTATCGCAACGAAGTGACGCTCGAAGACGTGATGAACGCCCGCATGGTCGCGTATCCGAACACGCTGTACATGTGCTGCCCGACTGGCGATGGTGCGGCCGCCGCGATTCTGGTCTCCGAGGACAAGCTGAGGCAGCTTGCGGGTGGGCGGAAACGCCCCAGAATTGCTGCCTCGGTGCTTACCTCCGACCCGTGGACCGAGCGCGATCTGACGCTGCCAGACGTAAGTACGCTGACCCGCCGCGCGTCCAAGAAAGCTTACGAAATGGCGGGCGTCGGTCCCAAGGATATCGATCTGACTGAGTTGCACGACTGCTTCGCCACGGCTGAACTGGTGCACTACGAAAATCTTGGCCTGTGCGGCGACGGCGAGGCCGGTAAATTCATCGACGAGGGCGGCGGCAAGCATCCGGACCTTGGTGGCAAGTCGCCAGTCAACGTTTCGGGTGGCTTGCTCTCGAAGGGACACCCGCTGGGCGCCACCGGCGTCGCCAATATCTGCGAGATCGTCTGGCATCTGAGCGAAGATGATCGCGTCAAGCAGCGTCAGGTTCCAAACGCCAAGGTTGGGCAGGCCCACGTTATCGGCTTGGGCTCGGCCTGCACGATTCATGTGCTGACGATCTGACGCGTTCAGGTCCAGCGCACATCGTTTGCAATGAAAGGGCCGCTTTCGGGCGGCCCTTTTTATTGATGGCGGCGCAAGTTAAATTTGTGGCTTGACGTCTGTAGCGGCGATAACACCGCGACAGGGCTGAATTTGGCAATTACACGGCTAAGAGGATTTCAGGACCTGCTCGGCGCCAGTGCGCGCGCCGCCAGCACGGTCGAGGGTTGCGCCAGAGAGATTGCGTGGTGCTACAACCTCGATGAAATTCGCGTGCCGCTGATGGAGCGCATCGAGTTGTATCAGCGCTCGACCGGCGAGACTTCGGACATTGTCAGCAAGCAGATGTACCTGGTCAGGCGTTCGGAGGAGGGTGGTGGCGAGGGTGAGTCTATGATCCTGCGGCCTGAAGGCACGCCCGGCGTGGTGCGCGCATATATTGAGGCGGGCCTCGACCGCACCGATCCCTATCAGCGTTTTTTTTATTCCGGCCCGATGCTGCGTTATGAACGGCCGCAAAAGGGCCGTTATCGACAGTTTCATCAATTCGGCGTCGAAATCTTCGGCCGCACCGATCCTGCTTGCGATGCCGAACTGATGCTGATGGTCGGCGACCTCATGCGCCGGCTTGAATTGGGAGTGCGCTTCGAAATCAATTCGCTCGGATGCGACCGGCCGGATTGCCGTCCACGCTTCCGCGCCGCACTGCTCGAATATGGCCGCGCCCATTTGTCCGAGTTATGCGCGGACTGCCATCAGCGGCTCGAACGTAATCCACTGCGGCTGCTCGATTGCAAGATCGACGCGGAACGGGTGGCGCGTTCGGCCCCCACCAGTCTCGACTATCTGTGCGAGGAATGCCGTGCGCATTTCGCGGCCGTCCAGCGCATCTTGTCCGAAGCGGGACTCGATTACACGGTGAAACCCACGCTGGTGCGCGGTCTCGATTACTACAATCGCACCACTTTCGAGGTGGTGTCGGCGGACGTCGGTGCGCAAAGCGCCATCGCGGCAGGCGGGCGCTATGACGGTTTAGTCAAAGAATTGGGCGGCGCGGCAGTGGCCGGAACCGGCTTTGCGGTCGGGATTGAACGCACCGCGCTCGCGCTGGCGGCAAGGGAATCGATCGCGGCTGGCGCCTCCGACGTGGCGATCGCGGCCTTGGGCGACGCGGCGGCGCTTTCCGCCATGGCGCTCGCGCATGAATTGCGCAACCAGGGCCTGCGGGTCGAATCGTTGCCCTTCGAGCGCAAACTCAAGGCCCTGCTGACGTTGGCGAATCGCATGGGGGCGCGCAACGTGCTGATTATTGGCGATGACGAACTCGCGCGCGGTGTCGCGCAATTGCGCAATTTGACCGAGCACGCGCAGCGCGAGGTCTCACGCGCGACGGTCGCCGAAGAAATTCGCGCCAATCTAGCTGGTACGCGCCGTGGGGATTCCAGCCCAACGGTTGATTCATCCCGCACCTGACTATTCCGTGTACCGGGTCGCATAGGTATTCTTTCCACGCATATCAGCGATGGCAATAACCGAAGCATATTCTCCGCTGCCGCCCTGGCGACGCAGCGATTATTGCGGCACTCTGCGGGCCGGCGATGCCGGGAGGGAAGTGGCGCTGTGGGGATGGGTGGCGACGCGCCGCGACCATGGCGGCCTGATTTTCATTGATCTGCGTGATCGCGAGGGCCTTATTCAGCTTGTCTTCAATCCCGCGCGCGACGCGGCTTCCCACGCGGTGGCTGAAACGGCGCGGGCGGAATATTACATGGCGGTCAAAGGCACGGTGGTGCGCCGCGCCGAAGGCACGATTAACGCCGAATTGCCGACCGGTGAAATCGAAGTCGCCGTGGCCCGTGCTGAAATCCTCAATCCATCACAGCCGCCGCCGTTTCCGCTCAATAATGGCGAGCACGCGGCCGAGGAAATTCGCCTGCGCTATCGCTATCTGGATTTGCGCCGGCCCCGGATGCAGCGCAATTTGCGCATGCGCCATCAGGCCTTGCGCGGCGCGCGCGCTTTTCTTGATGACAACGGCTTTATCGAGATCGAGACGCCAATTCTATGGCGCGCGACTCCCGAAGGTGCGCGGGACTATCTCGTGCCGAGCCGGGTTAATCCCGGCAAGTTTTATGCGCTGCCGCAGTCGCCGCAACTGCTTAAACAGCTTTTGATGGTGAGCGGGTTCGACCGCTACTACCAAATCGCACGATGCTTTCGCGACGAGGATTTACGCGCCAATCGCCAACCCGAGTTCAGCCAAATCGATATCGAAATGACCGGACCGCACCCCGAGGACATCATGACGATGGCCGAAGGGATGATGGCGTCGATCTACGAGTACGCGCTGGGTCTCCGGCTTACGCCGCCGTTTACCCGCCTGTGCTATGAAGAGGCGCTGGAACGGTTCGGCTCCGACAAGCCGGACCTGCGTTTCGGTCTTGAGATGAATGATTTGACCGCCGCGTTCGCGGGCACCTCGTTCAAGGTCTTCGCCGAGATTATCGCGCGGGGGGAATCGATTTATGGTTTGGTGTTGCCCGGCGATTATCAGCTCTCACGCCGCGAACTTGACGAAATGGCCGAAGCGATCCGCGCTCGCGACGGGCTCGGGTTGGCGTGGGCGAGAATAAGCGCGGAGGGTTGGCAAGGACCGGTCGCGAAATTCATCGGCGCGGGCGAACGTGCGAAAGCGGCTGAAATCGCCGGACTCATAGGCGGCGAAACGCTTCTGATGATTGCGGGACCACGCGCGGCGGTTCGGCCAATTCTGGGCGAAACGCGGCTGCAACTCGCCGAGCGCTTCAAGCTGCGCCACACCGCCGATCTCAAGTTTATATGGATTACCGAGTTTCCGCTCTTCGAATATAGCGAGGAGGAGCGGCGGTTGGTGTCGGTCAATCATCCTTTCACCGCACCGCATCCCGACGACCTGGGACTGCTCGACCGCGAGCCGCTCAAGGCGCGGGCGCTGGCTTACGACCTGGTGCTCAACGGACAGGAGATGGGCGGCGGGTCAATTCGGATGCATCGCCCGGAATTGCAGCTCAGAGTCTTCGAGCTGCTGGGGATTTCGCGCGAGGAGGCGATGAACAAATTCGGGTTCCTTATCGACGCGTTGAATTTCGGCGCGCCGCCTCACGGCGGCATCGCCTTCGGCGTCGACCGCATCGCGATGATGGTCTGCGGCACTGATTCGCTGCGTGAAGTGATGGCGTTCCCCAAAACCCAGAAAGCGGTCGATCCCATGAGCGGCGCGCCGTCGGAAGTGGATCCCCGTCAACTGAAGGAATTATCGATTAAGGTGACGCCGTGAAGCTCGGCCGGCTGGCTCGCCTCGCCCTCGTGATCAGCCTGGGAGTCACGCTCGCGTCATGTGCCGAGATCCGCAATTCGCCGCTGGGCGAGGCGTTCGCTAACCTGCTCTCGGGTCTGCCGGGAATGGCCAACACCTCGGGCCTGCAGATCAAGGCGGTGCGCTCGATTCACGCGGTTATCGTCAGCAAAATCGCGGTGATGCCGTTGATTGAGGAACCCGGGGTGGGCGGCACCGTCGCGCCGGGCGCATCCGACTCGATCACCGCCGATATTTATGCGCGCGGGGCGCTGATGGGCGGATGGGAGCTGGTGTCGCAAGACGACGTCAACGGCGCGATGCAACAAATGGCGCCGACCACGCTGGCCGATATGACGCAAAATGCGATCGCGCTGGGCAAGAAAGTCGCCGCCGATGGCGTGATCTACGGCACTGTGACGGAATATCGCGAGCGCGTTGGTTACAGCTACGCCGCGCAGACCCCGGCCGCCGTTGCATTCACCCTTCATTTTCTCGACGAACGTTCCGGCCAGGTGGTGTGGACGGCCAAATTCGCCAAGGCCCAGAAAGCGCTGAGCGCCAACGTTCTCGATCTGCCCAGGTTCATTTCCAATGAAGGCCGCTGGGTGCGAGCCCAGGATATCGCGGCCGAAGGTGCGCAGGAGGCGCTTAACAACCTGCACTCCTCGCTCGCGATCAGGCCAATTGTGCAGGGCCGCTGACGTTCTTGCTCTGCTTTTAATTCCAGGGGGAGTGCGGCGTCATCGCAAGTGCGGCGGCGACTGCCGGATGGCACACGCTGCCTTCATAGGTGTTGAGACCTTGGCGCAGGGCGCTGTCGCGGACCCCGGCTTCGAGCAACCCATGATTGGCGATTTCCAGGGCGAAGGAGAGCGTCGCGTTGGTCAGCGCATAGGTGGAGGTATGTGGCACCACGCCCGGCATGTTGGTCACGCAATAATGGACCACGCCATCATGAACATAGATGGGTTTGCGATGCGTGGTCGGGCGTGACGTTTCGGAGACGCCGCCCTGGTCGATGGATAAGTCGACCAATGCTGAGCCGCGCTTCATGCGCGCGACCATCTTTTCGCTGATCAGCCGCGGCGTGCGCGCGCCGGCGACCAGCACGGTGCCGATCACCAGGTCGGCCTGCCGCATCTCTTCTTCGAGGGTGGCGCGATTCGACATCACCGTAATCGCGCGGTCGTTGAGCAGATCACTGAGATAACGCAAACGTAGTGGATTTACATCGAGGATCGTGACCTCGGCGCCCATCCCGGCCGCTACCCGGCACGCGTTGAAGCCGGCGATGCCGCCGCCAATGATCAGTACCTTCGCGGGCCGCACTCCCGGCGCGCCGCTGAGCAAAACGCCACGCCCGCCGTTTTGCGCCTGCAGGCACCATCCGCCCGCCTGTACCGCCAGACGGCCGGCAACTTCGCTCATGGGCGCCAGCAGCGGCAGGCTTGAATCTTCCAACTGCACGGTTTCGTAACCAAGCGCGCTCACCCGGCGGCGCAGCAGTTCGCGCGCGAGCCGTTTATCGGGCGCGAGGTGCAGATAGGTGAACAGGATGAGTCCCCGCCGCAGATACTTGTATTCGGCGGGCTGGGGTTCTTTGACTTTGAGGATCATCTCCGCGCGGCTCCATATAGTGGTGGCCGAATCGGCGATACGCGCACCCTGTCCGCGGTAATCATCGTCACTGAAGCCACTGCCGGTGCCAGCCCCGCGCTGGACCAGGACGCCATGCCCATGAGCAACCAGGGCGGCGGCACCGGCGGGTGTCAGCGCCACGCGCCGTTCGTCGGATTTGATTTCGGTGGGCACTCCAATCAACATCAGGGCTACTCCAATTTCCGCCGCGCGTTCCGGGTCGAGGATTTGCACGCACCGATGCGGCGCACGGGGCCGCGCTGGCGACTCGATTTCCCGCCCGCCGCCAGTATTAGCGCTAGCCCGGCGTGGTTGGAAAGTCCCACCACGTTTGAACGATAGTGCGATGCCCACGCCGTCACCAGCACGATTGTTGATAACGCTGTCACCCGCCGCCGGTGTAACCGCTCGTGCTTCGGAAAATCATTTTCTCCGATTCTTGACAATGGGATAAGCACCGCGCTTCATGATCAGGGTGGACCTGAGTTCACGACCGGCGTTTATCCGAACGCCGCCGCATATCAGATACAACTGGGAGGAGAAGATGGAGGCTCCGCCGGGACTCAAATATTCGAAAGAGCATGAATGGGTGGCCACCGAGGATTCGGTCGCGACCATTGGTATTACTGATCACGCCCAGGAGCAACTTGGCGAGATCGTCTATATCGAACTGCCGTCAATCGGCGAAAAGGTCAGCAAGGACGATCCTTTCGGGGTGGTCGAATCCGTCAAAGCGGTGTCCGATATCTACGCTCCAGTCAGCGGGACGGTGGTCGAGGTCAACGAGGATTTGCCGGAAAGCCCGGAAGTCGTCAACGAAGACCCGTATGGAGACGGCTGGCTGATCAAGGTCAAGATCAACGACGCGAGTGATTACGAAGACCTGATGGATAGCGCGGAATACGAGGATCTGGTCGCGCGCGACAAGGATTAAGCACTCAAAATTTGTTCGCCGAGAGCGTCTCCGCGGCCGGCACCGCTTTGGCCACGGAAATGTCAAATCTGTTTACGCCGGCGGGCGGATCAATAAACACCAGCACGAAAGGGCATTGCGCCGAGGGATCGAGCGCGAAGCTTTTGGGTGGATTGAGGCGTTGAAAAAACTCGATCTCGTGCGGCGTCATCTCACCCACCATTTTGGGCGCAAGATTATTGCCGCAATAGACCGCTTGCGCCGCGATTTGGCGCGCGCTCGCGTCACGCAAATCCACCTCTACCCGAACCACATGCAGTGCGGTGGGTGCCACGTTCTCGGCCGCGCCCGTGATTACCAGCGCCGTGTGTCCATCCTTGAGCCGCTGATAATGGGAACTCACATTACGCAAGGCCACGAGGCTGGCCGGCATCACCGGCTGCATGAAGCGTTCGCCGATCACCGGGACATGGCTCAGCATTTCCGACGCGGCCGCTGGAGCGCTGTGAATTAATAACGTCAATATCCCGTAGCCGATTGCGCAGGCGGCAAAGATCGCAATAAACAGCCTCGCACTGTGCACCAGCGTGCGATTGTAGAGCGGCGCTTCATTTTCATTGACGAAATCCTGTTCGAGGGCGGCGCGTTTACGCGCGCGAGGCTGCAGCCCGGCATTGCCCGCTTCCGCTTCCTGGGCCAGTACCGCGGCGACGGCCGCGTGGGCCGTCGAGCCTTGATCGGCGAATGCGCGAGGTCCGGTGGTTAACCGTTCCACGCCATCTTCAGGGTCTCCAACCTGCCATTTGTCGTCATCATCCGGAGCCTCGTTGTTGCCGCGAGCAACCATCCGGGTCTGTTCTTCGCGGAAATCAAAGGTCGGATTTTCTCCTGATTTTTCCTCCTCCCGCTCTTCGAACGAACGTGCCAGCGGGTTTTCTTCGGGGTTGTTGCCGGATTCGGACGGTATGGCCGATAACGGCCGTGCGGCGGGCTTTTCGCCGGTGGCTTCGACCGCTTCAACCGATTCAATGGATTCCGCGCGCTTATCTTCCCGGGCCGCGGGGTCGTCAGTGATCAAATCCTCATTCGAGGTGCTGACGGCTGGCTCCGGCGTTTCCGTCTTTACCCCGCCTTCACATTCCAGCGCGGCCGCCGCCACCGAGGGGTCGAGTTTTTGCGCGGGAGCGTGCGGCCGTGGCGCGCTTTCGCCCGGCTCATCCGCGCCCTTGTCCCCGCGGCTCTCCTGGACCCGCGGCTCAAAGCTGAACACATGACCACATCGCGAACACTTGAATGTGGGTGTGCCTTCGGGCAATACCTGCTCGTCGATACGGTAACGAGTATGACAACTGGAACACTGAACTTCGATCATCACCCCACCTCGCCTTCCCCGGCTAACCGTACCATACGCCTTGCGCGAGCGCATCTTGAAGGCCTGCAAATGGCGCCGTGCGCGGCCGTCGCGAATCATCCATCTGGGCCGCGATTTTCATGAACATTGCGCTCATCACGCGGCGTTTCGATCCCAACGGCGGCGGCACCGAGCGCGACCTCATCATGAGCGCGCGTGGTCTGGTCGAAGCCGGCCACGACATCACGATTTACGCGGGCGAGATACGCGCGCCTTCAACGGAATGGCGTCTGCGGATGATCGCGACACCGCCTCTGGGGCGCGCCTTGCGGCTGCTCATGTTCGCGCGTTCAGCCGCCGCTCGCGCGCGCATCGACGGCAACGATTTGATTCTGAGCTTCGCGCGGGTTATCGATGCGGATATTCTGCGCTCGGGCGGAAGCGCGCACGCAAGCTATCTGCGTGCGGCGCGGCAATGGCGCGGCGGGGCCGGCGCGGCGGCAATGAGGTTGGCTCCGTATCACGTAATCCAGCAGATGATCGAGCGCCGGGGTTTCCGCTCGGCCTCGCTGCAAAAAGCCATCGCGGTATCGGATCTGGTCCGTGGCGATTTGATCCGGGAATTCCGGATAGCGCCAGACCGCGTGGTCACGCTCCACAACGGCGTTGATCTGGACCGCTTCGCGCCGGCGCGGGACACGACCGCGCGTCGCGAATTGCGCCGCACTCTCACCATCCCCTCCGACGCGCCCGTGGTGCTGTTTATCGGCAATGGGTTCGCGCGTAAGGGTCTGCGTTTTCTTTTGCGCGCCGTCCGCCAGGCAAATTCAAAGATGTGGTTGATGGTCGCGGGCACCGATCGCGCCGTCGCTTCCTACCAGCGGCTAGCGCGAAACTTGCGCATCAGCCCGCGCGTACTGTTTCTAGGCGCGCAGGCGCGCGTCGAGCGCGTGTTCGAGATGGCCGACGTGCTCGCGCTGCCGTCGCTGTTCGAGCCGTTCGGCAATGTCGTGCTGGAGGCGATGGCGGCGGGGTTGCCGGTCGTGCCCAGTGCGCAATGCGGGGTAACCGCGCTGCTGCCATCAGCCTTGCGGCCGTTCGTGATCCAGCACCCCTCCGATGCCGGCGAAATTGCGGCACGCCTGAGCGCGATTCTGGACGCGCGCGGCAGCGGTCTGAGCGAGGCGGCGCGCGCCGCCGCCGAACAGTTTACGTGGCAGCGCTATGCCGACGGGCTGACCTCGATAGTCGAGACGCTGGCATAACGCGGGCGCTGGGTGCTCGGCTGTGGGAAATCACTTGACTCTGGCCGAACGTTCCCGACAAAATCAGAAAACCTTTAAATCCGCTCCCGTGAGGGCGGGAAGGTGGTACGCATGCGAACCGTAGCCGAATTACCCGGTCGCGGCCGTGACTGGGGCATTTTTTCATCAACAATTATGATTGCGGCTGAAGGGTTGCGGCGATGACCGCTCCCAAACCGATTCCCACGCTGGATGCTTCGGCCATCGATCGATGCGTCAGGCGTATTGCCCATGAAATCGCGGAGCGCAATGGCAATGAGAATCATCTGAGGCTCATCGGGATTATCCGGCGTGGCGCCCATCTCGCGGATCGTCTGGCGCGGCTGCTCGAGCATGACGGCAGCGGCCAGGTGCCGGTCGGCACGCTGGATATTTCCTCTTATCGCGACGACGGCAAGGGCGCGGCCGGAGATCCGCGTTTGCTCCACCGCAATATTCCATTCAGCCTCGATGCCGCCCGGGTGATCCTGGTTGACGATGTCCTGTATACCGGCCGGACCGTGCGCGCGGCGCTGAGCGCGATCGCCGACCTTGGCCGTCCGGAGTCGGTTCAGCTTGCGGTGTTGATTGATCGCGGCCAGCGCGAATTGCCGATTCGCGCCGATTACGTTGGCCGCAATATCCAGGCTCCGCCCGGCCATCGCGTTTATGTAAGGATGAGCGAAGTCGACGGCGCCGACGCAGTGATCGTTGGAGATGACAAGTAATGGGCCGCTTGCCCAAGCATGACATTATCTCCATCGACGACCTCGCGATTGGCGAGATCGAACACCTGTTCGTCTTAGCCGACGAATTCGCCGCTGCGCTCGTGTCGGGCGAATCCTCCACGTTGGCCGCCGGTCTGATCATGGCCACGCTTTTCTATGAACCCTCGACGCGTACACGGTTGAGTTTCGAGTCCGCGATGCATCGGTTGGGCGGCGCGGTCATCAGCTCGGCTGACATGCATTCCAGCTCGGCCGCCAAGGGCGAAAGCCTGGCCGATACCGCTCGCGTGGTCAGTGCTTACGCGGATTTAATCGTAGTGCGCCATCCGAACGACGGCGCCGCGCAGGTCGCCGCGGAATACGCGAGCGTGCCGGTAATCAATGCGGGTGACGGCAGCCGCGAACATCCCACCCAGACCTTGTGCGATCTTTACATTCTGCGGCGCAAGAAGGGAAATCTTAAGGGTTTGACCGTCGCCATTTGCGGCGATCTCAAATTCGGCCGCACCGTGCATTCGCTGATCTATGCGCTCGCCCGGTTCGGCGCGAATATTTTGGCGGTGCCATATGGCGGCATGGAAGTTCCCCGCTACGTCCTCGACCGCATCGCCGCCGAGCGCAACTATGGCTTCAACACGGTCACCATGGACGAGTTGAAAGCGGTCGCGGGCGGCCTCGACGCGCTTTACCTCACGCCGAGCGCGCCGCATCAGATGGCGCTGTTTACCGGCGATCGGCCGCTTGAGAAAATTCCCGCGGTGCGGCCGCCGAACGCGCTCGACGCCTTTTATGTCACCCGGCTGCAGCGCGAGCGGATGGGCACGGATCGGCTTGAAGCCGGCGCCTATGTACACTTCGACGTGCGCGCGTTGCGCACCAGCCGCACGCAGGAAGCCGTCGTGATGCATCCGCTGCCGCGCACGGATGAACTCGCCTACGAACTCGACAGTGACCCGCGCGCGATTTATTTCGAGCAGGCCGCCGCCGGCGTCCCGATGCGCATGGCGATTATCGCCTGGCTTTTGGAAAGCGGCTTCAAAGCGGCTGGTGCGAGGTTAAAACCGATTGCCTTCAAAAGCGGTCCGGCGCCGCGATGTGCCAATGCGAGCTGCATCTCACGTCATGAGGGCGCTTACCTGGGTTCGCGATTCCGCCTGGCGCGCTCCGCCGATCGCTCGCTACTGATGCTGCGTTGCGACTATTGCGAACGTGAATTGAGCGTCGAGTTCGTCGGCAATTCCGGCTCGCGCCGCTATTATCATTTCGATGAAAACCTGAACGGCTACGTGCGCCAATGGATCGAGGATGGCACCCTGGCGGTATTCGAAACCGTCAAGCAAGCCGAGGAAAGCGGCTACGAACCCTATCGCCGCGGTCCACAGCGCGAAATCATGAAGGGCGCCGAAATTGAACGTGCGTGTGAAACTATCGCGGCGCAGATTGCCACCGATGTGCCGGACCTCACCGCCGTCGTCATCGTCGGTGTGATCACCCGTGGCGCGCTGCTCGCCATGCGAATTCGCGATCTACTCGAAAGCGCCACCGGGGTGCGTCCGCCTTGCGCGGTGCTCGATGTTTATAGCGGTGATACCGCGCTCCATAGTGTGGACGGGGACGAGGGCTTCGATGTCGGCGGACGCACCATCGTCCTGATTGATGATGTGATCAACAGCGGATGGACCGTGCAGCGCGCCATGACCAGCCTATGGGAACGCGGCCGGCCGGCGGCGGTGAAGCTCGCGGTGCTGATCGATCGCGGTCATCGCGCGGTCCCAATCCGCCCCAACTACGTGGGCAAAAGCATTCCGACCGCGCGTACGGACCGCGTGCAAGTGCGGCTCGGCCCCGACGATCAGCGCAAGAACGACCGGGTGGTGCTTTACACGATGGTCGACTCGTTCAGGGAACCGGAAGCAGGCGTGGGCAAAGAGCCGGAGCGGCGGGTATGAGGCCGCTGTTCTTGCTGGGTGGCCGTGTGCTCGATGCGGATAGCGCGCTCGACGGCGCCTTTGACCTGCTCGCAATTGGCGGCGAGATCGAAGCGCTGGAAACGTCCGGCTCGTTGCAGCCGCCGCCGGACGCGATCACGCTGGATGTTTCCGGGCTATGGGTGGTGCCCGGGTTAATCGATCCGCACGTGCATCTGCGCGATCCAGGATTTCCGCATAAGGAAACGATTTTGAGCGGGCTGCGCGCGGCGGCGTCCGGCGGATTTACCATGGTCGCCGCGATGGCCAACACGTCGCCGGTAAACGATACGCCCGAAATAACGCACTATATGCTCGAGCGGGCGCATGAAGCGCATGCCGCACGCCTGATTCCCGTCTCGGCGGTGACGACCGGCCTGGAGGGTCGCAAAACGGTCGATTTCGCCGCGATGGTCACGGCGGGGGCACATCTCTTCTCTGACGACGGGCTTCCGATTGATGATCAGGTTGTACTTACGCGGGCATTCGACGAGGCCGCGCGAATTGGCTTCGCCATCTCCTTGCATGAGGAAGACCGCGCGCTTACGGGTGCGGGAGCGGTCAACGCCGGCGAGGTTTCCCGGCGGCTGGGTGTCGCGGGTATCCCGGTTGCCGCGGAGAGCAAACGCATTCGCCGTGATCTCGCGCTGGCGATTGGTGCCGGCGCGCCAGTTCATATTGCGCACATATCAACCGCGGAAGGGATCGCGACGGTGCGCGCCGCACGCCGCAATGGAGCGACGGTCAGTTGCGAGGTCACTCCGCATCATCTCGCGCTCGACGAGGGCGCGGTGATGAGATGGGGGCAGAACGCGAAAATGTCACCTCCGTTGCGCGGCCCACGAGACGTCGCGGTGATTGAGGCCGCCGTCGCCGACGGCACCATCGATATGATCGCCACTGATCACGCAC
>JBOHWL010000082.1:0-4711 GCA_050736615.1 Binataceae bacterium (SeqCode) | reverse complement strand
CGAGGAAAGCGGGCCCCGACGGCAGACGGCAGCCTACGCGAGCCTACCTGTTCGATGGTTGAGCCTGAGCGCCGAATGTTCCAAGCCGCAGGTATCTCTCAGCGCAAGCCGATCAGTCAGTTTTGCTTACCAGATTATAGAAAATCAGCGATTATGGCTGCTGAAGGCAACATAGCATTGAGAATATATTACGCGGATGCCTTTTTGCATCAATCAATTCCCAAAAAGGACAAGTTGCTTTTTTTGGGCACGATTGCTGCTAAATAAGACGCCTATGAAGGGAAAATGCTTGAAGTTGCGCAACTTGATTGTCTTGGGATTTATTTTGAGCCTAACCGCGGGTGCCTGCCAGCAATCGCATAAGCTCGTTGCCACGGGCGGGCAGCAATCGATCGCGATGTATCCCGATGAAAAGACCTATCTCGATGTCTCGCACCAAGCTCAGCAAGGCGGCATCAGCGGCATGGTGGGGAGTGCGAAAAAGGGCATGTCGTCCAAAGATATAGCCGATCAGACGCCAGTCAAAATCCTCTCCAGCGACAGTAATGGCGCCACGGTGCAAATCATCAGCGGTCCAATGAAGGGTGAAACCGGTTTCGTGGCGAAACAGAATGTGAAATGAGTTTATCGCGTCTTTATGAGAGCTATAAACAAACAGAATGCCAAGACGCCACGTAGAAGACTATCGGTTTAACGCCAGCACGCGCGCTCGTGCTTTCTACAAAACAACGGGGGTTTCATGAAGCTAGTTCATCCAGTCGCGGCCGCGTTGGTGACCGTCAGCATCGCCACTCCCGCATTCGCGCAGAATAATACTGCGCAGGCACCCGCGCCGATCGGGATCATAAGTTGGATTTTAATCGGTCTGGTCTCAGGTTATTTGGCCAGCCGCGTGATTAATAAGGAAGGCGAGGGTTTCATTCGCGACGTGATCCTGGGAATCGTAGGAGCCTTTATCGGCGGTATTATCGTACATTTTTTTGGCGGCACTGGGGTGACCGGCTTCAACGTATGGAGCATCCTGGTGGCATTCTTCGGAGCCGTGGTGCTACTCATCGCCTATCATGCTCTGCGTGGCAGTCCCAGCCGAGCGTAAACACCGGGCTCGCGCCGTTACGGGTCTCGGCTGCTGGCGGTGTCGGCGCTCAGCGACGCCTCGTCCGGGACGGAGGGGTTACGCTTTCCCGCAGCGTCAGCTTCAACAATTTGGTGATCCCAGCGGGAGTCGAACCCGCGTTCCCGACGTGAGAGGCCGGTGTCCTAACCACTAGACGATGGGACCGGGGAGCAGCCGTCGCACCTAAAAGCTGGCGGTTTGGCTGAGGAGGGAGGACTCGAACCTCCAATCGCCTGATCCAGAGTCAGGTGGCTTGCCAATTAGCCGACTCCTCAGCGCAGGTGAAAACTATAACTACACACGCGCGTTCTTCCAAGAGGTATGTCAGGCGATCTATCGCTGAATTACCGAGCGGTCGCCCGCAAGTTTTCAGCGTGATGGTTGACGAGCTCGTCACAACGCTGAAGCAGGGGACCGTCCTGGCAGTATTGTTCGATCATGTAGCTCAATTCGCCCAGATCATGCACCAGCAGCCGCATGCAGCGCTCGTATTCATCACGTTCCTGCAGGCCTTTCAAGAGGTCCGCCACCAGGTCTTCGAGTTCGGTCTCTTCCACTTCAACCGCGACTCCCAGTGCGTGCTCGATATTAAAGGCGGAGTCGGCCTGCTCGCGGCAGCGTGCGAGACGGCCTTGGAGAAGCTGAAAGCTCGAAGCATCGAACGTGATCGGACTGACCTTGTCGATCACCCCCTGGAGTTCAAGCACAGTCGAAACCAGATAAAGCGCGCCGACGTGGCGGGCTTCATCACGGGCCATGCTAAACCAGAACTCGTGCAGGATTGGGTCCGGGCTGAAAATCTGGGCGAAGCGCGCATACAGAGCCATGCTCTGTTTTTCGAGACCGATGGTGGTCTCCAGCACTTCGCGAGTAGTCGGCACGGGTTTGAATAATACTCTGGCTAATCCGCCGCGGTAAAGGAAATCTCGCCGAAGAGCGGGCGCGCCGCATACAATCCGACGCGCCGCTCTCTGGTTTTTCAATGGGCCAATTCGGTCGCCCGCGTCTCGCGAATCACCGTTACCCGGATCTGACCCGGATAGGTCATGTCGGTCTCGATTTTGCGCGCCACATCGCGAGCCAGCATGGTCGCATCCTCGTCGGAGACCTGGTTGGGTTCGACGATCACGCGCATCTCGCGGCCGGCCTGCACCGCAAAGCACTTATCGACGCCTTTGAACGAGCGTGCGATGGTTTCCAGGTCTTCAAGCCGTTTGACATAGCTTTCCAGCACTTCGCGCCGCGCGCCCGGACGCGCTCCGGAGAGCGCGTCGGCGGCGTCGACTAAAGGCGCCAGGATGGTTTCCGCTTTGACCTCTTCGTGATGAGCGGCAATCGCATTGACAATTTTGGCCGACTCGCCGTATTTGCGTGCGAGTTCGGCGCCGATCAGAGCATGCGAACCCTCGACTTCATGAGTCAGCGCCTTGCCGATGTCATGGAGCAAGGCGGCCCGGCGCGCCTGTTTTTCGTTCAGGCCCAACTCCGCCGCCATCGCGCCGCATATGAACGCGGCCTCGATCGAATGCATCAGCACGTTTTGCGCGTAGCTGTAACGATACTTGAGCATCCCCAGAAGCTTGCTCAACTCCGGATGCACACCATGGACCCCGACTTCGATGAGCGCGCGTTGACCCGCTTCCTTGATCGATTCTTCAACGTCCTGCTCGGCCTTGCGCACGACTTCTTCGATACGGCCGGGATGAATACGGCCGTCGGAAATCAGCCGCTCCAGCGCGACGCGCGCAATTTCGCGGCGAATCGGATTATGGCATGAGATGACCACCGCCTCAGGCGTGTCGTCAATAATGATATCGACGCCGGTGGCGGCTTCGATCGCGCGAATATTGCGTCCCTCGCGGCCGATAATCCGGCCCTTCATTTCGTCGGATGGCAGGGCCAGCACGGAAACGGTGCGTTCAGCCACGAATTCACCGGCCAGGCGTTCGATCGCGATTGAGATAATACGTTTGGCGCGGCGGTCGGCTTCCTCGCGCGCTTCCTCTTCGACCACACGGATATGACGGGCGGCCTCATGGCGGGCCTGTCCGACCATCTCGTCGATCAGATTGCGTTTGGCTTCTTCACGGGTGAGGCCGGCCACGGCCTCCAAGCGGTTATGCGCTTCTTCGAGCAAATTCTGCTGCTCCGCCTCCTTGTCCGTTAGTACTTTTTCGCGGCTGCGCAGACTTTGGTCGCGCCGGTTAATTTCGCTTTCACGGCGTTCGAAGGTCTCCAGGCGTTTATCGAAACTTTCTTCGCGCGCCTGCAGTTTGGCTTCGAAAGCGGCCAATTCACGCCGCCCGTCGCGTTGTTCACGTTCGAGATCGGCACGAGCGCCGACCGCGAGGTCCTTCGCTTTAAGTTCCGCCTCCTTGAGCAGCAGTTCAGCGCGAGTCCTTGCATCCTCAATGAGCCGTTCGGCTTCGCCAGCGGCGGCCGCGGATGCGGCGGCGTGCCGGCGCCGGCGCATCATGTCGAAGGTCAACAGGGCCGCGCCAGTGATCACAATTCCCAGGACAAACGCCACGATTATCCACACCTGGGTATCCCTCCTTGGTCCGGTCTTGACGCGATGAGCCGTGGCGCGCGGCCATTTGCGTAGACGGCGGACTCCGTGATGATTAAGCCGAGGCGCCGATCGTGCGGAGCCTCGGGTAACTGGTCCAGCACCTGAAATGAATAGGCCAGACCAGCCGTGACTGCCTGCGGTGCGACGTCGGCCAATAAACGATCGTAATGGCCGCCGCCGCGGCCGAGGCGCTGTCCCTCCCGCGTGAACGCCACGCCGGGGACACAGATAAATGCCCGCCCGAGCTTGTCCGGCGGCATTAGCTCTGCCCCCGCGGGTTCAAGCACGCCGAAAGCGCCTGGCCTGAGTTCCGCCGGGTCACTGACACGGACTAGGGATAGATTGGAATTTCCCGAAACGAGTCTGGGAAAGCATATTGCGCGACCGTCGCGCAGCGCGTCGGTAAAGATGCGTTCGGTTAAGACCTCGTTGTGAGCGGAAGAGTAAAGGACAACACAGTCACACTCGCGATAGCATGCTAACGCGAGCACACGCAACTGTATCGTTGCCGAGAATGCCGCGACGCGCTCGTGACTCAGTGCGCGTCGAGCCTCTCCGACAATGCGTCTTACGTATTTCTTTGCTTCCGCCACGTCTTTAGCGACGGTGGCGGGTGCGGGGTCTAAATCGGCGACCTTTGCATGCTCCTGCTAGTCGAGCGCATCCGCGATTTGAACCGTGACTCCGGTATAACGAAAATCGCGGAGATCGGTTTTGAAGCCAATGACTTTGCAATCAATCAATCCGCACGGGCCCGCTCGTCCGCTCGCGCCACCCTGCGCCTTCCCGCCGCCCCCACTAATCCCCGCTACCTGGTAACCTCGTATAATTGTCCGCGCATGTTCTCGCCAACTTCACTCATCATCGATAGCGTCCGACAACCGCCGGTTGAGGGCGGCGAGATGCTCGAGCATTCGCTGATGGTCGCGGCGCAGATGTTCGAGTTCATCGGCGAAATTCAAGGCGGCGAGAATCGCCAAATTAACCGAGTTGACGCTTTGGCTGTTAGCGCGGATATGTTT
>JBOHWL010000081.1:0-5829 GCA_050736615.1 Binataceae bacterium (SeqCode) | reverse complement strand
GGCAAGCGGCATCGACTGACACCATAAGGTTGTGTCGATATGGTCGGCGCATATTCACAATGGCATCGATTCCCACCCGTAACTACAGCGAGATACTCCGCGGCCTTGAGGCTCTTAAGGCATACCTGACGCAGCTCTCGGACTGCAGCGTGCTCCCGACCGTCTCCAGGGCATAATTGCGAACCTGAAAGAGATCGAACAAGCGCGCATTAAAAACCAGCTCGCATTTCTGGCCGACGGCGGCATGGGCACAGTGTTTCCACTCAGCGGCGAGGGATTAAGGAGGCTCCTGGCCAGGTTATGAATTTTTGCCTTTGAAAAGCGTTACGTTACAGACTACAATGTTGCTGTGAAAATTCGGAACTTCGCCCATAAGAGCTTGGGGAAGCTTTACACGGACGATATCGCCCAAGGCGTACCACCCGAGACCGTGGACAAGTTGCGGAAGATGCCCGGTTACCTCGACAATATGAAGACGCCCAAGAGCTGCGGGCGCTTGCGGCCTGGCAGGTTCATACTCTCACCGGCGACCGCAAAGGGACATGGAGCCTGAGCGTCACACGTAACCGCCGTCTGACGTTCCGCATCGATACCGCCGCAGGCGAGATTTGCGACGTGAACTTAGAGGATTATCACTAACCAACCGGAGTGACTGCTGCTATGCCTATAAAAAACCCGCCGCATCCCGGCGACTTTATACGGACGGAGATCGTTGAACCCGCGGGCTTGTCGGTTACGGCTGCCGCCGACGCGCTGCGGGTTTCCCGCCCCGCATTATCCAGCTTGCTTAACGGCAAGGCCTCCCTGTCCGGCGAAATGGCGCTACGCATCGAGAAGGCATTCGGCGTAAAGATGGATACGCTGATGAGAATGCAGTCAGCTTACGACATCGCGCAGACCCGCAAACGCGAAAAGCAAATTCATGTTCGGCGCATCCACCGCGCCGCCTGACTCCACTGCTTCGGTTCCTAACACGATAATGTCTTTTTATCGTGTTAGGTAAGCGCTCCAGGGCGCCGGCGGACAACCCTTCTAGCCGATGATCTCGTTGAGCCGGTCCCTTCAAGTGGGCGCCGGATCGTTGCGCGCTTATTGGAACGGGAAGCGGGCCAGCTCTTGATAGCGCGCGGTCTCAGCGCCGAGCACACTGCGATAAAGCATCATCGCGTCGATGGGACAATGGCCGAATTCGCGTGAGGCGGCGTCTTCCAACCGCCGCCGCGTGACCACCCATCCCGTCAGATCGCGCACGCGGCCGATCGTGAGATGAGCGGAATAAGGGCGCTTTTCCGGCGCAAACCCGGATGCGACCGCCGCCGCTTCCACCCGCTCCGCCAACGGCCCCAACTCCGCCGCCCGCAGCCCCACCCAGATTACGCGCGGCCGCGCGAGATTAGGGAACGCGCCGGCCCCACGCACCGCTAGCGTCCAGCGTGATGTGTCATCCGCGACGCGCTCCAACCTTGGCATGATTGCACCAATCATCGCGGCCTCCACCGCGCCGCCGAGAAAACGCAGCGTCACATGCAGATTGGCGCGCCGCACCCATCGCACGCCGGCGGCCTCCGGACGCAATCCCTCGATAAAGGCGAGCAACGCGTCTTCGACCTCGCGGTTCAGGCGCAACGCGACAAACGCGCGCAGCCGCGGCGGCAAGTCATTCATGGAAAACCGGCGGTCGCCGCGGAGCGATTTAATGAGAATGGGACAGGGCGTGCTCTACCAGAATCAGACGGTCATTGCCGAAAAACATCTCGCCGTCTACAAAAATCGTGGGTGAGCCAAAACCGCCGCGTTCGATCACCTCATCGGTATTGGCCTTGAGCCGGTTTTTGTACTCGGGAGCCGCAATTTTGCTGAAATAGTCGTGATCGTCCAAACCGACTGCGCGGACGATTTCGCGTAGCACGTCGTCCTTGCTGATATCGCGATCCTCGCCCCAATAAGACTCGAACACGCGACGCGAATAGGCGGATATATTCCCATGCTCATGCGCCACGAAGGCGCCGCGCATCGCTTTGACCGAATTGACCGGAAACACCGTTGGCTGTCCAATTTTCAATCCGTAAAGATGCGCCCAGTCCTGCAAGTCCTTGGCATAGTAGCGCGCCTTCGGTTTGACTGGACGCTCGCGCGTCTCATAGACGGAGGGATTGACCGCGTTGAAAACTCCGCCCACCAGGATCGGTTTCCATACGAGTTCGGCGCGATGCTGGTTGGCCACCTCTTCGATCCGGCTAAAGGCCAAATAAGTCCAAGGACTCGAACAGTCATAGAAAAACTCGAGCTTCTTACTCATTTAATCGCACTCCATCCTTGATTGGCGGCTCGGTCACTTCAACATAGCATTGGCGTCTGCCGCAAGGACATTTGACTCTTCAATAATACGCGATCACGGCAATATCCCGGCTAGCCATGAGGCCGATGACGGCGGGTCCGCCACCGTGCTTTTACGCGCCGACACCTCGACCGGGGTTGAAGCACCAGCCGGCGGAGGCGCGCCGCTAATATTGATGAGATCGGCCTGCACATTACCGAAGATGACCTGCGCGTCAATGCGCACGGGAACGTGCCCCTTGGTGGTCACCCACACCGTGGTTTGTCTGGCCTGGCTGCGGAACTTGCCGTTGCTCAGCCATACCACCGAGGGTTCGATTCGCAGCGTGTCGAAGGTGCCCAGCGTCGTGGTGATGCGCTCGCGCGTTTTCACATTGAAGCGAAAAACGTAGCGATTACCACCGCTAAACACGTCGAAAGTCAGCTTGTCACCGACGTTAAGCGGCTGCGATAACGCCATCAGGGTCCCCGAGAACGGTCCCCACGGCTGTCCGCCGATGAACTCCCTGGTTTTTATGCGGCCGCGCGTGTCACGCTCCGAACTAACAACCACGTGGGTACGCTGGTCGAAGCTATCGTGCCATACGTCGAAGCGATGCTTTTCGTGCTGCACGATATACATGCCGCGCGGCGCGAGCGACTGGCGTTGAAAATCCTCGCGGATGTAGTCGCGCATGCGATAAATGAGATCGACCGGCTTGCTGCTGGTGATCCACATCTCCCCGCTCCACAGCGCTGGATTCCGGCGCTGATGATGGATGCTCACGCGCGCTTGGGCGGCGGGAATATCCATCCATGTTGCTTCGTAGGTAAGCACCTCGCCGTCGCTGAACGGTATATCGCCGGGTGCATAATGCGGGATAGTGAGATTCGCCGGCAATGCCACCGGCTTCGCCACCGGAGGGCGGCGGTGATGCGGCTTGGAGGCGGTCTGCGCACGCGCGCTTTTGACCGATAGCGCAAGCAACGCCAAGGCCATCACGGCGGTGCGCCATAATGACGCTCCGCCTCCAATCCGGCTGGCATCGAGCGGGTTTTGCCGCACGTACAAAATCGAATAAAATGTGTGAATCAAATTTCGCCAATTTGGGGAGGCCGGCTAATGTTCAAACGCGTCACGGTGATGGCGATCATCATCCTCGCCGCGGTCATTGCGGTGCCCTATGCGAGTCACGCACAGGAAATCGGCATGCCGGGGCCGATGAATTCGGCCGAACCACTGCAGGCCCTTGAGGAAGCCGGTCCCGAAAGTTTAAATCACGGCAAAAGCGCCGCCGACATTATCAAGGACGCCAAACGAAAGGTCCAAGACGCCGACCCGCGCGTGCGGGTGGAAGGGCTCGAAAAATTACGCAATGTCGGCAGCCCCGACGTCAATGAAATCCTCTTTCGTGGACTTTCCGATCCGGACGTGCGCGTGCGTATCAAGGCTATCGACGTGCTCGGCGCACGCGGTGCCGCCCAAGCGGTCCCTATGATGACGCAAGAATTGTTTCTGCGCGATACCCCCGCGATCGAAAAACTTCATCTGGTCGCCGCGCTTGGCCGGATCGGTGATTCACAGGGGACCCTGCCGGTACTCGAATATCTTAAGCAGACGAACGACGCGCAGAGCCGCGGCACGGCGGTGTTCGCGTTGGGTGAAATTGGCGATCCACGCGCCAACGACGCGCTGATCCGCATCCTTAACCGCGATCAAAGCCCGATGGTGCGGCGCCTGGCGCAAGAGGCGCTCGAAAAAATCGACGGCGAGCTGCCCAATCGGCACCAGGCCGAAATGCAGGCCGAGCGCCAGAAACAGCTCGTGCCAACCGCCGAAAAGTTATCCAAGCTGCGCGAGGAAGACGCTAAAATCGAACGCGAAGGCGGCCTCTAAGGAACCTCCTCACAAGTCTCGCCTGTCTTTCCGCGCGCAGCGAGGAATCCTGGGTCTTTTGGTCCTTTCAAGGATTTTCCGGGATTCCTCACTTATTTGGAACGCACCTCGCGGACTCTGACTCAAAGCGCAGTGTAGCGCGACAGATGGTTTGGCCACACGCGACCGAACGGCCAGCGGGCTGCGTGAGCTTCGTCGCATTAGGCGTGCTAATGGCGTGCGGCGGCTCAAAAACCTATGGCCAGCCATGAGAATCCGGCCGTGGTTTCTTTGCCGGCGTTGTCCTCGCTATGGAGCGCCGCCGGCACGTCGAGCACAAACGTTGCGCCCGTGCGCGACCAGGCGACGACGCGAGGATTCGCTGGTCATGCTTGCGCTGGTGCGCGAGATCGAGCCGGAGATCGAATGCATCTGGATCGACGACGAGTTGGAGTATCCGGGGCATCCGGAATATGTGCGGGACGTGGCGGCCGCGCTGAACGTGCGCCTGACGATGTCACCGGGCAATCGGTGCACGTGAGCTGGTTTCGGTCGTGGCATACGCCGCCGGATTTCCGGGAGCCGATGCCTGGCACGGAGCGAAAGGAAATCCCGCTCGCCGACTGGACGCGTGCGCATGGCTATGACGGCGTGTTCCTGGGCTTGCGCGCGGGGAACGCCGCTATCGCCGGGTTCACCTCGCGGCCGGCGGACTGTTGCGGCGCACCGCGAAAGACGGCTGGCGCTGCAATCCGGTGGGCTGGTGGATGCTCGAAGACATCTGGGCGTTCATCGCGTCGCACGAGCTGCCGTACAGCTCGGTTTATGACCGTCTGGCGGAAATTGGCGTGCCGCGGCATCTCCAACGCGTCGGGCCGTTGCCGCTGGCTCCGGGATGGATACTGCATGAGGGCTGGCCGGCGCTGTACAGCGATTTGGTCGCGCGCTACGGCCAGCGCTGGTGAGTATCTTGCCTGGAGTCTTCACATTAGCAACGCTAATGTCCGACTGGCCTGTGCCAGTTTTATGTGCATCGGTCAGTCAGCACTCATCTATCGGTCAATTCCTCAGCATTTTCGCGCATTATTCCGACTTCTCTGCAGCGCGACAAAAAACGAAAGATGGTTTGATCATTTCGCCGCGTATGCGTAGTATAGCGCGTCATAGCGGGCCATATTATTACTCATTCGGCGAGATCGGCGCGAACTGAGTAATCGGTGTCGGTCAGGCCGATAATTGCCGACAGATCAAGGACTACACCAGATGAGGTGACATTTCGATGAAGACCGGCGTGCTCGCTTTTTTGACGGAAATATGCCAGTCAGGTCCCATACGATCCCGCGTGGCCAAACCATCTGTCGTGTGACACGCAGCTCGCTGGCGCTTGTGCAGAGCTTTTCTAGCAGCCTGATGACGTGAAGGAGTGCCGCCATGCCGTGGACGATCGAGCGCAAACGCGACAATGTCGCCGTCGTGACCATGAATACAAATACGGTCAACGCGCAAAACCCGGCGTTCTTCAGTGACTTGCATGCGGCATTAGATCGCCTCGAAGCGGAGTTCAGCGACTGTGCGGTAGCTCTCACCGGCATCGGCGCCGTGTTCTCGGCGGGACTCGATTTCGACCACCACTTCCC
>JBOHWL010000080.1:0-14499 GCA_050736615.1 Binataceae bacterium (SeqCode) | reverse complement strand
GACGTCGTCCGGCCGCACCCCCGCGAGCAGACGCGCGCGCAAGGCTTCGTACAGTAGCAGGTTACCGCGCGGAAATTCCGCAAAGATCGCGTCGCCAACGCCGGCCTCGCGCAAATATGCTTCGAGTTCGCCCCGGCTGCGCGCCCATTCCACTACCGGCTCAAGCGCGGCCAGCGTATTGTCGAAGTCGAACAACCACAGCCGTGGCGCGGAGTCCGCATCACTCATCGCGTGCTCCCGCGACCCGCTTTGCGATAAGCGTGCATGCGCAGCGGTCGGTGTCAGTGGGCCGTGCGTCAACCGTCGCGCTTAACGGTCTCGTCCGCGTCGCATAGCCGTCAAATTCGATTAGCGCCGGCAAGGGCGTCGACGCGTTTGCCAGCAGCTTCAAGGCCTCAGCCGCCGCCAGCATCGCGATTAGCCGGGCGTTGCCAGCGCGCTGGGTAAACGGCGCCATCAATCGGAAATCCGCGCAGATGGGGCAGGGGGGACGCGAACTCAGCACGGCGATTTGTCCCGCCTCGGTCAGTCGTGCGAAAACCATCGATGCGCGG
This sequence comes from Binataceae bacterium (SeqCode), assembly GCA_050736615.1. GTDB lineage: Bacteria > Desulfobacterota > Binatia > Binatales > Binataceae > JBOHWJ01. The sequence continues at coordinate 13,945 of JBOHWL010000080.1, read as the reverse complement.
TCCGGCGTGGTGCATAACCCGCGCGCGTCTTCGAGTGCCGCCGCACTGCCGATTAGTGCCAGCGTGAGACTGTAACCGGGCGAAAACTCGCGCGCGAGGCTGACGCTCACGTCGCGATTGAGAATGCGGGTTTGCGCAATCAACCCGGCGCGTCGGGCGGCTTCCTGAGCATCGTCGGCGGAGCCAGCGCGTAGGTGAATGACGCCGACGCCCGCTCCGGCCATGTAGGCCAGCACCGGACCGACATCTTCGCTTTCACCGACGATTAGCAGCCGCGACTGCAGCAGCCGCTCCTGTCCGCTCCCGCCGATTTGGCCCACCAGGATTTGGCGGCTGTAGCGTTCGATTTGCTGATCGGTCAACTCCATGCGAAACCATGCGCATGCGCTCGATTCGAGCCCGCGCGTCTTTCCCGTGCGCGCGGAGGCTTGAACGGCGGCGCCGCGGTTATTCGATAACGTTCTTTTCGATTGGTTCGACCGTGACGCCGGTTTGCCGCAACCAATTGATCGCGCGCTCGATCTGTTCGCCGCCGCCCTCGAATTCAACCGCGACCAGACCCATGTCTTCCGATACGCTGGCGCCGCGGATGTTGAACACCAGGTCGAACTTCTTGACGAGCTGATAGAGGATTGGCTCCCGGATGAGAGCGCGCGGGTAGCTCAGGTAGTAGCGTTCGCGGATACGTTCCATTTTTGGAGCAGGCGCTGCAATCGCTCACGGCGCCATTCCTGCCATCCGATCCAGAGATTGGTGGACAAATACTTATCGCCAAAGTCGGGGAAGACCGTGACCACGCAGCCCTGTGTGAGGGTGCGCGCCAGCTTCAACGCCGCCACCATCGCGGCGCCCGACGACTGGCCGACCAGGATTCCTTCGTACTGCCCGAGGGCGTAGACCATTTCATAAGCGTCCTCGGTACTGATTTGCATTTTGCCGTCCAGTTCTTGTTCATGATAGATGCCTGGCACGATTGAGGTGGCCATATGCTTGAGGCCTTCGAGTCCATGCATGGCATCGTCCGGTTCCACCGCAATTATCCTGACTGCCGGATTGCGGGATTTTAAATAGCGCCCGGTTCCCATCATGGTGCCACCGGTGCCGATGCCGGCGATAAAGTGGGTGATGGCGCCACCGGTCTGATGCCAGATTTCCGGGCCAGTGTGCTCGAAATGGGCTAATGGATTGGCCTCGTTATTATACTGATCGGGCTTGAAAAAGCGTTCCGACTCGGCGCTGATAATCTTGCGGCACAACACGATCGCGCCGTCGGAACCCAGGAGCGGGTCCGAATAGATGGGTTTGGCGCCAAACGCCTCGATAATTTTCTTGCGCTCGCGGCTGACGTTCGACGGCATCACGATTTCGACCTTGTAGCCCAGCGCCGCTCCTACCATCGCCAACGCGATACCGGTGTTGCCCGAAGTCGAATCGATGATGGTCTTGCCCGGACGCAGCTCGCCGCGCGCCAGCCCCACTTCAAGCATTTTGCGCACCGGCCGATCTTTGACCGAACCGCCCGGATTGAAGCCCTCGAGCTTGGCGTAAATTTTAACTTCCGGGCGCAGTAATCCCTCGGTCAGCCGCGTGATTTCCAGCAACGGCGTGTTGCCGATCAGATCGAGCACGCTGTGCGCGCGCCCAACCGGCACGACTTCACTAACGTCCGCCGGCAATCGCTGGGACGATGGATATATCGTCGCCATCCTTGACCTTGGAGCTTAGCTGGTTGAGAAAACGAATGTCATCGCCGTTGAGATAAATATTGACAAAACGGCGCAGATCGCCCTTCTCATCGAGCAAACGTTCGCGCATGCCGGGATGGCGCCGTTCGAGATCCTCGATGACGGCACGGATCGAATCGCCGTCGGCCGGAACTTCATCGCTGCCCGCGGTGAACCTGCGTAGTGGAGTCGGAACGCGAACTTTGGCTGACATATTGCTGGATTATACCTCCCGAAGTTAAAAATGGGCGTTGGGCTTACGCAGGCTAAGCGGCGCCGGCCAGAGCGCGCTGAGTGCCGTTAAGCCGCTCAAACAGCGCGTCGAATTCCTTGAGCCGCGCCTCGATTATGTACGGCTCCACGATCGCACCGGCCACCGCCTCCAAGGTTTTATAGCCATTACCCGTGATTGAGACTACCACGGTCTCGTCGGCGGCGATGCGCTTTTGTGCCACCAGCTTGATGGCCACCGCGAGCGTGGTGCCGCCCGCCGGTTCGGCGAAAATTCCTTCGGTTCGCGCCAACAGCTTGATCGCGTCGATAATCTCGGTGTCGGACGCCGAATCGCCCCATCCGCCCGATTCACGCACCGCGCGCAGCACATAAAAGCCGTCGGCCGGATTACCGATCGCGATCGACTTGGCGATCGTATGAGGCTTGACTGGCTCAATCAGATCGGTGCCCTTATGCAAGGCGGCGATGACCGGCGCGGAACCGGCCGCCTGCGCACAATGCACCTTGCATTCGCCGCCGCGCAATAAGCCCACTTCCTTCAGCTCTTTGAACGCCTTGGCGACCTTGGGCAAGATCGTGCCGCCGGCGGTCGGCACCACGATATGCTGGGGCAAGCGCCAGCCAAGCTGCTCGGCTACTTCAAAGCCAAAAGTCTTGGCGCCCTCGGTATAGTAGGGCCGCAAGTTGATATTGACGAAGGCCCAACCGTATTTGTCCGCGATCTCGCTGCACAGCCGGTTGACGTCGTCGTAATTGCCGCGAATTGTGATCACGCGCGCGCCATAAATCGTCGAGCCCACGATTTTACCCGCTTCCACACCCTCGGGCATGAAGATTACGCAATTAAGGCCCGCCCGCGCCGCGTGCGCGGCCACCGCCGTGGCAAGATTACCGGTCGAGGCGCATGAAACCGTCTTGAAGCCGAACTCGCGCGCCTTGGTGATCGCGACCGCGACCACCCGGTCCTTATAGGACAGCGTTGGATGGTTAACGGTGTCATCCTTGATGTAAAGTTTTTTCAAACCCAGCTCGGCGCCCAGCCGTTCGGCTCTGACCAAGGGCGTAAAGCCCGAATTGGGACCGATGTCGGGTTCCCCTTCGACCGGCAAAAGTTCGCGGTAACGCCATAGATTATGCGGACGCGCCTCGACCCCGGCGCGCGACATCGCGGCCCTGATGCGGACATAGTCATAGATCACTTCGAGCGGTCCGAAGCAGGTTTCGCATACGTGCAGCGGACTGAGCGGGTATTCCTGGCCGCATTCGCGGCATTTTAGGCTGGTGACGTAGCTCATCTTGTTCTCGCTCTCCGGCCAGCGGCCTCGGGCGGCCGTTGATCCGCATATTAAATAGTCGTTAAGGCGCAAGCGCGGACTCGCGCCTCGCGCCACATCCGCATCCCTCGCGAGCGCTCACTGGGGTCAGACGAATCCGCTCCGCTCCGATGCCGTTATAGGTGAGCATCGTTCCGCTCAGTTCAGGCGGCTCGCCGCGCAAGATGTGCCGGGCTTCGGCCGCTTCGATTTCGCCGATCGCGCCCGCCACCGGACCCACGATTCCCGCTTGTTGGCAACTGGCAACCTCGTCGGCGTCGGGCGGTTCCTCGAACAGGCATCGCAGGCACGCCGAGCGCCCGGGGATCACGGTCATGACCTGTCCGATCAGACCCAGCACTCCGGCGTACACAAACGGCCGGCCCAGCGCGACGCAAGTATCGTTGATCAGGAACTTGGCAACCGGATTGTCAGTCGCGTCGATCACGAAGGCGGATGCGGCAATCATTCGGCGCGCGTTGTCAGCGTTAAGCTCATCCGCGACCGCGCGCACCGCGAGCCCGGGATAGGCCTGACGCAGATGGCGTGCGGCGGACGAAACTTTGGGCGTGCCGATGTCAGCTTCCGTAAAGATCACCTGGCGCGGCAAATTCGACAGCTCCACCCGGTCGGGATCGAGCAGGACAAAATTAACCCTGCCGGTGCGCGCCAGCGCGATTGCGGCTGGCACTCCCAGCCCACCAGCTCCGACTATGAGCACGCTTTGTATCGCCACTGGCCTGTTTCCTTCAACCGGCGGCCTGGTTTTCCCGAGCGGGTAAGAAAAAACCCTCTTCCCGGTAAGGACGAGGGTTGTGTTAACTCTCGCCTTATCTTTCGGGATTCAGAAATCCCGCGGGACTTAGCACCAGCACCCTTTCGGGCCGGTTGCTGCGGCATCTACGGGCCACTTCCCTCCGCCGCTCTGGATAAGGCCGCAATCTCTGATTAAGCCTTATACAAGCGCAAATCATTGTCAACGGTCCCGACCTTGCGGTCAGCGAAGGCGGCTGCTCCAAAACCTCAACCGGCATCTGCCGCGTCCAGCCGCGGCATTTTCCTTGCGGGAATCGGAAGGCGGTGCTTTAACAGGGCTTAATCATCGGCTCACCCGCGAAGCCGCGTCGCACGGCGCAGCGAGCAGGCCAGCGCAGCGCGCAGGTGAGCCTGTGTGTTGCGTTCAGAAAACGAGTCCGCGAGTGCGTTCAGATGCTCTTCGAATCGATCATTCGCACCTTGCGCAACGGGCGCGGCGTGGTGCGCGGCGCCAGATGATCAGGAGGTCGTTTATGCGAATCGGATTTATCGGACTGGGCAATATGGGCGGGCCGATGGCGCTCAACTTGATAAAGGCGGGTCATAAGCTGACAGTTAACGACGTGCGCCGCGAAGTCGCTGGGCCGCACCTGTCGGGTGGCGCCGGGTGGGCGGATACGCCCGCTCAAGTGGCGCAAAAAAGCGAGCTGGTGCTGACCTCGCTCCCGGGTCCCAAGGAGGTCGAAGCGGTCGCGCTCGGCTCCAATGGTCTGCTCGAAGGGATGGACAAAAGCGCGATTTATGCCGACCTCTCGACCAATTCGCCCACCGTGGTCCGCCGGCTTCACGGGATTTTCAAGGAAAAGGGCGTCGCGATGCTCGATGCGCCGGTCAGCGGCGGCGTGCTCGGCGCGCGCAACGCCACACTCGCCGTGATGGTGGGGGGTGACCAGGCTATCTTTAATCGCGTCAAGCCCGCCTTCGACGGCATCGGCGATAAAGTCACGTATATCGGCGCTATCGGCGCGGGCACTGTGGCCAAGCTGGTCCACAATATGATCGCCATCTGCAGCACGCAGGTGCTGGCGGAAGCTTTCACCATGGGGGTCAAGGCGGGGGTTTCGCCCGAAGCGCTGCTCACAGCGGTTTCCAACGGCGCCTATGGTCAGGGCATGCTGCTCAAGGCGATGGTGCCGCGGATGGTTTTTCGCGGCAATTACGACCGCGCCAGCTTTGCCCTTAGGCTGGCGCGCAAGGACCTTGGCCTGGCAACCGAAGTCGGGCGCGAGAACAACGTGCCGATGCCATTGGCTAGCATGGTCGAGCAGACCCTGCTCGAGGCGCTCGCCTTGGGTTGGGGTGAAAAGGATTCTTCCGCCGCCTTTATGCTGCAGGAAGAGCACGCCCAGGTAAAAGTGCGCGGCACCGTCAAATAGAGAGCTGATAGGCGTTCGGGCAAAGGCGCGCAAATTCAATGGTCGATCATAATAAATAGTCACTTTCATAGTCATTATCATCAAAGGAGCTGTTCCAATGGCGGACGATCTAGCGAAAAAAGGCCTCGACTTACGCACCCAGCTTTTCGGCGAAAAAGCCGCCAAAGGCGGTCACGAATACCTCAAAGGTTTCGATGAAGGGTTCGCCAATTTTCTCAACGAGCAACTGTTCGGCGGCATCTGGACACGTCCCGGCTTGCCTACCAAAACCCGCTCGTTCATCACGATGGCGGCGCTGATGGCGCTTGGACGCGCGCCGGAACTCAAGGTGCATATGCGCGGCGCGCTCAACCTCGGGATCAAGCCCGAGGAAATCAAGGAATTGATTATTCATCTTTCGCAATACAGCGGCGTGCCAACCGCGGTCGAAGCGATCAGAACTTTTCGCGAGGTAACCGAACCGAAATCCTGATTCGGGATGCGGCAGCTTGCCTCTTCGGCCTTCTCCCATGACGTTTTTCCGGGGAAGAAGAGAGGATGCAAGCTGTGAAAATCAACAGTCCTTCAAAGAACTTGTCGGAGAGCAGGTGATGAGCGCACAGAGTAATCGCGGCGAGTACGAAGTGGTATGGCCCAAAAGCCCCCGTGTGGTGAAAATGGCGCCGGTGGCGAAACGCCTCGATACGCTCAAGGGCAAGACCATCGCGCAAGTATGGGACTATATATTCCGCGGCGACGAAATTTTTCCGATCCTGGAAGAGGAATGGTGGCGCTAACCCCAAAGCCTCAGGCGTAATACAAAAGACGCCGATACAATGCGGCGCGTCCTGCGCTGGGTTTGGCATTCCACCGATCGCGCCCAAAGCGCACCGTTAGTAGAATCAGAAGAGAAGCAATCGGAATCCCGGCAACGCAGGGAATCAGCGTCTGTGGTTCCCCTACCAATGAGTTGATCGACGGAGCTAGAGCTATGCCCAGCGACGCTAAAATGAAAAGCGTCGTGTTGCGTGCCCACAGAAGTCTTTGAGCCCCAGAGCGATTTCTTGTGATCCGCTTCTTTTCATTTTCGCCAGAACACCCACACGACGCGCCGCGGTTAAGCGCCATAGACCCGTATGCAGAGACCGTGATTAGGAAGGCAGCCAGTATAAATATCGCGATGAGCGCAGGCATAATGCCGAACGCGAGGCTCAACCCTAGGAGAGCTTCCGCGGTAGAAGCGCAGATAACGAGAATGGTCATAACGCGCCGATCGACCCATACCGGTCTCCACATCGAGCTTGCCGCCGATGGCATGCGCGTGAGTTTAGCAGCGCCGTAAAGGCACAAGACCCCTCCCGATAATAAGCGCACGGCAAATGCCAGAACACCCATGACGCCGCGTAGATCGATTCGATTCGTTTCTGCAGATCGTAACGAATCCAATTTTTTATGAAAACGTCCAAGTCGAATTCTTCTAAATCACCGGGAAAGCTGCCCGCGGCCGGGATGTCATAGCCCCAAGTCGCACTCCCGTCTTCCCAAATAGCTGCATCTACGGGAAAGCGCTTGTATTTCGTAACCACCGATTGTTGGCTTGTGATGGAAGCGAAGTGCGAGGCTATCTCGCTTTTGAGATCCGACGCGCTGCCGTCAGCCAATTGCGCGGCGAAGTCGAAGACAGTTTTCAGCCTCGCCAAGGCATAGACGAGCAAGTCACTATCTGGATTGCTGGTTAGCGTGGGCGGCCAGGGATTCAGAAACCATTTTGGAGGGATTTCAACCACCGTCTTCAGCAGTTCTTGGATTCAGACCATGCTGTCTTAGCGGCGAATGCTTGCAAAGTTCGATTCACGAATCCGATCAAAAAGTCGGCTACATGCAGGGTTCAGTACGGCCCCATCGCGTGCGATAAGTCTTGCGTTACGATGTATTCCCCTAAACGTCGGCGTAAAGGAATGCCCAGGCATCAGGCGTAACGGCTCGTCTTCTTTGGCTGGCTGAAACAGCAAAAACTCATCGCTCCGCGTTGATCCCTCGACACGGCCTTGCTTCGCAAGGGCCGGCTCGGGATGACAACCAAGCCACCAGCGCTTCACTGTGCCTTCGGGAACGGCACGTTAGAGGCCCAGGTCGCTCAGGCTCGGATGATTATCCGGACGCCGCCCCAACGGCCAATGATACTTGCGCTCGGACGCGGCGATGGGGAGATCATTGATGGAAGCATGGCGCGTGCGCATCAGGCCGTCGGCTTCGAATTCCCAATTCTCGTTGCCGTAGGAGCGATACCAGTTGCCGGAGTCATCATGCCATTCGTAGGCGAAGCGCACCGCGATGCGATTACCCTCGAATGCCCACAATTCCTTGATGAGGCGATAATCCAGTTCCTTGGCCCATTTGCGTGTGAGAAAGGCGATAATCTCCGGTCGTCCGTTGATGAACCCGGCGCGGTTTCGCCAGCGTGAATCGGGCGTATAAACCAAGGCCACTCGATTCGGATCGCGAGAGTTCCAGCCGTCTTCCGCCAAACGGATTTTTTGCGCCGCCGTAGCCTGAGTGAACGGGGGAATTGGATAGGATGGCATGTTTTATTCGTAGCGCAGCGCCTCAATCGGGTCGAGCATCGAGGCCTTGCGCGCCGGATAATAGCCGAAGAACACGCCCACTGCCGCCGCGAACACGAAGCCGCCAATCACCGCCGCGGGTGAAATCAGCGTCGGCCAGTGCGCCAATGCGGACAATATCTTCGATGCGATAATGCCAAGTATCGCGCCGGCCAGGCCGCCCAGCACGCTCAACAACGCCGACTCGATCAGGAATTGCAGCAGGATATGGGTGCGGCGCGCACCTATCGCCATGCGAATACCGATCTCGCGCGTGCGCTCGGTCACCGACACCAGCATGATATTCATAATGCCGATACCGCCGACCACCAGCGAGATCGAAGCGACCGCCGCCAGCAGCAGGGTCATCACGCGGCTGGCACTCGCGGAGGCTTGTGCGATTTCACTGAGGCTGCGTACGGTGAAATCATTGTCTTGGCTCGCTTGGATATGATGGCGCCGATGGAGCACGGCGATCACCTGGCGCATCGCCGTGTCAACCGCGCCCGCGCTTTTCGCCTGCACGTAAATCATGTTGACCACGCCGGAAATTTTCGGCGGGCTGCCGAACGGGCTGAGCAGCGCAATGCCGGTCGCATAGACCCCGTTGGTGGTGGGCACCCCGCTATACGGATCCAGCACCGGATTCGAACTGACACTGGTGGTTGGCACCGATTCCGTCACTTGCGACACGCCCAGCACCTTACGCTCGGCGGTTTCGAACGGCATCATCACAACGTCGTCCTGATCCTGCCCCCAGTTGGATTGTCCTTTGGCCGCGAGCACGCCAATTACGCGCACGGGAAAGTTCTTCACGCGGATAGTCGCGCCGATCGGGTTCTCGTCGGGGCCGAAGAGATTCTTCACGACTGTCTGGCCGAGCACGCAGACGGGCGCGGCGCTGCGGGTCTCCCGCGTAGTAAAAATACGGCCGCTGATGACTGGCCAGTCGCGGATGCTCAGATAGGCGGGCGTCACCCCTTCGATGCTGGTGCTCCAATTACGATTGTTATACACGAGCTGCGCGATCTGCCGGTCCATATAGCTGACCTGGGCAACCGCCGGGGCCTTTTGCATCACCGCGTCGGCGTCAGTGGCGGTCAAGGTCGAGGTGCTGCCATAACCGGCGCGCACACCGTTGGAAGTGGTCGCGCCGGGCAGCACGACGAGCAGGTTGGTGCCGAGGCTTTCGATCCTTTGTTGCACCGCATAGCGGGCGCCGTCACCCACCGCGACCATCGCAATCACCGCGGCCACGCCGATAAATATGCCGAGCATGGTCAAGGCCGCGCGCAGCTTATTGCGCCGCAACGCCCGTGCCGCCGCGCTCAGCGCCATAAGCAAAAAAGTCAGGCCATTCTCGCTCGCTGAAGCTTCGGCGTCCGCGTCTGACCGCTGTTGGTCTCCGGCCGGTTCGCTGCTTGCGCCAGGCGGCACATTATCATCCGAAGGCGACGGGGCGCCTGAAGTATCCGCCACGGTGCGCTGGTCCGAGACGATTACGCCGTCGCGAAACATGATTGCGCGGCCCGCGTAGGCGGCAATGCCAGGATCATGCGTCACCAGCACCACTGTGATGCCGCGTTCGCGATTGAGTCGGCGAATCATCTCCATCAGTTCGGCGGAATTCGTCGAGTCCAGATTGCCGGTGGGTTCGTCGGCCAGCAGGATTGCCGGCTGATTGATCAATGCGCGCGCGATGGCAACGCGCTGTTGCTGGCCGCCGGAAAGCTGATTGGGGTAGTTGCGTTCGCGTCCCGCAAGCCCGACCGTCGCAATCAGCTCCGCGGCGTGACGAGCGCCGTCGCGCGTCCAACCAGAATAAAACAGGGGCAATTCGACATTTTCAATTGCACTGGTGCGGCTCAACAGATTGAAGCTTTGGAAGACGAAGCCGATACGCCGACTGCGCACCGCCGCCAATTCCCGCTCGGAGAGGGAAGCCACGTCGACGCCTTCAAGCAGATAGCGCCCGCTGGTGGGGCGATCCAGGCACCCCAGGATGTTCATCAGGGTCGATTTCCCCGAGCCGGAGGCGCCCATGATCGCGACGAATTCGCCGCGCTGAATCTCGAGGCTCACGCCGCGCAAGGCCTGAACTTCGATTTCGCCTAGACGGTAGGTCTTGCTGACGTCGGCGATTTGGATCAGAGCGCTCATCGAGGGTGCGTGCTGGGGCGGAATCAACGCGGGAAGTGCGGCGGCGAATTAGCGGAAGCAGCCGCGGCAATCTCCCCGATTGCCACTTTCTGGCCAACCTGCAGCGGAGCATTGAGCAACTCGACATTTGTGCCGTCATCCAAACCGGGGGTGACCTTGACCGCCGCGAGCTTATCGCCGTTTGCCACCCAGACGCGGGCCTGGTGCTCGATCCCGCTGTCAGGAGCGGGGTCGGCCTGCAAACCACTGGGCGAAAATTGCAAGGCCTGTTCCGGCACGCGCAGGACATCGTCGCGTTTTGCCGTGACGATCGTCACGTTGGCGGTCATTCCCGGCTTGAGGAGCAATTCGGGATTAGCCACGTTCACGACGACGTCATACGTGACCACGTTCTGCACGGTAATCGGCGCCTGCCGCACCTGGCCGACAGTGCCTTCGAATACGCGGTCGGGAAAGGCATCGACCTTGAATTCGGCCTGCTGGCCGCTTTTAACGTTACCAATATCCGACTCGCTGACGTTGGTATCGACCTGCATCTTGGTCAAATCCCGCGCGATCAGAAAGAGGGTTGGGGTCTGAAAACTCGCGGCCACCGTCTGGCCGACATCGACGTTGCGCGACACCACGGTGCCGTTCACCGGCGAGATGATATTAGTGTAATTGAGGTTGAGTTCCGCCGCTTTGAGGCTCGCTTGCTGCTGTTCAATGAGGGCGTTATCCAGGGCGATTTGTGCCACCGCCTGATTATAGACGTTGCGCTGGCTATCGAGTTGATCCTGCGAGACCACGGCTTGTGCGCGCAGCGCCCGGTCGCGCTCGAAAGTGACTTTCTGATAGGCGAGATTGGCTTCATCCTTGGCCAGTTGCGCATGCGCGTTGGCGACCACCGCATGCGCCAGCGCGACTTGGGCCGCGAACGGGCGCGGATCGATCTTGGCGATCAGTTGGCCGGCTTTGACCGGTGAATTGAAATCAGCGTAAATCGACTGAATCGGCCCGGAAACGTAGCTGCCGACCTGCACTACCGTAACTGGATTGACGGTCCCCGTCGCGATCACTGAGCGGATAATCGGACCGCGAGTGACGGGCGCGGTCAACCATTTGGCCGCCGCATTGCGCGGGCGCAGGAAGTAAACGGCGGCGAGCGCCGTCACCGCCGCTATAATCACGAAAGCCCGGATGGGTTTCGACATACCTGATCTCGCCGGTCCCGGAAACTTTATAGAGCTAAACTATATGCCGCTGATTCCACTGGATTCCAAGCTCACTGCTCCATCTATGTAGACGAAGGTGATGGAACCCGGTTACGGCTCAAGCGCTTTGTTCCACGTTTCCAGCGGCTGCAATTGTGCCAGTATCCGAAGCGCACGCCGCGGTTCGCGTATGACGATGGCGATCCACGTCTGGCCAAAAATCATGATCCACGGGAGTGAAGAAGCGAATGCCTGATTTGCCGCCGCTCGATGGTCTTAAGGTTATTGACTTCACGCGCTATCTTGCCGGGCCGTTTTGCACGCAGATCCTCGGTGATTATGGCGCCGAGATTTTGAAGATCGAACCCGTGGAAGGCGCTCGGGCCGAAATGGGCGGTTATAGCGGGATCGACAGCTATTTCTTCCTATGCACCAATCGCTCGAAAAAAAGCCTGCAAATCTCCCATAAACACGCCGACGGCCGCGCCGCGCTCCTGCGCCTGATTGATCAGGCCGATGTCGTCGTCGACAATTTCCGGCCGGGTGTGATGGAAGCGATCGGGTTCGATTATGACAGTCTCGCGCGGCGTAACCCGCGCATCATATGCGCCAGTGTCTCCGGCTTCGGGTCAAGCGGCCCGATGCGTGATTTTCCCGGCTTCGATCAAATTGCGCAGGGCTTCTCCGGACTGATGAGCGTGACGGGCACGCGTGAGAGCGGACCCACCCGGGTGGGTATCGCAATCTGCGATCTGCTCGGGGGCATCTTCGCCGCTCAAGGCGTGCTGCTGGCGCTCGAAGCACGCCATCGTACCGGCCGTGGCCAGCGTGTCGAGACGTCGTTGATCGAAGCGATCGTCGGCATCCTGAGCTGGTCGGCCGGAATCTTTTTCGACACCGGCAAAAACCCGGAGCCACAAGGCAATCATCATCCGCTGTCGGCGCCTCACGGTGTGTTTCAAGCGGCCGACCGCCCGTTCAATATCGCAGTCGGTAATGAAGTGATGTGGCGGAGCTTCGTCGACGTCATCGGACGCCCCGAACTGGCCGCCGATGCACGCTTTGATCGTCTCGGCCATCGAATCAAAAATCGTGCTGAACTAACGGCGGAAATCAACCAGGCACTCGCGGAGTATCCGGCCAGCCATTGGATCGATGTGCTCAATCGCAAGGGGATCCCCGCCGGCCCGATCCAGACGCTCGAAGAGGTTTTCGCTCATCCACAAATCGCGGCACGCGAGATGCTCGTGCGGCTGCAGCATCCGGCGCGCGGCGAAATTCTCACGACCGGTCTCGGGGTCAAGTTGAGCGCGACTCCGGGACAAATTACACGCCCGCCGCTTTTGGGCGAACATACGGAAGAAGTGCTACTCGCCTACGGCTTCAGCCGCGACGAGATCGCCCGCCTGCGCGAAACCAAGGCGATTCATTGAGGCAGTCCATGCGACCACCGGTGTCATTCCGAACGCAGTCCGCCTCCAGCGCAACCGCAGGCGGAGCGAGCACACCAGGCGGAGCGAAGCGGAGCCGAGTGAACGAGTCCGCGAGTCGCGTCCAGGACAACGAGTCTGCGAGGTGCGTTTCAGGAAGTGAAGAATCCCGAAAAAACCAGGAAAACCAGAAAGATCCGGGATTCCTTGCTGTGCTCGGAATGACAATCCTTGTGTGAAGCTTCCCTAACGAACATGGCGAATGTCGGGCCTGGCTTCGCGCCACGGCCCGATGTTTACTCGCGCTCCATGAAGCCTTCCAAATTGCGTGAACGGCCGGTTTGGCGCAATTTGCGCAACGCCTTGGCTTCGATTTGGCGGATGCGTTCGCGCGTGACAGCGAACTGTTTGCCCACTTCCTCCAGCGTGTAATCGGTCTTTTGCCCGATACCGAAGCGCATGCGCAGGATTTGCTCCTCGCGCGGAGTCAGCGTCGCCAGCACCTTGCGCGTCTGTTCGCCGAGATTGCCTTGAATCGCCGCTTCCACCGGTGAGGGCGCCAGTTCGTCCTCAACGAAATCGCCCAGCGAGCTTTCTTCCTCGTCGCCAATCGGCGTTTCGAGTGAGATCGGCTCCTTGACAATCTTGAGCACCTTCTGGACCTTGTCCAGCGGCATCTCCATCTGCTCCGCGATTTCCTCGGGCCGCGGCTCGCGGCCCAGCCGCTGTACCAGCAGGCGCGTCACGCGCAGCAGTTTGTTGATGGTCTCCACCATATGTACGGGGATACGAATGGTGCGGCCCTGGTCGGCGATCGCGCGCGACATCGATTGCCGTATCCACCACGTCGCGTAGGTCGAAAATTTGTAGCCCTTCTTCCAGTCGAACTTGTCGACGGCGCGGAAGAGGCCGAGGTTGCCCTCTTGAATCAAATCCAAAAGCGTCAAGTCGGGCGAGCGGCCGACATACTTCTTGGCGATAGAGACCACGAGGCGCAAGTTGGAGCGCGCCAAGATATTGCGCGCCTCGGCATCGCTCTTCTCGATACGCTTGGCGAGTTCGCGCTCTTCGGCGGCAGTGAGCAGAGGGTACTGGCCGATTTCGCGCAGATATATCT
>JBOHWL010000079.1:0-20105 GCA_050736615.1 Binataceae bacterium (SeqCode) | reverse complement strand
CCCTTGCCCTGCGGCAATACTGACGATAAAGCGGGCGTGCCGGCTACGATAAACGGCATCCGGACGAATGTCCAAGGTGACAGACGCGGGTCACCGGTTTGGCATCATCGGCCAGCAGGCTGTTGATAAATCACAGCCTGCACCCCCTCTCTTTCTCCCCCGCAAAAGAGCGGGAGAGAAGATAGAGGAAAGCAGCCAGCTTTTATCCAGGAGGTTGAAACCCGGCGGGCATTCAATTGTGATGATCAAGTCTTTTTCAACACTGCTAGAGGGAGTTTACGGCAGCAACACCAGCTTCCCGACTGATTGCCGCGATTCCATGAAGCGATGAGCCGCTGCCGCCTCGCCCAGCGGAAAAGTCTTGCCCACCAGCATTTTGAGCTTGCCTTCCTTCATCAGTTGGAAGCAGCTCTCGACCCCTTTGCGCATCAGTTCGGTTTGCGACGAGGCGGTGAACAGGATGAAACCGCTGACCTTGGCCGCGCGATTGAACAGTTGAAATACATCGAGCCGGTCGGGCGGCCCGCCGGCGCGTCCGTAAAGGATCAGATGGCCGAAGGGAGCGAGGCAGCTCAAGCCCTTCTCGAAGGTCGGCTTGCCTACCGCGTCGAGGATCAAATCGACGCCTTTATTCCCGGTGAGCTTCATCACCTCTTGCGCAAAATTGTGCGTGGCATAGTTGATCACATGATCGGCGCCGTATTTCCTGGCAACGTCGAATTTGGCGTCGCTGGAAACGGTGCCAATCACGCGCGCACCAGCGGCCTTGGCGATTTGGCTTGCGACCACGCCGACGCCGCCAGCCGCGGAATGGACCAGCACGGTTTTGCCCGGCGTGGTTTGGTCGCAGGTGTGCAGCATGAACCACGCCGTCAGCGTCTGGATCGGGAAAGCCGCGCCCTCCTCGAAACTCACGAAATCGGGTAAGGGAATGATCTGGTTGGCATAGAAGAGGGAATATTCAGCGTAACATTTGAGTCCGATTCCGGCCACACGCATGCCGGCCTTGAGCCCCTCGACTTCGGGACCAACCTCCTCGATAATCCCGGCGCCTTCCATCCCGGGCGTATCCGGCAATTTGGGCTTCACCAGGTAGGTGCCCTGGCGAAAGAAATTATCGGCGAAATTGATACCCACCGCATGATTGCGCACGCGCACCATGCGCGGCCGGATTTCCGGCTTGGGAATTTCAATCAGCTTCATCACCTCGGGACCGCCAACCTCGCTCAATTGAATCGCTTTCACCGTTTCAACCTCCGTACACTCGGCAGATGTGAAAGTAGGCGAAATAGTCCGCCTTGTCATTGTTAAAAGCGCAGTAGCAAAACCAGTTTCGAACATGCAACGATATCAAGTTCGAAGAGTCCGACGCGAACGGCGTAATGTGTCTCGTCTCCGCATCGGAGCAAAGCCTCGACCATGAAGATGAAACCGGAATATACCACGACAACAACACTAGCGGAGCCGCAGGCGCAGCGAGCACACCAGGCGGAGCGAAGCGGAACCGAGCGAACGAGTCTGCGAGTCGCGTTTAGGTCATCGAGTCCGCGAGCTGCGTTCAACACTAGCGGAGCCGCAGGCGCAGCGAGCAGGCGAGTCCGCGAGCTGCGTTCATAATCAGGATCATTCGATTCAGGAAGGCGAAATGAAATTAGAGATGAGCACGATAGAATCGGAACCAGGCCAAGGCTCTTCGATCGCGGAGCCGCGCGCTCTGGACCTGGTGATTTTCGACGCGGACGGCGTACTGTTCGATTCCACCGAGTCCAACACCAGTTACTATAACGCGATTTATGCCGAAGTCGGCGAGCCGCCGCTCAGTCCCGAAGAGGAAAAGGCGGGCGTCTTCATGTCCGCGCTTCAGGTCTTCGAAATGCGCGCGGCCGGTGACCAGGAACGGATGGCGCGGATGCGCGAGGTGGCGCGGGCAATCGATTTCACCCCCTTCTTCAAGCTCTTGCGCCCGCCGCTTGCGCTGCGCTCCTTCCTGGCGGAGATCAAACGGCGCTATCGGATCGCGCTGGCGACCAACCGTTCGGCAACGGTTCCCGGACTGATCGAGCATCTCGGTCTCGGCGGCGTATTCGACGCGGTTGCCAGTGCGCGCGACAAGGTCCGTCCCAAGCCAGCGCCCGATATTCTGACGCTGTGCCTGCAACGGGCGGATGCGGCGGCGGCGCGTGCGGTTTACGTCGGTGACAGCGAAACCGATCGTATTGCGGCGATGGCGGCGGGGACGCGCTTTATCGGCGTTGGGGCGCGGATCGAGCACGAACCCCGCATCGAGCGGCTGGAACAACTGCCGGCGCTATTGGAGCGCGCTTTCGGGACGTGATAGCTTCCCTTGGCTGATAGAGGATCACTGTGGCGAATGCGCCGCTTCGAAGTGCGATTCCGACCCCCCCGGGGGCAGGAAGTTCTGTGATGATTGCGGCGTCTCGCTCGCGAACCGTTGTCCGAAATGCGCCGCCGATAAAAGTGCGCGGATCGCTCAGACGCGTCAGCGAGGTGAGGGAGCGTGCAATACGACGACATCATTGTGGGCGCGGGTTCCGCGGGCGCGGTGCTGGCCGCGCGCCTGAGCGATGATCCGAACCACGGCGTGCTGCTCCTCGAAGCTGGCCCCGATTACCCGGCGGTCGAGCAAACTCCCGCCGATTTGATTCACACGTGGGTTTCAGCCGGCCCACACGATTGGGGGTTTGTCGCCAAAGCCAACTCCGCGCGTGAAATCGCCTATCCGCGCGGCAAGGTCACCGGCGGCTGCTCCGCCGTAAACGGACATATTGCCTTGCGCGGCACGGCTGCGGATTTCGACGAATGGGCCGCGTGGGGCAACAGTGAATGGAGCTTCGCTAAGGTCCTCCCATTTTACCGTAAGCTCGAAAATGATCGCGACGCCCGCGGCGACTTTCATGGCGCCACCGGCCCCATCTGGATCGAACGTCCGCCGGCGGAAACCTGGCAACCGATCAATCGCGCCTTTTATGAGGCCGCACGCGAGTTCGGATATGCCGACGTTTGGGACCACAACGATCCACAATCAACCGGAGTCGGGCCGTGGCCGCGTAATCGCCGCGACGGCATTCGCGTGTCCACCGCCATTGGCTATCTCAATCCCGCGCGCCATCGGTTCAACCTCACCATCCGGCCCTTCAGCCATATCCATCGCGTGATGGTCGAGGGTGGCCGCGTGATTGGGGTCGAAGTCGAATGCGGCGGCGTGCCGCAAACCATTCGTGCGCGGCGCGTCACGCTCTGCGCCGGCGCCATCAACTCACCCGCCATCCTGTTGCGCTCCGGCATCGGCCCCCGCGGCGAATTGAGCGAGCTCGGCATCAAGTGCGTGGCCGATCTGCCTGGCGTCGGCCGCAATCTTATCGATCATGTGATGGTTCCGGTCATCGCCGCTCCCGCTCCGGGCGTCCGCCATGATGCGCAGGTCACCAACCCGATTGGAATTCGTTACACCGCGAGAGGGTCGGATGAGTTCAACGACATGCAGATGTACATCCTCACCTATTTCGACCAAGCGGTGATAGCCGGACCTGCGCTCGATCTGCCTTGTCCGAGCATCTCGGTCGCTCCCGGATTACAGCGCCCACACGCGCGTGGCAGCGTCACCTTGCGCAGCGCCGATCCCAACGTTCCGGCGGTAATCGACTTGAATTACCTCGGCCATCCGGAAGACCTGCGCCGGATGGTGGATGGTGTGCGCATCGCCTGGACACTGATGAACAGCGCGCGCTTCGCACCGTACGTCAAGGAGTTTCTCAATATCACGCGTGAAGTCGTTGATTCCGATTCCGCCGCCGCCGATTTCGTCCGCGACAATTGCGGCACGATCTTCCATCCGGCTTCCACGGCGAAAATGGGGCTAGACTCGGACAAGGAGGCGGTGGTTGATCAGTACTGCCGCGTGCGCGGTGTCGAGGGCTTGCGCGTGGCCGATGCGTCAGTGATGCCGAACATCGTGCGCGCCAACACTAACTTGACCTGCATCATGATTGGCGAACGCGTCGCCGACTGGATGCGCGCGGAGGCTTAGGGAATCTCCGCGTCTTTAGCGGACGACGGCGTGACCCAGATCGATTCAGCGGAGGACTTGAAGAGGAAGATGAGCGCAATTTACGGCGAACACCATCGTGCCTTGCAGGAAATGTTTGATACCTCGCGGCTGGCGGACCGCATCGAGGGAACAATCGTACGGCCGGAGATTCCGCGCGGCCATAAGCAATTTATCGAAAGCCGCGACATGTTCTTCCTCACCTCGGTCGATCAGCGTGGTTATCCCACCTGCTCATATAAAGGCGGCGCTCCCGGCTTTGTCCGCGTGGCGGATTCAAAAACTATCGTGTTCCCGAGCTACAACGGCAACGGCATGTTCCTTTCGATGGGCAATATTCTGACGAGCCAAAAGGTGGGCATGCTATTCATAGATTTCGAGCGGCCGCATCGGGTGCGAGTGCATGGCGTCGCGAGCATCGACAAGAATGATCCGCTGCTCGTGGAATTTCCCGGTGCGGAGCTACTGGCGCGGGTCGCGGTGACGGAGATTTTCATTAATTGCCCACGCTATGTTCACAAGTACCATCGCGTGCAAACCTCAAAATACGCTCCACGAGCAGGTTGCGAAGCTCCACCACCGCCGCAATGGAAGCGTCTCGAGGCGATGCAGGACGCGCTTCCCGAACGTGAGAAGGAAGCCGCAAAAGAACTCGGCGGAACTATCACTTTCGCGGAATACCAAACACTGGTGGACAAGGGGGAGGGATGATTGCGGATCGAATCTGCGGCGCGATAGCGGCCGGATTCAGAATGCCCAATCGCGATTAGGCGCTCTGTGGAAGCGGTCGCCGCAAACCGCGCTGAAATCCAAAGCCGCAACCCCAATTCAGCGTAATTGAGTCTATGCGGGTGACAGGCATAATCGCCGATTACGGAACTCCTCGGGTCCGGTGAGGCGTTCTCCAGCAGGCTGTTGATAAATCACAGCCTGCACCCCTCTCTTTCTCCTCCGCAAATAACTGGGGAGAAGATTGAGGAAAGAAGTATGTTCGAACGCAGCTCGCGGACTCGCCTGCTCGGCTCCACTTCGTTCCGCCTGGTGCTTTATTCAGAGTGTTGAGATCGATCAGGCACCCAATTGTGATGATCATGCCTTTTTCAACACCCTGCTAGTGGAGAACAACCTCCGGCCAGCGAAGATCGTATACAGTGATTCAATGCTGTTTTCCGCAGCGGAAGATCCATCGCCACGCAGGCCACTAGATCAGCATTTCGACCAGATTGGGGCCGGGTTCCTTCAAGGCCCGTTCGAGTTCGCGACACAAGGATTCGGCATTGTCGACACGTACGGCGGGAACGCCCAGGCCGCTGGCCATCCGCGACCAATCGATTTCGGGCTGCGCGAGGCTGGTGAGTGTGCGCGCCATGCGTCCCGGCTCGGTGACGCCTGAGCGCGCCAGTTCGACCTGCAGAATCCGATAGCGGCGGTTGTTGCAAATAAGATTGGTGACGTTGAGACTTTCCCGCGCCTGCGTCCATAGCGCTTGCAGTGTGTACATCCCGCTGCCGTCGGCTTGAAAGGCGATCACCTTGCAATCGGGGCAGGCCACCGCGGCTCCGGTTGCGCAAGGCAAGCCCTGGCCGATGGCGCCGCCGGTCAAGCCAAGATAGGTGTGAGGAGGAGCGCCGCCCGAATTTACGAAGAACGGTAAACCGGTGGTTGCGGCTTCATCCATCACGATGCAGTTTTCGGGCATCATGGCGCTCAGCGCGGCGCCGATAGTTTGCGCATTGAGTTCGCCCGTGGGACGGCTGGGGCGGGGTGAAGAAGCGGCAGGCATGGTGGCGGCGGCGCCGAGTGCGTCGGCGAGCGCTTCGAGAGCCCCCGCGCTGTCGTGTTCGATATTTGCCAGCGTCTCGACCATCTGGCCTTCAGGCACGAGGCTGCTGGGCAAATTGGGGTAGCCAAAGAAGGCGACTGGCGCCCGCGTTCCGGCGACCACCATCGCGGTGAACCGCGACAGCATCTCGAGCGCTTGTTCGGGGAAGTAGGGCAGCTTAAGCACCGAGGGCATCGCGCCGCCGCGTTCGATTCTCGACGGAAAGGTTTCGCATACCAGGGCGCATCCGGTTTTGGCTGCGATGCGGGCGGCGGCTTTGAGGCCGCGCTCGCGCAGCGACATGCCGCCAAGAAAAAGCACCGTCTTCGCGCCGTGGCGACGAAGCAGCTCCGCGCAGGCGCCAATCGCGCGTTCGGGCACCGGCTCCGACGGCGTCGCTTTGATCGGCGCCGCGGCTGCGGCGGACACCACCGTCTCCCACTGACAATCCGACGGAATTATCAGCGTGGCGATTTTGCCCGGCAGTCCTCCCGCAGCGGCAACCGCTTCCGCCGTGGCTTGCGCGACCTCGTCCGCCGTTTTGACTTCGCGAATCCAGGCCGAGACGGGACGCGCGAGTGAGGCGATATCGGAAGTGAGCGGAGCGTCGGCGGCCAGATGCCAGGTCGCTTGATCGCCCACGATATTGACGATGGGCGAATGGGCGCGGCGGGCGTTATGCAGATTGGCGATACTGTTGGCGAAACCGGGACCCAAATGCGTCAAGGTCAGCGCGGGACGGCCCTTCATTCGTGCATAACCGTCGGCCGCGCCGCTGCATACGCCCTCAAACAGTCCGAGCACCGCGCGCATCCCTGGCACCGCGTCGAGCGCCGCCACCAGCGGCATCTCGGTGGTGCCGGGATTGGCGAAACAAACGTCGATTCCAGCGGCGAGCGCAGTCTGGATCAAACTTTCAGCACCATTCATGAGTTACACCGTCTTTGTGTCATTCCAAGAGTGTGTGAAGATTTTGTTTTCCTGTCATTCCGAGCCCAGCGAGGAATCCCGGATCTTCCTGCTTTCTTGTGTTTTTTCGGGATTCCTCACTTATTTCGAACGCACCTCGCAGACTCGTGGTCCTGGACGCGACTCGCGGACTCGTTCGTTCGGCTCCGCTTCGCTCCGCCTGGTGTGCTCGCTCCGCATATGGCTACGCTAATGGCAGACTCCGTTCGGAATGACACCAATGGTCTGCGCAGAGGTTCCCCAAATCTCGCACAAGCAAAAAATTCAAAAATTGTCAGCCGCTGCGCAGAACACGGCCGGGCAGGCCACCCTGGTACTCGTTATGAACGAACAGTGGCTCACCATTCACGATCGTATACTCAATACCTTCCGCACGCTCGATCAATCGTGGCTGCTTGCCCGGCAGATCATTGACCCATTCGGGCGGACACGCGCGAATCCGATCTGGATCGAAGATCACGAGATCAGCGTCCATCCCAGGGGCTAGGCGACCCTTGTCACGCAATTCAAGGAAGTCCGCCAACTCCGACGTGAGCCGCCGCACGCCCTCTTCAAGGCTCAGGGTGCCGCGCTCGCGGACCCATTCATGCAGCAGGTACGAGGGCAGGCCGGCGTCGCAATGCTGCGCGACATGGGCGCCCGCGTCGGATAGCCCGATCAGCGTATTGGGCAGCTTGAGCAATTCCCGCACCACGTCCTTGTTGACGTTGATTACCGAGAGCGTGATGCCGAGTTTGAGATCCTCGTCAAGCCCGAGATCGAGCAGGGCGTCTTCGGAGGCTTTATGCGTCATCGCGGCGACCGCCTCGATACTTTGATTGAGGAAGCGGCGGTTTTCGGGTTTCTCCACACGCACGACGTGAACGCGGTCCCAGCGTCCGCGGAAGATGGCTTTGCCGCCGCGCTTCAGTTCGTCTTTGAAATTCTGGCGGAACGCGGGAGAGCGGAACAACGCCTTCTGCTCCTCGGCGGAACGGTTGAAGACCTCTTTCCAGGAGTCCAGCGCGGCGAAAATAAACGGCTCATCCAAGGTGTAGTACTGCTGGATCGGCCGCGGCGTGACTTGCGGCATAATCTTGAGGCCGCGCGCCAGATACGGTTTAAGCCGCTCGATGGTATCCTGATGGGCCTTGAGCGGAGTGCCGGGCAAATCGAGGATGGCCAGGAAAGTCACCGGGCGCCCGCTTTGCTCGGCCAGATAGACCAATAGTTCAAAACCGCCGTCGTTGGGAGCGGCGGTGGCGCCACGGCTGGGCAGAATTTCGATCACCCCGCGATTAAGCTCGCGCATCACGCGGCACAATGCGCCCAATTCGTCGCGGCTCGCCATCCGGCTGGCGAGCGGACGTCCCTGGAAGCCGATATGCTGCGGCGCGAGGCTGAGCGAAAAGCCGTAGGCGCCGGCCAGCAGGGCTTCTCGATAGAGCTCCGCCATCCGCGCGATTTCATCGGTGGTTGCGGCGCGCGCGGCGGCTTGTTCACCGATGACGTAAAAGCGCAATGCCGAGAGCGGCACCAGGAAGCCGGCATTAAGCGCGAGGCCGCCGCGTTCCACCGCCGCCATGTACTGTGGAAAGCTCTCCCATTCCCACGACACGCCGTCCATCAGCACCTGATGTGGCAACGCCTCGACGTTGACCAGATCCCACGCCATGGTGGATTTTTCTGCGGGGCGGCAGGGGGCGACGCCAACCCCGCAATTGCCCATCAGAAGACTGGTGACGCCGTGCCATGACGAGCAGGTGAGCAGCCGGTCCCAGGAAATCTGGGCGTCATAATGGGTATGGATGTCGATGAAGCCGGGCGCCACCACCAGACCGCGCGCGTTGATTTCGCGCTTCGCCTCGCCAGTCACGGCGCCGATCGCGGCGATTTTACCGTCCTTCACGGCCAGCGCACCATCATAGAGCGGCGCGCCGGTGCCGTCACAAATACGAGCGTCGGTAATCAGCAGGTCATAAGACATCGTTCAGTCCTCATCGCTCGAGCGTCGTGGTCAGCCTGCGGCGCCGCTTGGGAACCACCCGCACACGTCCCTGCTGTCATTCTGAACGGAGTCTGCGGCCAGCGTAGCCGCAGGCGAAGCGAGCAAACGAGTCCGCGAGGTGCGTTCAAAAATAAGTGAAGAATCCCGGTAAAAACACAAGAAAGCAGGAAGATCCGGGATTCCTCGCTGGGCTCGGAATGACAGAAAAACAAAATCTTCACACACTCTCGGAATGACAGAATCACCCCTTGTGGGGCGCTTCCCTAGCGTCCGGCGGTCTTTTCCATCTGGTTCCAATCGACGATTGGGGTCAGGCGGCGCTTGCTGATCATGCCGCCGGCGAGCGCGCCGGTAAACGGATCGAAGGTAAGCGAATGGTCCTGGATATCCAGCACCAGGATGATTTTGGCGTCCTCGTTGGAGACCCACGGCCCGGCCTTCAACGTCACGCCCGGCGGAAAGCCCTTGGTCATGGCGCCCTGAATGAGTTCATAGGCGCGCTTCAAATCACTTTTACTCGAGATGTTGAAATTGATTTCATCGAGGTAGAGAGGCATGCGTCTTCCCTCCTTGAGATTGTATCTCCAGCACAGCTCCGTGGGGCAGGCGAGTCCGCGAGCCTTCGGCCGTGATTGAGACTCACCTTGCGCCGCGCTTCACTAGCCCGCCTTATTTCCTTATACACGCAAACGCGCGTGCTTTTGTAGCGGAAGCATCGATGTCGAAAAAAGAGGCAAGCCCTATCAAGCGCTGACCGTATCTGTCACGATTGAGGTTCATAACAAGCGACCATGAAGGAACTGATCGTCTCCCTCCTAAGTGATGCGATTGGGCGGGCTCATGCCGCCGGTTTGCTGAAGTCCGCGTCGGCGGAGGTTTCGCTCGAGGCGCCCAAAGATCCCGCACATGGTGACATCGCGAGCAACGTCGCGCTCACGATGGGGCGGATTGAAGGCAAAGCGCCGCGCGCCATTGCGGCCGTTATCAGTGCGCAGGTTCAGCGGCCGTCCGCAGTGGCGGCGGTGACCGTTGCCGGTCCGGGTTTTATCAATTTCCGGATGGCGCCGGCTTATTGGCATGAAGAACTGCGCCGGCTGGCCGCGCTGGGTCCGGCGTTGGTCCGCCCGCGGCTGGGAAATAAGCGCAGGGTGCAAGTCGAATTTCTTTCCGCCAATCCGACCGGACCATTGACGGTTGGGCACGGCCGCAACGCGGTCTTGGGCGACACTATCGCACGGCTTTACGAAGCGACCGGCTTCAAAGTCACGCGCGAATATTATTTCAACAACGGCGGGCGCCAGATGAGGTTACTCGGAGAATCGGTGCGCGCGCGCTATCTGCAGGAACTCGGCCTTGAGGCGGCGATGCCGGAGGATGGCTACCAGGGCGAATATATCCGCGACGTCGCGCGCGACCTGATCAAACGGCATGGCGATGGACTTACCGGGCCGGGGGTTGAGCTTGAAATTTTCCGCGCCGCCGCAGAAAAAACGATCTTTGCCGATATCCGCCAGAGCTGCGAGCGCTTGCGGATTAATTTTGACGTTTACACGAACGAACTGGATTTGATGCGCGGCGGCCAGGTTGACGCCGTGCTGGCGGGCCTGCGCGCGCGCGGCCTGGTGGCCGACTATGACGGCGCGGTATGGCTGCGCGGCGAGCCGCTGGGATTAGGCAAAGATGAAGTTCTGGTGCGCTCTGGACCGGAACACGAGCCGACCTATCGGACGCCCGATATCGCCTATCATATTGAGAAACTGAAGCGCGGCTTCGACCTGGTGGTCGATGTGTTCGGGGCGGACCATATCGCCGAGCATCAGCAGGTGATTGCGGCGGTGCGCGCGCTGGGCTTTGACACCACGGCGGTGCGGGCGATCATATACCAGTTCGTAACCCTCATGCGCGGCGGCGAGAAGGTCAAGATGTCGACGCGCCGGGCCACTTACGTGACGCTTGACGAACTTATCGAGGAAGTCGGGGCGGACGTGGTGCGCTTCTTTTTTTTATTTCGCAAACACGACAGCCATCTCGATTTCGATCTCGACCTGGCGCGCCGGCAGGCGCCGGAAAACCCGGTCTTCTACGTGCAATACGCCCATGCGCGGCTGGCCAGCGTTTTTCGCGAAGCGGAAAAGGCCGGCTTGGCGTTGCCGTCCGACAGCTCCGCTATCGCGCTCGAACTGCTTTCGGAAGAAGAGCTCGGCCTGATAAAGCGCGTTGCGGGCTTGCCGGAAACCGTGGCGGCGGCGGTCGATAATCTCGAACCGCATCGGTTGCCGTTTTATTTGCTCGAGATGGCGGGTGATTTCCATCGCTACTATAACAAGCCCGCCAATCGTATAATCGACCCGGAGCGCCGTCAGTTGAGTTTGGCGCGCTTGTTTCTCGCCGGGGCGCTTCAACACGCTATCGCCGGATGCCTTGAATTGTTGGGAGTGACGGCCCCGGGGCGGATGTGAGGAATTGGGGTATGCGGTTTGAAATCAGATCGGGCGGCATAATCGCAATCCTGGTGGGGGTGGCGGCGCTTTCGGGCGCGGTGTTCGTGCTCGGCCTGTTGGCGGGTTACGACGTCGGCCGCGAGAGCCAATTGAATAGCGCGCAAATGGCGGAGACATATCCGGTGACGCCGGCTCCCGTCGCGGCGGCATCACCCGGGCAAGCGGCGTCGCCAGCCACTCCCGCCGCACCGCGGATTCAGCCGGTATCCCGCCAAGCGGGAGCGGCCGTTCCCGTCCCGGCGCCGGCGGTTCCCGCGCGTGCCGATGCGGCGGTTGCGCCCGCGCCGCGTCAACGCACCGCTTCGGCGCAGCCTCCCGCAGCCGCGTACGGGGCTGGCTCAAGCGACCACGGCGGGGCCATTGGCGGTACGGATGACCATGATAACCCGGGCGTGCAGGCACGGCCGACGCCACCGCCGCGGCGCACCGCCTCGGTGCCAGCCGCGCCGCCGCCGGCGCGCCAGATTAATCGCCGGCCCTACAACATCCAGATAGAAGCCGCGATGGACATTAACGGTGCGGACGCGATGATGCAGCGCCTGCAGAGGCTGGGCTACACACCGCATCTGACTACCACCGATATCGACGGTCATACGTGGTTCAAGGTTGAAGTGGGTCCCTACGCGACGCAACGCGAGGCGGAGGACGCACAGGCGCAGTTGCGCGAAAAATACGACGAAATTTATGCGCCGCACGGCCAGCGCCGCGCCGCCGACGGCGGTTCAAACAATTCGAACGCTAATTCCGAGTAGCATGGAATTAAACGTACGCGGGTTGACAAAGCTGAGTCTGGCTGGCTAATTGATAGGTCGATGACGGACTGCATGCTCCGGAAGGCTTGGGCGGACTGGCGGTGGCACCGCCGGGAAATCGCCTGCGCGCCGGTTTTGTAGTCCTGAGACGAAACCGAATTTTCGAGGGCCGCGGGCGAAAAACCCCCGCGGCCCTTTTCTTTTTTCGAGAAGGCTCGCGGGAATGACGCGAGATACATCGCGCCGATGCGAGGCTGGGTCGCGGCCAATCGATTGCCGCCGCGAGAGCACGCGGGAGGAGCGAATTTATGCTGATGCCGGATGAACGGGAATTCGAAGCTTTAGCCGGAAAATTCAAGCTGGTTCCGGTCTTTCGGGAAATCGCGGCCGACCTCGAAACGCCGGTTTCCGCCTATCTGAAAATCGCACGTGGAGATTATTCGTTTCTGCTCGAAAGCGTGCATGGCGGGGAAAAATGGGGACGCTATACCTTCCTCGGTACGGAGCCGGCACTGGTGATGCGGGCGCGCGGCCAGCGCCTCGAGCTGATCCGGCCGGGCCGCGCGGTCGAGGCGCGCAACACCGCCAATTCTTTTGACGAACTGCGCCGCCAGCTCAAACGCTTTCACGCGCCGGATGTGCCCGAACTGCCGCGCTTTTACGGGGGCGCGGTCGGCTTCCTCGCCTACGATATCGTGCGCTGCTTCGAGCCGCGCATTCCGGCGCATGCGCACGACGACCTCGGCACCCCGGATCTTTACCTGATGCTCACCGGAACCGTGCTGATATTCGACAACGTGCGCCAAAGCTTGAAGATCGTCGCCAACATGGTGCTCGCAGATTTTTCCTCCGCGCATAACGCGTACACGGCCGCCCAAGCGCAAATCGATGAGATAATCGTGCGGCTGCGCGCGCCCGTGGTGCCGCCCTGCCTGGAAGTGCCGCCGCCCGCCGAATTGCGCGTCAGCTCGAACCAGACCCGCGAAGGTTACATGGCGATGGTCGAGAGGGCCAAAGAATATATCGGCGCCGGCGATATTATCCAGGTGGTGCCGTCGCAACGGTTCGAAACCCCGCTGGCCGCCCATCCCTTCAATCTTTATCGCAGCCTGCGCACGATCAATCCTTCACCCTACATGTATTACCTAAGACTCGGCGACCATACGCTGGTCGGCGCTTCGCCTGAGACGATGGTGCGCGTGGAGGGGCGCCAGATCACGCTGCGGCCGATCGCCGGCACGCGGCGGCGTGGCACCGACGAAGCCGAAGACCTGCGGCTCGAAGGTGAACTGCTGGCCGATCCCAAGGAACGCGCCGAGCATGTGATGCTGGTCGATCTTGGCCGCAATGACGTTGGCCGTGTCGCCACGATCGGCTCCGTCAAGGTGACGGAATTGATGGGCGTCGAGCGCTATTCCCACGTGATGCATATCGCCTCGAATGTCGCAGGCGAATTGCGCGAGGACTGCGACGCCTTCGACGCGTTTCGCGCGACCTTCCCACAGGGCACGGTGTCGGGCGCGCCGAAGATTCGCGCGATGGAAATTATCGACGAGCTCGAGCCGGTGCGGCGAGGCGTGTACGCGGGCGCGGTCGGGTATTTCAGTTACAATGGCAATACCGATACCGCGATTGCGCTGCGCACGCTGCTGGTCAAGGGCGATCGGGTCTATATCCAGGCTGGTGGCGGCGTGGTGGCCGACTCGGATCCGGCGGCCGAATTCGAGGAATCGATCAATAAATCGCGCGCGATGGTGCGCGCGCTCGGTGCCGCCCGCGAATTTGAGCTGGCGGCGCGCACTAGCGAAGCCGCAGGCGGAGCGAGCACATCAGTGGAGCGAAGCGGAACGAGCGGGCAAGTCCGCGCGCCGCGCTCCGGGTAAGAAGTCCGCGAGCTGCCTTACAATAAGATGGAATGACGACAATGTCCCGACTTCTGATGATCGACAATTATGATTCGTTCACCTACAACCTCGTGCAATACTTCGGCGAGCTGGGTGCGACGGTTACAGTGCGGCGCAATGACGCGATCGATGTGGCGGGCGTACGCGCGCTCAATCCCGGCGCGATCGTAATTTCACCCGGTCCTTGCACTCCCGCCCAGGCCGGTATTTCGGTGCGGCTTTTATGCGAGCTGGCCGGCGCTTTCCCGATGCTGGGCGTGTGCCTGGGCCATCAATGTATCGCCGAGGCGTTCGGCGGACGGGTGATCCGCGCGGGGCGCCTGATGCACGGCAAGACTTCGCCCATCTTGCACGATGGCCGGACGGTATTCGCAGGACTCGCAAATCCGTTCGAGGCGATGCGCTATCATTCGCTGCTCGTCGACGCGGGCGCGCTGCCGTCCGCTCTCGAAGTGAGCGCGCGCACCGCCGAGGGCGAAATCATGGGTCTGCGCCATCGCCAATACCCGATCGAAGGCGTGCAGTTCCATCCGGAATCGATCGGCACGCCCGAGGGCAAACGCGTGCTGCGCAATTTCCTGGCGGGGCTTCCGTGAGCAATCTGCGCGCGGCGTTCAACGAGGTAATGAAAGGGCGCACGCTTGACGCCGCCGTCGCCGAGCACGTCATCGGTGAAATTCTCGACGATATCGTACCCGACGCGCTGGTGGCCGGCTTTTTGGTTGCGCTCAAGCTCAAGGGTGAAGCGCCCGCCGAGCTGACCGGTGGCGCGCGCGCGATGCGCCGGCGGGCGCGGGCCTTGAATTTGCGGAACGGGGAGGTGCTCGACACCTGCGGCACCGGCGGCGACAATGCCGGCACTTTCAATATTTCGACCGGCGCCGCGCTGGTCGCGGCGAGCGCCGGCGTGTATGTGGCTAAACATGGCAATCGCGCGATCAGTGGACGGGTTGGCGGCGCCGACGTGCTCGAACGCCTTGGGCTTAAGCTTGAGCTCGATCCGGCGGGCCTCGCGCGATGTCTTGAGCAAGCCCATTGCTGCTTTATTTTCGCGCCCGCCTACCATCCGGTGCTGGCGCGTCTGGCGGTGATGCGCCGGACGCTTGGCATCCGCACCATTTTTAACTTGATCGCGCCGCTGTCGAACCCGGCCCACCCGCGCCGCCAATTGCTCGGCGTGCCCGAGCCCAAGCTGTTGCGGCCGATGGCGGAGGCGTTGAAGGCGTTGGGTGTCGAGCATGGGATGGTGGTGCATGGCAACGACGGGCTGGACGAAATCTCGCTGAGCGCGCCCACCAGCATCGCCGAAGTGCGTGGCGATGAAATGGGCGAATACCGGATTAACCCAGAGCGTTTTGGGCTTGAGCCGGCCAGCGCCGCCGGGTTTCTCAGTGCTGACGCGGGCGAGGCGGCGGAGCTTTTGCAACGCGCACTTGCGGGTGAGCCAGGCGCGGCGCAAGATGTGCTCGCACTCAACGCTGGCGCGGCAATTTACGTGGGAGGCGCGGCTCCGTCGCTTGACGAAGGAGTCATCGCGGCCCGGGGCATCCTGATTTCCGGGCGCGCCTTGCGAACCCTCGAAGAGCTCCGGCGGGCGAGTAACCCGGGCGTCACCGTCACGCGCTGACGCCGCAGTTAGCAATTATGGCATCGATTCTGGATCGAATTTTCGCCGCCAAGCGTGAAGAAGTTGGCGCGCGCCAAAGCGCAATACCGCTGGAAGCGATGCGCGTGATCGCCGCTGACGCCATTGCGCCGCGTGACTTTCTCGCCGCCTTGCGCACGCATCGGCCAGCCATAATCGCCGAGGTCAAGCGCGCCTCACCAAGCAAGGGCGATATCCTGCCGGGGCTCGATCCGGCGGCGGTCGCAAGCGCTTATCTTACCGGCGGCGCCGCCGCGCTTTCAGTTCTCACCGATCGCCACTTCAAGGGCTCGTTGCATGATTTGCGGGCGGTGCGCGCGGCGGCCAACCTGCCGCTGCTGCGCAAGGATTTCATGTTCGCTCCATACCAGGTCTATGAGGCGCGCGCGGCGGGTGCCGACGCCATTTTGCTGATCGTTGCAATGCTCGAGCGGGATGTTCTGTGCGAGCTCTCCGCGCTCGC
The DNA here is from genome assembly GCA_050736615.1 of Binataceae bacterium (SeqCode). Lineage (GTDB taxonomy): Bacteria > Desulfobacterota > Binatia > Binatales > Binataceae > JBOHWJ01. The sequence continues at coordinate 3,996 of JBOHWL010000079.1, read as the reverse complement.
GCGCGAACTGGGCATGGGGGCGCTGATCGAAGTGCATAACGAGGCGGAATTCGCGTTGGCCAATACGATTGGCGCCGCGCTTATCGGGATCAACAATCGCGATCTGCACACGTTCAGAACCGATCTTGCGGTTACGGAAAGACTGCTGCGTGGTTATGATGGAAATGCCGTGGTTGTTTCCGAGAGCGGGATTGGGAGTGCCGCCGATATCGCCCGTCTTGATGCGGCGGGCGCGCGCGGTTTTTTAATTGGTGAAAGCCTGTTGCGCGGCGGTGATCCGGATCGCGCCTTGAGCGCATTGCTGACGCCCGCCGGCGCGCGAGCGCGGGATTAATGGCCGTCAAGATAAAAATATGTGGAGTGACGCGGCCCGCGGACGCGCGGCTTGCGGTGGAACTCGGCGCCGATCTGATCGGCCTCAACTTTTATCCGCCCAGCCCGCGCTGCGTCAGCCTTGATCAGGCGTGCGCGATTGCCAGTGAGGTAAAGGGGCGCGCCCTGCTGGTAGGCGTGTTTGTCAATGCGCCGCGCGCATATATCGACGAGCGCCGGACCGCGGCAGGCCTCGATATGCTGCAGTTTCACGGCGACGAGGACGGCGAGGCGCTTGCCGGTTGGCCGTTGCCGGTGATTCGCGCCTTCCGGCTTAAGGCGGAATGGCCTGGCGCCGTCAACACGCGCGCCGACTTTATCTTGTTTGACACCTGGCATCCGGGCTTATTTGGCGGGACCGGGCGTAGACGGTCGCTGGACGGACTCGCCCGCGTCGATCTCCGCCGGGTGTTTATTTCGGGCGGGCTCGCTCCGGCTAATGTTGGCGCCGCCGCGGCGCTTGGGCCGTACGCCGTCGACGTGGCCAGCGGGGTTGAAACGGCGCCCGGAGTTAAGGACGCGGCCAAGCTGAGGAGTTTTGTCCTGAATGCAAAATCTGCCCGATAGCCGTGGCCGCTTTGGCCAGTTTGGCGGACGCTACGTCGCGGAAACCCTGATGCCGGCGCTTTTGGAGCTTGAGCGCGCCTATAAAGTAGCCCGGCGCGACCCCGCGTTCCGCGCCGACTTGAAACGCTATTCGCGCGAATACGTCGGCCGTCCGACGCCTCTGTTTCTTGCCGCCAACCTGAGCGCGCGATTGGGCGGCGCGAAAATTTATCTCAAGCGCGAAGACCTCTGCCATACCGGCGCACATAAGGTGAACAACACCCTGGGTCAGGCGCTGCTCGCCGTGCGTATGAACAAAGGGCGGATTACGGCCGAAACCGGCGCCGGCCAGCATGGTGTCGCCGCCGCCACGATGGCGGCATTGTTCAAACGCCAATGCGAAGTGTTCATGGGCGAGGTTGACGTCGAACGCCAGGCACTCAATGTCTTCCGGATGAAACTGCTGGGCGCCAAGGTCACCGCCGTCGCCGCCGGCAGCCGCAGCCTCAAGGACGCGCTCAACGAAGCGCTGCGCGATTGGATCGCGACCGTGCGCGACACCTACTATTTGATTGGCACCGCTGCCGGACCGCATCCTTATCCGATGATCGTGCGGGATTTTCAATCCGTGATCGGGCGCGAGACGCGCCGCCAGATTATGGAATACGAAGGACGGCTGCCCGACGTGCTGGTCGCATGTGTCAACGGCGGCTCCAACGCTATCGGACTGTTCCACCCGTTCATCAAGGACCAGGCGGTGCGGATGGTTGGGGTCGAAGCGGCGGGACTCGGGCTCAATGGTCCTATGCATGCCGCGACGATTACGGCCGGTACGGTGGGCGTGCTGCATGGCAATCGCACCTACCTGCTGCAGGATGAGATGGGGCAAATCCGCGAAACCCATTCGATTGCCGCCGGGCTGGATTATCCCGGCGTTGGCCCCGAACTCGCCTGGCTCAACGATAGCGGACGTGCGCAGTACGCCGCTGTGACCGACGCCGAAGCGCTCGACGCCTTGAAGCTGCTATCAGAAACCGAGGGCATTATCCCGGCGCTGGAAAGTGCGCATGCGGTCGCCCATGCGGTGAAGCTCGCGCCGTCGCTCTCGCACGCGCAGGTGATGATCGTCAATCTGTCGGGGCGCGGCGACAAGGATATGCAAACCGTCGCGCAGGCGTTCGGGGTGAGCCTATGAATCATGAGGCAGCCGCGCAGCAGGGCCGGATTGCGGATAAATTTCGTGAGTTGCGCGCGCGCGACGAGGCCGCCCTGATTCCGTTCGTGACCGCCGGTGACCCCAATCTCGACCGCACGCGCGAGTTGATCCTTGAATTCGAAGCGCGCGGCGCCGATCTGATCGAGCTGGGGGTGCCATTTTCAGATCCGATGGCCGACGGACCGGCCAACCAGCGCGCCGCCGCGCGCGGATTGGCTTCGGGCGCGAGCTTGCCGGCGATCCTGGCGATGGTCGGTGAATTGCGCGCGCAGACGCGGATCCCCCTAATTCTGTTCGGCTATTTTAATCCGGTGTTCCATTACGGTTGCAAGCGGTTGTGCGCCGATGCCGCGCGGGCCGGAATTGACGGCTTGCTGGTGATCGATTTGCCGCCGGAAGAAAGCGCCGAACTGGCCGTGCCGGCGCGTCAGGCCGGGCTTGACCTGATTTATCTTTTAGCGCCCACCACGCCGCTCGCGCGCAGCCGCAAAATTGCCAGCGCCGCCAGCGGCTTTCTCTATTACGTTTCGCTTCTCGGGGTGACCGGGGCGCGCGCGTGTCTGGCCGCCGACCTCGAAAGCAAATTGCGGGAATTGCGCACCGTCACCAGCCTTCCCATCGGAGTCGGCTTCGGTATCTCGACGCCTGCGCAAGCCGGTGAAGTCGCGGCGATGGCCGACGCGGTGGTGGTGGGCAGCGCGTTGTCACAACTGTTGGAAGCCAGCGCGGGTTCCTCCGCGATGGTTTCGATTGCGGGAGAGTTTATTGCCGCGCTCAAGGCCGCGATGATCGGCGCGCGCCACGAAAGAAGTCCGTGCATAAGCCAGTAGTGTCATTCCGAACGCGGGCCGCCGCTCGAGAACCCACAAGTCTCACTCGTCATTTCGAGCGTATTAGGAAACCTCGGCACAAACCCCAGTTGTCATTCCGAACGGAGTCTCCCATTAGCGTAGCCGCAGGCGGAGCGAGCACACCAGTGGAGCAAAGCGGAACGAGCGAACGAGTCCGCGAGTCGCGTCTGAAAACAGGTCTCCGCGAGCTGCGTTAAAAATAAGACAAAGAAAGAAGCCGATGGCCGAGAACACTCAGAGCAAGGCAGAAGTGCCCAGCGACGACATTTGGGTCAAATGTCCCGGTTGCAAGGAAATCGCCTTTCGTAAGGAAATCGAGCGCAATCTCAATGTTTGCCTCAAGTGTGGGCATCACCTGCGGCTGACCGTGGAGCAGCGTATCGCGGTGACGCTTGACCGCGGTTCCTGGCGTGAGCTGTTTGGCGAACTCGCGATCGGCGACCCGCTTCACTTCGTCGACAGCAAGCCTTATCCGGCGCGGCTCGAACAGGCGCGCCGTCAAAGCGGACGCAATGACGCAATGAGCGCGGGGCTGGGCAAAATTGAGCGTCACGCCGCCGCGGTCGCCGTCATGGACTTTCATTTCATGGGCGGCAGTATGGGCGTAGTCGTGGGCGAAACGCTGGCACGCCTGTTCGACCATGCCGCCGCGCATCGGATGCCGGTGATCGTATTCAGTTCGACCGGGGGAGCGCGCATGCAGGAGGGGGTGCTTTCGCTCATGCAGATGGCGAAGGTTTCGGCCGCGATCGCGCGGCTGCGCGACGCGCGCCTGCCGTATATCTCGGTGCTCTGCGATCCGACCACAGGCGGTGTGGCGGCCTCGTTCGCCAGTCTGGGCGATCTGAATATCGCGGAGCCGGGCGCGGTAATCGGGTTTGCCGGACGGCGCGTAATCGAGCAGACCACCAATCAGCAGTTGCCGGAGGATTTCCAGACCGCCGAATTTCTGATGAGCCACGGCATGCTCGACGCGATCGTGCCGCGCCATCGGATGCGCTTCGTGCTGGG
>JBOHWL010000078.1:0-4447 GCA_050736615.1 Binataceae bacterium (SeqCode) | reverse complement strand
CGACCTCGCGCGCCTTAGTGCCAATACGAACGATCTCAAAGGGGAAATCGATGCCTTGGTCAAGCAAGCTGAGCTTGACGACGTTCCGTACCGAGTTCTCAGCAGCGTAGCAAACCGATTCAATTCTGCAATGCGCGCAGAGTACAGCGCCTTTAGTGCAGACGAGAAGCGCGTGTTCGCTGAGCGCCTCCGTCAAGTCATGGAGGACGGGTTGCACGAGGCGAATGCCACGGATTTTTCGAGGCTAGCTTGGCTCTGCCTTCGTCTTGGTGACGAACCTAATGCCGACAAATATATTCGGCAGGGCCTGGCTCAAGAACCCGATAACGAGTACTGCCTAAGACTCGCGGAGTACAGGAATCTGGAATTACCCGCAAGATAAATTCCTAGTCCTAACGGCGTGGGTCTCAATTGTCGGCACCGAAACTCGGAAACGTTGATCCAAGACCCCGTTATCGGAAACGGCCTGTTCCGCGTAGTATCTCCCGTTTGTTATCGTCATGGTCAACAGCTCCTGGGTCTAGCCTTTCCGGCGATCTTTCATAAGGGCCACCTTTGCTGCTGTCGGTTGAGCGCCGAGGTGCATTTGCAGGCGCTCCGCGGCCTCGGCCAAGTCGGCCTCACTCACGATGTTGTACCGGTCGAATACGCTGCGCGTCTTGTGACCTGACAACGTCATCGCTACGCGATCCGGGATTCCGGCCCTCACCATGTTGCGGACCGCCGTCCGGCGCAAGTCATGCACTAGCACTTTGCCCACGCCCGAGGCCCTGCAAGCGGTCGCCCATGATCGCTTGAAGTCGCCTACAGGCTGACCTTCGAGATGGAAGACATTGGGACAATCGAGGCGCCGCTTGGCATTTTCACGCTCTACTATTTCTAGTAACTCGCCCGATAATGGCAACACCCGCCCGTCCTTGTTCTTGCTGATTGCCGGTCGCAGACGAACAACTTTCCCCGCAAGATCGACGTCTCGCCATTCAAGTGTTCTCATCTCACCCAATCGCCACCCCGAAAGGTAAAGGAACGATATCGGGTCTTTCAGGTATTCAGGCAAACGCTCCCGAAGTGCAAGGAAGACGGCGTGATCGACGAAGCCCTGTCGAGCGTTGTTCTCTTCGAGTAGTGGTATGTGGGGCGCGAATCTCAGCCGACCGGACTCTAGCGCCAGTTTGAACATTCGCTTCAGGGCGGCGAGTTCGCGGTTGATGCTGCCATTTGCCGCGTCGTCGCGCTGCCTGTCAGCTATGTATTTCTTAATTTTGTCTGTCGTGATGTCGATCGCGCGTTCCAACGCGAAGCGAGCCTTCAGATGCTTGATCGAAAGTTTCAGCGAACGGATCGACCGTAACTTGTTGATCTCGTAATCGGTCAGAAGCGCGTCGGCCATGTCCTCGAACGTAACTCTTTCCTCGTTCGGTCCAAGGAATTGACCCGTACCGGCTTCGCCGATCCGTTTCTTGAGCAGCTTGAGCGCATGGCTCTCGCTCTCCGACTGCGAGCTTTCCCGGTACTCCTTGTTGCGATAGCTGTACGCGATCCAGTAGACGGAGCCACGTTTGAAGATTCGGCCCATCCCTCTCATCGATATCAGCCGAGTCGTTCTCAACCCGTGCACATGTCCCCGGCCTTCATCCTCAGGCGGTTGGCTGCATGCTTATTTCACTACCGCCATCTGATTGGGACGATGCCGGCAATCGACGAACTGCACCGGCAGATAGCCGGTACAGCCACGCCGCAGACCCTGCAGCACCTTGACGCGATCGAAACGCGCGGTGCGCGGCCACGGTGGAAAGCCGCCGGTGATCTGGATCATGTCGCCCTTCTCGACCATGCACGCGTAGATTTCATTGAGGCCCTTCAAATCAGCCTGCACATCCGCGTTGGGTTCTTCGAGGTTCTGCGTGTTGAGCGCGCGCCGATAGCCTTTGAGCGCATCGCTTTTGATCACGTACTCCGAATGATTGACGCGGCAGTTCATGCCCGCGAGCGCCGCGGCGGGCGGCAACGCCAACAATATCAGGAGGAGCGCCGTGAGAGTGGTTTTCATGGCGGGGGACGCTTGCTTCTCTGTCTATCATCGTCTTCGCCGCAACTGAAGCGGCGAAGTGAGCACATTATCAACATCGACCCCGCGGCGCGCGCGCTACGGGCATCGATGGCGCGGCTTCAAGCCGTTGCAAAGCTGCCGTAACTGCCAATTAATCCGGCCGTGCTAATTTTGCCTCCGGCGCGCCGAACTCGTCTGAAGCGGCGCGGCCCCTCTGGAGGAGCATCGATGCGCACGTCCTTAGCTTGCGAGCTGGTTCTAAAAGACCGCGCGAAGACGCGCCCATCCGCCATTGCTTCGCCCCGGCGGATACGGCGCTTTGTTTCACTGGCGCGAGGCCTCGGCCTGACGGTTGCAACATTGCTAATGCTGAGAAGCGCTATTCCGGCGCACGCACAGCGCTTGATCAACGCGGCCGGCTCCACTTTCGGCTATCCGATTTATTCGCAATGGTTCCACGTGTACGCGAAAATCAATCCGGAGGTTCATTTTAATTATCAATCGATCGGTTCGGGCGGCGGCATCAGGATGCTGCGCGATCGCACGGTCGAGATTGGCGCAACCGACGCGCCGTTGTCGGATGCGCAGGAGAGGATGATGCCCGCGCCGGTGCTGCACTTTCCCTCGGTGCTGGGCGCGGTGGTGTTGATGTACAATCTGCCGCAACTCAAGGGGCGCGAGTTGCGCCTGTCGGGACCGCTGATTGCGGATATTTTTTTGGGCAAGGTCATCAAGTGGAATGACCCGGCGATTGCCAAACTGAATCCCGGCCTGGCCTTGCCGCACGAAACAATCGTCACCTGTCATCGTGCGGAAGGCAGTGGGACGACCTATATTTTCTCGGATTACCTCAGCAAAGTGAGCCCGGCATGGGCCAAAGAGGTGGGTAAGGGCACGTCGTTGCGATGGCCGGTCGGATTGGGCGGCAAGGGCAGCGAAGGGGTTACCGGGCTGGTCGAACAGACTCAGGGCGCGCTTGGGTACGTCGAACTTACCTACGCCTTTGCCAACAAAATTCCCGTCGCCGAGGTTATCAATCACGACGGCAAATGGATCAAGCCGAGCCTGGCCGGAGTGACCGCCGCGGCGACGGGCGCCGCCGCCAATATGCCGGCGGATTTCCGCGTTTCGATCACCGACGCGCCGGGAGCCCAAGCCTATCCGATTTCCTCCTTTACCTGGCTGCTGGTTTACGAAAAGCAGGAAAATCCCAAGACGGGCGCGGCGACCGTGAAGTTCCTAAAATGGGCTTTGACCGACGGTCAGAAGTACGCCGCCGCGCTTTATTACGCGCCACTGCCCAAGGTGGTCGTGGACAAGGAACTGAAGCAACTGAAGTCGATAAAGTATTAGAGACTCCGGGGCTATGTGCGCGTGCCATTGCCGATCACGCATGTGCGCCAATCGCCAGCGCATGGTTCTCGGACTTGCGCCGTTGGGGGTCGAGAGCGAGCAGGCCTGACCGGACGCGGTAGGGCGCTTGCCGTTCGCAGCGGGCCCATGCCGCCGCCTAATCCAACTTTTTCAGTACAGAATCGAGGGTAGCCAAGCGCCGGCCGGTTCGTTGTAGAGCCCCGTCGTCATCAGCGTCATCGGCTGTATTACGCGGAGGCCTCGGGCCAGGCACCAGCGCATCAGCGCGCCATTGCGCGAGGGCACCAGAAAGCCCGGCCCCGCGAATGACTCGGCCGCGCCGATCAGCGCCTCGAGGTCGTCGTTGGTCTCCGCGACCGCGTGCCCGGAGAATGTGATTTGGGTGGTGTAGCCAGTGATGCGCCCGGCGCGCTCGACGATCCTTGCCGTGCCTTGTGCCACCGCGTCGCGCAATTCACCGGCGCGATGATGGCCGTGGACGCGGAGGCAGAGACGGTTGCACGCTTCCACCTCGTCGATGATGGCGCGGCGCACGGCGCATTCCGCGACCGTTTCATTGATGGCCGGACCCCGCATGCACGACAGATGCTCGCGCACGTCGAAGCCCAGCTTGGAATAGAGCGAGAGCGAACGGCAGTGATAACCCGCCTGCACCAGGCGCAGGCCTCGGAATCCGCGCCGTTCCGCGCGCTCGATGAGGGCAACCATCAAGCGCCGCCCAATGCCGTGATTCTGCGCTTGCGGGTCGACCGTGATCGGTCCCAGGCCCGCGATAATGCCGCGCTCGTCGAGAAAATTGCTACCCGCGATGCGGCCTTCCAGTTCGGCCACGATGCCGTGAAAGCCCGGATGCGCCAGGATCTGCGAAATCACGCCAATCGCAATCTCGACGTTGGGAAAGTCGGATGGGAAGTTATGCTCGTTGGCAATGGCGCCGAAGGCTTCATAACAGATTCGTCCGATGACCGGCGCGTCGCTGTCAACCACGTCGCGAATCTTCACGTCCATCGCGTTATTCTCTCC
>JBOHWL010000077.1:0-4750 GCA_050736615.1 Binataceae bacterium (SeqCode) | reverse complement strand
GGCGTGTCTCCGACGGATGGGTGCGAACCTCGTGGTTAAGCTGCTCAAGTGCGCCCGTAAGTTGGCCAGCCTCGAGCAGTTGCTTGGCGTTCAACTCAACCCCCCGTCAGGCCGATGTAATCTGATGCGGGCTTTCACGCCTTGGATACGCATCCGCGGCGTGCCTTACCGGCGGGTGGCCGGAGGAACCGCCCGCAAAGGGATCTGCCGTTGTGCGCGTGTTAATTATCATCGCGGCAAAGACAAGTAAAGGTTCACTTCGAGCTCCGTTCAGCCGCCGCGGCGAAGAATGCCGCAATGGGCGCCAGCCATTCCCGAGGCGCGTCCGCGCCGAAGATAACCCGTGTCTACTCAAGGCTTTCAAACGTCATGGTCGTTAGCTAACATCTGCCGCGATCACCACGCCCGTCGGCGATGTTTGAAGCTTCGCGCGGGCGTGAGCAAACGCGGACACGAAATCAGGCCATGGAACCGCTACGACCTTTATTCTGGGGTCAGGGAATGCTGTTGCAGCCCCAGCATTTTCAGCAGCAGGACAACTATCATGACGGCCGCCTGCATCACTTCCTGCGGCTGTTTTCGCCGCTCTGCTGGGGTATTCATTCGCTCGCCGTCAACGAACCCGGCTTGCGGAATTTTGTCTTTGAAATCGAGCAGGGCGAAGTGCTTACCTTCGATGGCACCTTGTTGCGATTGGGTGGTGAAGGGGGTCCGGGGACGGCTCGGGCCGCGGCGCGTTCGTTTGAACATGAACTTGATCCCGGCGGCAAGCCGCTTTCGGTCTATCTCGGAGTGCGCCGATTGCAGCCGCATGAAGGCAACCTGGGCGGCGTTGATGGGACGCGCGGGGAGCCGGGCTCCCGTCGCCGCTTCGTGCTTGAAGAGGCGGAAGTGGCCGACCTCTTTGCCGGCGACGACAACCCTTGCCGGCTCCAGTACCTGGTCCATGACGCGGAAATTCTATTCGATGTGTCGGCTGAGCGTTCACAGGATTACGAGCTGGTCAAACTTGCCGAAATCCTGCGTTCCGCCGATGGCAAGGGCGGCACGCTCTCCAGGCAATATGTCGCGCCTTGCATCACGGTGCGCTCGTCGCCGGTGCTGGCCGCGATGCTCAAGGAGATTCGCGATCAACTCACCGCCAAGGGCCGGGAGATCGGTGCGTACGCCCGCCGTGGCAAGGACGGCGTTGAGCTCGGCGCGCGCGACCTCGGCCGTCTGCTCATGATCCAGACGCTCAACCGTCATATCCCGCTGTTTCATCATCATTTGGAGCTGGGCGACTCCCATCCCGAGGTGCTTTACGCGCTTTTGCGGCAGTTGACCGGCGAACTTTCCTCCTTTTCGACGACGATTTCGGTGCTCGGCGCGCGCGACGGCGACGACGGCGTGCCCCCGTATCAGCATAACGAGTTGTGGCGATGCTTTTCGCAGGCGATCGGCCGCGTGCGGGAATTGCTTGACGAACTGACCACCACGCCGGTTGGTGACGTGCTCTTGAAGCATGACGGCGAGTGTTTTACCGCGGACCTCGACCAGCAGTTTCTGACTGGCGACAATCGCTATTATCTGGCGATCCGCAGTGACCTGAGTCCGGCGCAACTCTATCGGCTGTTGCAGGAGACCGGCAAAATCACCTCGCGCGACGATCTGCCGAAATTGCAAAAGTCGTTTCTCTTCGGCCTTAAGCTTGATGTGCTCGAATCACCGCCTGAGGAATTGGTGGCGCGCGCCCATTATCGCTATTTTCTCATCGACCAGCATTCGGAACATTGGCAAAAGATTCGCCAGCAGCGGAATATCGCGGTCGCCAGCACCGCGCTTGCGCCCGACACCGAGATGCGCTTGCTCGCCATCTGGGGCAAGTAGAGCGTCAGCGATGGCCCCCAGCCTGCGCGAAGTCTTTACTCCACTGATTTCCTATATGTTGTTGTTCGAGCGGACGCCCGTGGAACAACAACGTCCCTTCACCGACGTGCGCGCCACCATCGAAAGGTTGCTCGACCAGCAGCGTCAGGCAGTCAAACGCAACGATCTTCCGCAGGCTGATTACGACAACGCCTGCTTTGCCGTGATTGCATGGATCGATGAAAGCGTGCTGCGCCACGTTCACGACTCCAATCCGGCGCTCTATGATGAATGGCGCCGCTCACCGTTACAGGTGAAGCTGTTCAATACCGCCAATGCCGGCGAGGAATTCTTTGAACGCCTGAACCGTCTCGGGCCGGCGCAAAAGGAAGTACGCGAGCTGTACTTCCTGGCGTTGGCCATGGGTTTCCGCGGCCGCTATTACGACGATGCGCAGGTGGCGCAACTGATTGAATTGCGGCGTCAAGCGGCCGCTCTTTTGCCGATTCCCGTTGCCGACCTGCTCGACCTGGAAAAACGGCAGGAGCGGATTACGCCGCAGCCTTACGAGATTCAACCGCCGCCGCCGGCAGTGAGACGACGGCGGCCGTCGCCGTATTGGCTGGCGCTGCCGGTCGCGATTGCCGCCGGTATTATCATTTTCTTGCTATGGCCGTCCGGGCCCAATCGCGCGCTGGTGGAGCAAGCCCTGCAAGGTCGCGAATGCGACCACGTGAAACTGCTCGGCATCGACCACGGCGTAGTCAAGATCGCCGGGCATGTGGACAGCGCTCACGAAGCTACCGTGGTCCGGAACATGGTCGAGGCGGTGCCCGGGGTTAAAAGTGTGAATGCGGACCTGACCACGATTCCGCGACCGTTTTGCGAGGTGATGGAGACCCTGGGGCCGTTTCATCGGAAGAGCGACGCCAACGGCTTCGATTTGACGATTCGGCCCTCGAAGGGATGTGACGCGACTTATTATCGCGGTGAGAACATGGAGGTCGACATCACGGCGAAAAAGCCGCTGCATTATGTGTACGTCGATTATTATGTCGCCGACCGCCAGAATGTCGCACACCTGTTCCCGAATCCGGACCGTGCGGACAATCTGATTGGCGCTTCCACCGAACTGACCGTGGGCGGTATGAACAGCAAGGCGCAATGGCAAATTCAGCCGCCGTTTGGCCGTGAAATGGTCACGGTTATCTCCAGCCCGAAGCCGTTGTTTTCGCCGCCGCGACTGGATCCTGAGCCGGCGCAAGACTACCTGAGCTCGTTGCGCCAGGCGCTTGATGCTGACGCTCCCGATGCGGATGTCGCGGCCAGTTACTGTTTCACCATCAGCGCGGAAAACCCGGGTCATTAACCATGGCTGTAGCCAAAAAAATCGCGATTGCCTGGCGCATACCATGGTTCAGGCGGCGCCGTTTCATCAGCCGCAGCGACCCGGAATTTCCCGCCGGCGGCGGCGCCAGCCCCGAGGAGTTTCAGACGCGCTTCAATGACGCGTTGCGGCGTTTCCGAACTTTGCCGCAACATGCTGGCCGGGGCGATCCCCTCTACAGCATGCCGTGGTACCTGCTGCTTGGCGCGGCCCAGTCGGGCAAGTCCGCGATGCTGGCGGCGTCTGGTTTGTTCTCACCACTCACATCGCTAAAGGAGGGCGGCACGCTCAATTGCGATTGGTGGGTGTCGAATCGAACCTTGGTGCTGGATACCGCCGGCCGTTTCGCTTTTCCCGCCGACCCGGCGCGTGATCGGGCGGAATGGTATCGCCTGCTCTCGCTTATCCGGCACCATCGGGGGCGTGAGCCGCTCGACGGCGTGATCGTGACGGTTGCCGCCGACGAGCTGGCGGCCGGTCCCGACGAGAAACTGAAAGCGGACGGAGGAAAAATCCGCGAGCGCGTTGAGGAAGTGATCCAGCAGCTCGGGCACAATGTTCCACTCTATCTGCTGTTGACTAAGTGCGACCTGATAGAAGGTTTTGTCAGCTTCTTCAGCGCGCTGCCCGAGGCGGTTCCGAATGAGGCGGTGGGCTATGTCGACAGGCTGCATGCGGCGAGTGGCCCGGAGCCTGGGGGGACGGGGGTGCGGACCGGACTGCATTCAATTTACGAACGGCTGCATTTCTTCCGCATGTCGATGCTCAACGGCCAGCTCGCCGAGCCGCTGGTGCGGCCGGTTTACTGCTTCTCTGAGGAATTTCGCGCCTTGGAGAGCCCCTTCGCGCGATTTGCCGAACCTTTGCTGAGCGCCGATGTACGTTATCATACACCCTCTTATCGCGGGGTATTTTTGACCAGCGCGTGCCAGGCGGGTACACCTTTTTCAGCCCTGCGTCGTCAACTCGGCGTTGCCACGGCGCCCGACCCACTCGAAGGCAAGGCGTCGCGCGCGTATTTCGTTCATGATCTGTTCGACCGGATTTTGCCCCGCGATCGCGGTCTTGGAACCGCGGCTGTATCGAAGCCCGCGGCATAAACCGGATTCACACCTGCGGGCCGCGACGGTAAGGGCCTGGCCGGTGGAGCTCCACTCTTTCCCGAAGTTGACACCGGATCAGCAATCCGATTATGCTCCGCCCGCGAATGGAGCCGCGCGGATGTCAGTATGCGGTGGCTGATGGTTCGCGCAGACAGCCGCGAATCCCTCGCGCGGCTTCACCGGGGGAAGATGATATCGAGTCTGCCGGTCACCGGCGTCGTCCGGCGGTGCCAAAGCGTGATACTGTGCGCGCTAATCGGTTTCGTTCCGGCGTTTGTTGGCGCTCCGATTGCCTGGGCCGACCGTCCGGCGCAGACGTCCTCGACGCCGGAAAATAACGCGATGGCGCGTCCACTTGCCGCGCAAGGAATTTCCGCTTACGAAAGCGGGGACTATGCCGCGGCGGCAAATG
>JBOHWL010000076.1:0-2952 GCA_050736615.1 Binataceae bacterium (SeqCode) | reverse complement strand
CATTCTCACCCGTACGCTGTTGCCGGAAATGTCGGGTGAATTTCTGGCACGGATGGCGGCGGGACAACCGATTACGAAAGCCCATGTGAGCGTGGACAACGCCGCCTTCCGCTACGAACTGTCGTGAACCCGCGGTCACGCTCGGGTCCAAAGTTGGCGCGAAATTGCCCCGAACGCGAAGCGGTTGCGCGCGGACTTTCGCGCGAGTGATGCGCGGTGGCATCGATTTAGAGAAATTGCTGATTAGATATGCCCAGATACACGCAGAATGACCGGCTCATCGCGATTGACACATCGCTGGGCGACGACGTTTTGCTTCTGCAGGGGTTCTCCGGCAGCGAAGGGATGTCGCGCTTGTTCCACTTTGATCTGATGTTGCTATCGGAAAATCCCGCGATCGCTTTTTCCAATATCGTCGGCCAGCGCGCGACGATCACGCTGCGCACGGTCGGCGAAAGCGCACCACGCTATATCAATGGCTTCGTCAGCCGCTTCGCCCAGGCCGGCAGTGATCCGCGTTTCAGCCACTACTACGCGCAAGTGGTGCCATGGCTGTGGTTTTTGACGCGGATGGCGGATTGCCGCATTTTTCAGAATTTGAGCGTACCCGATATTATCGAGAAGGTCTTTCAAAGCCGCGGCTTTAGTGACTATTCAAATCAGTTGCAGGGCAGCTTTCCCAAGCGCGATTATTGCGTGCAATATCGCGAGACTGATTTCAATTTCGTCTCGCGGCTGATGGAGGAATACGGCATTCATTATTTTTTCGAGCACACTGATAACAAGCATACCCTGGTGATGGCGAATTCCCCCTCGGCGCACAGCGCGTGCCCGGGACAATCCACCGTGAGCTGGTATGAGAGCGCGGGAGAAGGCGGGCTGCCCGAAGATGAGGATGTAGTTACGTCCTGGCGCATCGAGCAGGAATTGCGCTCCGGCAAGTACGCACTCAATGACTATAATTTCGAGACTCCGGGCACCAACCTGTTGAGCTCGACTGAAAGCACCACCACGGTGGCCGGCAGCGACCACTATGAAATCTACGATTATCCCGGCAAGTACGACACCACCTCGCAAGGCAACGACCTTGCCGGCTATCGCATGGAGGAAGAGGAAACCGCGATAATTGTGGCCGCTGGCGGCGGCACGTGCCGAACCTTCGCGCCGGGTTATCAGTTCACCTTGGCCGATCATTATCGCGGCGACATGAATAAGCCTTATCTGCTGACGGAAGTGCGGCATAAGGCCTCAGTCGGCGACAGCTACGCCAGCGGGCAAAGCAACGGCACCTCGTCATCACCGTCCTATACCAATGAATTCAACTGTATCCCGGCCGATATCAATTACCGGCCCGCCCGAATGACGGCATGCCCGCGCGTGCAGGGGCCGCAAACGGCGGTGGTGGTCGGACCCTCGGGTCAGGAAATTTACGTTGACAATTTCGGCCGCGTGAAGGTGCAGTTTTTCTGGGACCGCGAAGGCCATCGCGACGAGAAAAGCTCCTGCTGGATTCGCGTGTCACAGCCGTGGGCGGGCAAACTATGGGGTGGCATCACGATCCCCAGGATCGGGCAGGAGGTCGTGGTTGATTTCCTCGAAGGCGACCCGGACCGTCCGATTATCACGGGCCGCGTGTATAATGCCGAACAAATGCCGCCCTACACATTGCCCGACAATCAGACCCGCGGCACGATTAAATCGCGCAGCTCCAAATCCGGCGGCGCCGATAATTACAACGAAATTCGTTTTGAGGATGCCAAGGGCAACGAACAAATCTTCTTGCGCGCCGAGCATGACCTGGACGAGCGCGTCAACCATGATTTGCGCGAGTTCGTCGGTGGCAAGCGCAGCCTGATCGTGCAAGGCGACCAGCTTGAACAGGTCACAGGCGCCAAGCATGCGGCGATTACCGGCGAATACCGTCATCAGGTCGGCGCCAATTATTCGCTCAATGTCACTGGCAGTCGCGACGAAAAGGTCGGCATGAGCTATGCCGTCAACTCTGGAGAGTTGATCCATCTGAACGCCGGGATGACCGTCGTGATTGAGGCGGGCATGACTCTTACGCTCAAAGCGGGCGGCAACTTCGTTGCGATTGGACCCGAAGGGGTTGCAATCCAGGGCACGATGGTCATGATTAACAGCGGCGGCGCGCCAGGCGAAGGACCGGATGCCAATCCCCAGTCTCCGCAAACGCCTGATACCGCCGATGACGGCAGCAAAGGTGGCAAACTCAACTAACGCGACGCTCACAGAGCAATATCGCGGTTGGATGGTCTCATCGGCCGGCCGCTTGCCCGTGTCCGGTGTTCTTCGAGCATAACGATTATGCCACCCGCCGCGCGTGTCACAGACATGCATACCTGCCCGATGACCGATGGGCCGGTGCCGCACGTGGGCGGGCCAATTCTGCCGCCCGGATGTGCCACGGTGCTGATTGGCGGCTTGCCCGCCGCGCGCATCACGGATCAGGCGATCTGCGTTGGTCCACCGGACGTTATTCTGAGAGGCTCGGCCACCGTATTGATTGGCGACTTGCCAGCGGCGCGGCTGGGCGATCAGACCGCGCACGGCGGCGTCATCGTGCTGGGCTGCATGACCGTGATGATCGGCGGTTGAGATTTGAGCCGAACCGATTGCATCCGCCGCGATTTGAATTAGCCCAAGAGACCACGCTCGCCGCACAACTCACCGCCGGTTAAGGAAGCTCCGCGCAGGTCTTATATGTCATTCCGAGCGCGGCGCGGAATCCCGGAGTCTGTTCTTTCCCTTCGGTTTTATCCGGGTTTCCTCACTTATTTTGGACGCACCTCGCAGGCTCGTGGTCCTGAACGCGACTCGCGGACTCGCATTCCTAGACGCAGCTCGCAGACTCGCTTGCTCGCGAAACCTTCGGCTTCGCTAATGCGCTCGGCTCCGCATCGCTCCGCCTGGTGTGTTCGCTTCGCCTGC